>JAYTQJ010000202.1:0-26145 GCA_043746775.1 Schlesneria sp.
GAGGCTCCTGCCGAGCCGGATGTGTGTGGAATATCACTTGTTTCTTGCGGCTCGGCGGGAGCCTCGCCCTCCCAACAATCCTTGTTCAACAGGCTGCTAATCGCTGGCATCCCTTCAGGATGAAATCGACGGACGGCATACCGCTCATTGGACTCCCCACCAAAACATCGGATGAACCTTGTTTTGAACCAGCGTCTGACAGTGAAGCGACGCGGGGCCGCATTGGAAATGCCTGCAGTTCCGTGGGCGACTCTCAGTAACAAGCAACGATCATCCGAGTGCGCCTCACAACACTCTTCACGGCGCATTCCAGAAGTGCAGCTCACCTGCTGAGTCTCCGCAGATCAGTGTCTTGCCGTCGTGGCTGATGCACGCCGTGATGGGCACTGCGTTGGAGACCTCAAACGTCTTCGTCGTCTGGCCGTCGGCGGCCCACAGGCGAACGACTCCATCACGACCCGCCGACAGCAAGTTGCCGTTGCGATCGAACGATGTGCCGAGAACTCCATTGCGCAGGCGACCATAAACACCCTCAGCACGCTTCGGCGGATGCGCGTTCGGCTTTGAGATCGCAGGCCAACCATCGACCGTGTCCCACCAGATGAGCAGGCCGTCTTCGCCCGCTGACGCCAAGACTCGGCTGTCGTTGCGCCAATTCAGAGACGGGATCGAAGCCTTGTGTTCGGCGAGCGTGAGCAGGATGCCGCCGGTCTTTGGTTCCCACAGATGCAGTCCTCCCGCGCGATCGGCTGTCGCCAACTTATTGCCGTCGGGACTGAAGCTGATGGCAGTGATCCAATCGGTGTGCCGAGTCAGCTTGTACTTCAAGAGGCCATCGCTCGTGCCGTAGACCTTCACGACTTTGCCCGAGCCACCAATCGCGACCCACTGCTGATCGGGACTGAGGTCCGCCGCCAACACGGCATCGAGTTCATCGCCGATCTCGGCCAGTCGTTTGCCTGAGCGGACATCGAACAAGACCGCCTTTCCCGACTCCACCGGCTTGCCCCCCGCGACGAGCAAGACGGCTCCATCACGGCTGAATCGAATGACGTGCGGGACGCCTTCGAGAAACGGCAAGACGCCGAGTTCCTTCTGCGTTTGGATGTCGATCAATCGGACATGCTCTTGCCCGGCGACAGCGACCAGCGGTGCCCACGGGCTGGCGTCCATCGCGAGGATCGGCAGCTTGTGTTTGAGTTGCGGCAGCGTCACTGCGGGCAACTTCTCCGGCATCGGCGGCGGTCCATCAGGCTTGGTCATCGCTCCGGCGGTCGGCTTGAAGCTGAGATCGCGATTCGTCGCGAGCGACTTACTGGTCGCCGATTCGCGCAGCCCCTCGGTGATCCACGCGAGGATCAATTTCACTTGAGCCTCCGGCAACGGCGGCTGATTGGGCGGCATCCGCGCTTCCGCGTCTTCGTTCGTGATCGCTTGATAGAGCAAGCTCGCACTCGCTCGCCCCGCGACAACCGCCTTGCCGCCGCTGCCCCCTTTAAGAGCCGACTCGAAGCTCTGAAGATTCAAGCCCGCCTTCTGCTGATCATCCCCATGACACTTCGCGCAGTGCTGCCGAAAGATCGGCTTGATGTGCTCGTTGTAATTGACCGGGGCCTTGTCGTCGGCGAGAGCCGCTGAGGTCAGGGCGATCAGCGCGAGAGAAATGAGTTGTTTCATGGTTTCTTCGTAGCACAGCCGGCTCGCCTGTGTCTTGTTCGAATGGGAATGATGGGATTCATAGGACCGATGGGACTCGTGGCAGTTATCCGTCGCATTAGTCCTATCCGTCCCATTGTTCCCATCAGTGATTAAAACCAAACTCGGTTGATTGCAGCAGACTGCTGAAGATGTCCTCGAACACTTTGCGATCCTTTACGTTCTCGCCCACCAGCTCGCGCATCGCGGTCCGTTCTTCCGACGTTGGCTTGCGGCTCAGCGTGCGAACGAACAATTCTTCGATGATCTCTTCCGGGGATTTTCCGGCTACCAGCAACTTCGGAACGACCTGTCCGCCGCCGACTCGGCCATCGATCGTGTCACCCACCAACAGATGCAGCGCCTGCGACAAGTTCGATTCGACGCGAGTCTCGCAGACACAGATCGAACCGCGTCGCGAACGGCCGAACGTCGCGAAGAACGGGTCGCCGGCGTTGGGGCCTTCGGTGTCACCGGGCGTGCGCGGGTAATACTGAATCGCTTTCGTGCCGCGAGGAAAATATCCGAAGCCCCGTTCGCTGCTGGTCGCGACGACGATCGAGTCGAGCAACACGTCCGCGCGCAAACGACGCAAGCGGCTGCGTGAGAACTGCCGAGTGTCTCCCGAGTTCGTTTCGTTCGGCTGGCTCGCAAGCTGATAGACGTGCGACGTGCAGATGTCTCGGACGAGCGCTCGCAGATTGAAGTTCGACTCGGCGAAGCGTTTCGCCAGCGCATCGAGCAGCGGCTTGTTCGTGGGCGGGTTGCTGATCCGCATGTCATCGACCGGTTCGACAAGACCGCGTCCGAAGAAGTGCGCCCAGATGCGGTTGGAAAAATTACGGCCGAAGTGCGGGTTGTCGGGCGAGGCCAGCCATTGCGCGAGAGCCTGCCGCTTGTCGCCCATCTCGGGAACCGGGGCTTCTCCGCCGAGCACCGTGGCCGGAACTGGGCGGTCATCGACGAGATGTTTCGCAGGCGGCATCGACCGGTCATTGAAGATGTACATCTCGCGCGGCTCGGCCCCCAGCTTCCGTTTCATCCCCGTGAAGAAGCTGACGAAACCGTAGTAGTCATTCATTGTCCAACGATCAAACGGGTGGTTGTGGCACTCGGCACATTGGACCTGAATGCCCATTGTGAGCTGCGAGAAGTTGGCCGCGAATTCCTTTGGCGTGAACCGCGTGTTGTGAACGAGCATCGTGTAAAGGTTGGCCGGGCCGTTCGTCAGGTTGCTCCCCGTCGCGGTGACTTGATCGGCGATGAACTCGTTGAAGGGCCGGTTCGATTTGATCTGCTCGTGAATCCATTGGTAGTACGCCTCGGCCGCTTTGATGTCGGTCCCCGTCGGCGCATAGCCGCCGCCCATCAGTCGCACGGACTCCGCCCACAGCGCCGTCCAGACCTGCGAGAACTCGTCACTCGCGATGAGCTGATCGATGAGCACGTCCCGCTTCTTGGGATTCATGTCGCTAATGAAGCTGCGGTACTGCTCGACGGTCGGCGGCACACCGGCCAGATCGAGATACACACGACGCACGAAGGTTTCGTCATCGCATAACTCGGACGGCAACAAGTGCAGCTTCTGCAACCGGTCGTAAACCAGTTCGTCAATGTAGTTCGACGCTGGCGGATTGCTCCACTGAATGGCCGAGTCCTTCGGCAGCACGATCACTTCCGAGCCGATCGTGAACCGATTGAACCGCGCGAACACAAACGTGTCGCCACGCTTGCCGGGAGCTACCACGCCGTCCGTGCTGATCGTTGCGGTGTCTGGATTGTTCGTGTTGAACAACGCCAGCTTCGTCACATCGCGCGTCGAACCATCCGAGTACCTCGCCGTGACAATCGTTGGCTTTGCCACCGCTCCGACATCGAACAGCAGGCGATCGGGTTCGAGCGTGATCTCGACCGCCTCTGGCACATTTGCCGAATCATCGGGAGCACCGGCCTCGATCCACTTGAGCAACGTCTGGTAGTAAGGACTCTCCACATCAAATCGCTTCCCACCCGTATGCGGCACCTGTCCGCTGGCCTTCTTGAGCAGCAAGCTCTCGCTCGGCGCGGCGACGTTGACTCGCCGACCGATCAATTCCTGAGTCAGCCGAAAGTAATCGCCCTTCGTGTCATACCCGAACAGCGACAGCATGAACCCGTCCTTCCCGCGCGCCGAACCATGACACGTTCCCGAGTTGCAGCCGGCTCGAAAGAACACCGGCATCACGTCGCGCCGGAAGCTCGGTTCGTCGGCGAACAGGGGGCTGAAGGACGGGATCAGGAGGGCCATCAGGATGAGAAGTCGCGGCATATTCGTAGCACAGGCGGCTCGCCTGTGATTCCTTTCGTAGCTCAGGCGGCTCGCCTGAGAGTGTTCGGAAAAAAACAAAAACTCAGGCGAGCCGCCTGAGCTACGGGTCGATTCGCAGAATGCCTCGGCCCAGTCTTTGTTTGATCTCTTGTCCGTTCTCCGTCAGTGAAACTTCGCATGAGAGTTCTCGATACGGACCGAGCAACGTGTCGGGAGCCACTTCAATGTCGAACGCCAGTTCCGACTGTGTGGCCGCGAGTGTCGGCGAGTTACCGACGACGCGGGCGCCTTTCGGGAGTCCGAGCAGTTCGACTTTCGCCAGTCCCTCGAATGGCCGTCGATGCTCGACCTTCCAAACGATGCGCCCCTTTTGGCCACGACGCGCGGCGGTCGGTTGCGACTTCAAGTCAATGTGCGGATCGGCGACTTCAAACTGGAAGAACGGCGTCGAGACGCGCACGCGACCGACGCCGGTGTAGTAGCCAGAATCAATGCCGTCCGTCGTCGTCGAGACCAGTGCCAGTTGAGTCGGTCCCAATGGTGCTCCGCCGCTGGCCGTCAGAGTGTAGACCGCCTCGGTCTTGTCTGACGGAATGGTGATGGCCGGAGCGCCTGAGACTCCGCCGGGGAGCCACTCAGCCTGAAAGTCGATCGGTCCTTTGAAACCGCCATGACGCTGGATTCGCACATCGACATCCAGCGAGCCATTGCGAATGAGCGGGATGCGCGGCGGAGTGATTTCGATCGTGTAGGGGGCACGCTCGGTGACCGCCAACACGTAACGATCAACCATGACCGGATGCCATGCGCGACCGCCGGAGTGGCTCAGGAACGGGAACGACTCTTGGCTGCGACTCCGTAGCACAGGCGGCTCGCCTGTGTTTTCTTTGCGAGATAATTCATCGGAAGGCAGAAGCAGGCGAGCCGCCCGCTCTACGGGTCGCGCCAGCACGTCGATCAACGCCGACTGCGGCTGCACATCCTCATTCGCCACGAACTGCACCGGCACCGTCGTCTGTCCCGCGAGGATCGGCGGCACAATCATCTGCACGCCGTCGGGCAGTCCGGTGGCGAAGAGTTCCAGCGGGCCGCGATAGCGATTACCGAGTCCTTCCTTCAGATTGAACGTGGCCGTCCAACGATTGCCTTGCGGGACGGTGGCCGTCGTCAGGCGCGGGCACTGCATCGAATCGATCACGCGCGCGAACAAGTACGTGTTGATCGAGTCCTGAGCCGGTTCGATCTCGACACGATACACCGACAAGGCATCGCCCAGCCCGCGCATGTCGGTCACGCCGAGCAAGTATTCGCCCTCCTCTTTTGGCTCCCAAACGAAGCTCGGATCGAGTTGCTCCTTGCGCTGAATGCTGCCGCTCGCGGAATAGAAGCGGCTGCTCGCGATCGGCGTATCGTCCCCTTCGATCTCGATCGTCTTGCTGTCCGCGCGACGAATCCAGACCTTCGCGTCCAACGGCGAGCCAACGCTGCGAGCAAAGACCTCGACGCAATAACGCTCCCCCTTCTTCACGCTGAGCCGATAGAGGTCTTCTTCAAACGGCTTCGCAATGATGCCGTTTAATGCGGCGGGTAAGGCGACTGTTGTTTCGTGGTCGGAGTTCTCGATGACGTTGCGCAGTGAGGAAACTCGTATCGGGAGCGGTGACGGAGGCTGATTGTCCGGAGGGCCGGGGAAAAAATCGAAGTCGCCTATAGCCGAACTCGTGAGAGTTCGGACCGAAGTCTCACGACTTCGGCTACGGTCAGCAGGCGAGCCGCCCACTGCCACGAGGTCCGGCAATGTCACGTTCTCGTCGACTTCGCCCGTCGGATCACCGAGCAGCCGAAGTTTCAACGGCTGTCCGGCGGGACCACCGGGCGGGAACGCCACGAGCGGTCGCACGAACGTCCCGATGTGAGCGAGGTAGTTCACTTGCGAGTCGAGCGGCACGCTCTGCTGCACTCGCACGATGTAGTCGCCGTCGCGCGGCGCGAGCGTCGAGATGATCGGGTCTTGCACATGCAACATGCTGTCATCGTTGCGAGCGAGCAGTTGGCCCTGCTCATCAAGGATCTGCACGCTGAGGTCGTTCTCGGCTTCGCCATACGCGATCTCGGTCAACCAGACCGAGTCGACTTCGACCGAGATCCGCTCGCCCGCTTTGCGAGTGACTCGGAAGCAATCGGCATCCCCCTGAATCTGCCCGGCGATCGTCACGTTGCTCGACGGAATCGTCTCGGCCTGACTCGGCAGATCGTTCTTGCCGCGCGACGGCTCGGCTTCTGTGACGACTGGAAACGGAGTCACTCGAAACGTGCTGACGGTCGTCAACTCGCGAGCGGTTCGCAGCCGAAAGGCATGAACTCCAACCGGGCAATCGGCGGCGATGCGAAACTTGCACGTCACTTCCTGCTCGATGCGTGCCCCGTGATGCAGACTGCGATGCGGAATCTCCTTCGCCGCCGAGATCTCCACTGCCTCAATGCCGCCGCGATAGAAGATCGCTTCGCGCACGTCGTTCAACTCGACGCCCTGAATCTTCACCTCGACGGTCGTACCCCGCTGCCCGCCGCGCGGCATGACTCGTTCGATATGCCGTTGCACCGGGCCTGCGAAGAGCGGCGTGTGAACGAGGAACAATGTGACGAGGAGGGCGATTCGCATGGGCAACTCTCGTAGCACAGGCGGCTCGCCTGTGACCCTTCAATCAATCAACGGCCAAGTTTGGCCGCCGTGAAAACAGGCGGACTATGGGCCAACGCACAAATTCGGCACCGTGAGTCGCGTGAAGAGATGGGGCGATGCGATCGCTGTAGACGGGTAGTTTTCCAGGGCTTTCTTGAATTCGGGGTGGTTGAAAGCGGCCCGAAAATGGGCGACAGACTCCCACACCGCGTAGTTCATGAAGACCGTGCTCCCCGCAATTCCCTGATGCAATTGAGTCGAGATGTAGCCCGGCTGCTGCTTCATCCAATTGGCGTCTGCTTCCCACGCCTTGAGGAGCGCCGGAATGTCTGCTTCAGCGACTTGGAAGACGTTCACCAAGACCACGGGTGCGACATCCGTGCCGACTTGTTGAAAGATCGGAACGTTCGGATCGAGCGGTGTGAGCTGAAGCATTGGGTATCTCCCAGGATGGTGAATCAAAAACACGACAGGCGAGCCGCCCGTCGTTACGACTGGATCAATCCTTTCACCAACTTCCCGCCGTTGACGATCTCGATGGGGCGAGTGCCGAACGCGAGCAGCTCTTCGTCGGCGTTGATGCCGAGTTGGTGATAGACGGTGTGCAGAAAATCTTCGAGTGGCACCGGATCGCGAGCGGGTTCGCTGGCGGTGGCGTCGGAGGCTCCGTAGATCAGGCCGCGTTGGATGCCGCCGCCAGCCAGGATCATCGAGTACGACCTGGCCCAGTGATCGCGGCCGTTGTCGTTGTTGACCTTGGGCGTGCGGCCGAACTCGGACGTGACCATCACCAGCGTGCTGTCGAGCAGGCCGCGTTGATCGAGGTCCGTCAGCAAACCGGCGATCGCGTGATCGAGCGGCGGAGCCTTGTCCTCGAAGTCTCCCTTGATGTTCACATGGCTGTCCCAACCGCCGTAGTCGATGGTGACGAACCGCACGCCCGCCTCGACCAACCGCCGCGACAACAGCAACCGCTCGTTGACCGCCGCCGGTGCGTTGCGGGCCTTCAGCCGATAGCCGGTGCCGTACAGCTTGCGAATGTGCTCCGGTTCGTCGTTCAGCGAGAACGCGGCTTGAGACTTCGGTGACGTCAGCAACGTCTGAGCTTGAGCGAAGAACTCGTCCTGCGTGTTGAGCTGATCGACATCGCCGTCGAGTTTGCGGAGCCGCTGCTCGACGATCTGCCGGGAGACGCGTCGGCGTTCGAGTTGCTCCATCGTCAGACCGGCGGGCAACGAAAAGTCCTTCACGCGGAACGGGCCGGAGTCACCCGGATCGGCTCCAAGCTGAAACGCTCCGAACTTGCTGCTGAGGTATCCGGTCCCGCCCGCGAAGCCATTCTGATTCGGCACGGCGACATAGGCCGGCATGTTCTCGCGCGGTCCGAAGTGCTGCGACACAACGGCTCCCATCTGCGGATAGTCGATCACCGTCGTCGGCAAGTAACCGGTGAAGAGGTGATACGTCGCCAACCCATGATCGGGAATGCGGCACTGACACGATCGGACGACCGTGAACTTGTCCGCGACCTGAGCCATGCGGCCAAAGTGCTCGCTGAAGATTTCGCCGGTCTTGGTCTTCGTGACGTTGAACGGCCCGCGATATTCGGCTGGCGCTTCCGGCTTCGGATCGAACGACTCCTGCGAGGCAAAGCCTCCGCCCAAATTCAGATGAATGATGCTCTTCGCGGGACCATCCTTGTTCGTCGCCGCGCGAGCTTCACTCCGCAGCAAGTCGCTGAGCGACAAACCCAACGCCCCGCAAAATCCGACTCGCAACGCCTGCCGCCGACTCATCCGTGCGAGGCTCTGATACTCGGTGCAGCCCGCTCGACTCTGCCGTTGTTGATTCATGATTTCGGTTCTCTACGGTGATCCTCATGGCAACCCTCCGGAGTCATTCTCCCGTGGAAGGGGGCCACTTGGAGCGAAACGTTAAGGAGTTCTTCGTGCGGTATCCACGCAGGCCACCGCACAATCGACGCGGTGACGAAAGCTTACGAACAAGTCATTGCGAGGGGCGGCCGAGAGAGAGCCACACTCACCGCGACGCGCGGCTGCGAAGGTGCCGCTGGGCTGCGACGCACAGGCCCGTGGTGGCGGCAGACAACAAGCCGATCCAAGAACCCTTCACCCCGCAAAGCCGGGATGCAGGGAGAAGTTTGCGAATCGGCTCTTAGGCGAGCGGCCAAAAATAACTGACCCGTAGGATGGGCACTCCTGCCCGTCCGGTCTTCTACGCCAAAGCCGGACGGGCAAGAGTGCCCATCCTACATCGCGGTACGACAACTCCTGCCGCTTGCCTAAGCCACGAACTCCATCGCAGTCCTGCTTATTCGATCGCTGGACTCTCGCCGATCCGGGATCAGCCAATCAACTCTGGGATCGGCTGGCCGTGATCGACGATCGGTGTGGGACGACCGTTGAAGTCGCGGATCAGTGTGGTGGCCGAGTCGATTCCCAAGTGGTGATAGATCGTGGCAAGGAAGTCGCCGGGACCACAGATGCGCTCGATCGAATCTTCGCCGCGCTTGTCGGTGCCGCCGATGAAGCCGCCGGTTTGAATGTTGCCGCCTGCCCAGAGATTCGAGAAGGCTCGCGGCCAGTGATCGCGGCCGGGTTGGATCGTGCCGGCGGGGGCACTCGCTTCGCCGCCGCCGGTGCTGGCGGCGTAGCTGATCTTCGGAGTGCGACCGAACTCGCCTGTGACGACGAGCAGGACGCGCTTGTCGAGGCCTCGCTCGTGCAAATCTTCAATCAACGCGGTCACTGCCTGATCGTAGGCCGGGGCGCGGAACTTCATGCCGTCGAAGACGTGCATGTTGACCGCGTGATCGTCCCAGTTTTGGACTCGACCACAGAGCGGTCCCGCGAAGCTCGTCGTGAGGACATCGACTCCCGCTTCGATCAACCGCCGCGCGAGCAGCAGTTGCTGACCCCACTGATTGCGGCCGTACCGATCGCGGATGCGCGGGTCTTCGCGGTTCAGGTCGAAGGCTTCTTTCGTTTTCGAGTTGGTCAGCAGCGTCATCGCTTGCGACTCGAACTCATCGAGTGCGGCGAGTTCGCGTTGTTGATCGAAGGTTCGTTCGAGCGTGTCGAGGTTCTGTCGCAGCGACGAACGGCGGCCGAGCCGTTTGACTTCGTTCGTATCGGACAGCCCGATGTTCGGGACCGAGAACGTCGGCTGGTTCGGATCGCCGGAAACCACAAACGGCGAGTACGCATTGCCGAGATAGGCCGGGCCGTTGTATTCGGTCGGCGGATTGAGGCCGATGTAAGCAGGCAACGGCTCCTGACGCGGGCCTTTCAGCGAACGAACGTAATTGGTCACCGACATCCAATCGGGCAGGCGCGGCTTTGGCTTATCGCGAGTGTCGGGATCGCCGGAGAGCAACTGCATCGAACCGGCCGGATGTCCGCCTGCCGCTTGTCGCATCGACCGCAAGATTGTGAACTTTTCGGCGATCGCCGCCTGACGCGGCATCAGTTCGCAAAAGTGCATACCGGGAATCGCCGTCGGGATCGTTCCGAACGGCCCGCTGTATTCGCTGCCGGAGTTCGGCTTCGGATCGTACGACTCGATGTGCGACATCCCGCCGGGAAGCCAGACCATGATCACGGCGTTCTTCTCGCGACCCGATCCCGAGACCTCAGCCGCCCGCAAGGTCTGAGCCTGCAATCGCAGGATGCCGGGCAGGCTGAGTGACGCGAACCCGGCCAGTCCGGTCTGCAGAAATCCGCGTCGGCCAGAACAAACATTGAATGGACCGGGGCAAGTGGTGACGTTGTGGTTGCTCATCGCGTGATCTCACAAATTAAAACCGGGTCAAAAAGCCAATTTGATGGGTGAGGTACCCGGAATCAAGGTTCTGATTCAAAAGGTTCCGGCAGACCAATTCGCATGTAGGTGACGGCAAAGTGTTGAGCGAGGTGTTCACGATAGGGACTGGCCAGCCGACAAACTCGATTCCCTTCCGCGATCAACTGTTGAAGGACGGGACGGGAAATGGTGTGCAGGTCATGCAGGTCAATGACCGACTCGGGCAAGGGTATGGGCGGTGGAGCCTTTGGCAGGAAATACCAGCCGTATGCCAGACCGCGTCGAACTTGATCTCGAATCGCCGCAGCTTTCAGGATGCCCTGATCCACGATGATCTGAGCCGGTTGAATCAATGCGACGAGGATTTTAGATGTCTTCGAGTTCGCCAAGTCACAGGCTTGAGTCAAAACAACGACCCGTTCGCGGTAACAATCCGGGATGATTTCCTCGTCGATGTTCAGTGCCGTTTCATTGGGATCAATGCCGAAGATCTGGCAGGCATCGAAGATGTCTCCCTGAGACAATGATTCGTCGGAGCTTGGCAGCAAGTACATCATCACGAAATCCATCACTCACGGATGATCAGCACGGGATCGGGAAGTCGCAGTTTGCCGGTTCGGGCTTTCACCTTCACCGGCTTGCTCGAGCGAGGCAGATCGAAAGGGGCCGAGATTTCCTCACCGGGTACATAGTCTGGCAGGCGCGGAGCGGGTTGAGGGTCTTGCTGCAAAGCTCGGGTTACGAGGATCAATGTTTCCGCCTCCAGCGAAAGGTGTTGGCGAGTCGCACGCTCTTGCAAGCGTTCGTAAACGTCATCGGGGATGTCAGGGATAACTAGGGTTGGCATGTTGGACCTTGGGTAATTACTTGTTTGCAGCCGGGTTGACTCGGATGGAAATCGGTTCCGACACCACGATGTCCACGATGTCTTGGGGGGCGGCGGTGGCCGTGGCCTTCTTCAGTTGTTCGGCGGCGGCGGCCACGGCGGCTGTCGCCGCCTTTTGTTTGGCGGTGGCGGCTTCCACTTGTTTATCGGCTTCGGGCTTGGCGTCGGTTGCTGCTCCCTTGGCGGCTTCGGTCAGTTTTTTGAGTTCTTCGTCGGCTGTGGTCAGTTCCTGAGCCGTCTTCTTTTGAGCCTCTTCGGCGGCGGCGACCATGTCGAGCCGATGCCGGTACTTCGCGACGGCTCCGCCGTAGAAGGCGATCAGGTAATCACCCGGCGGCGTTTTGAGTGCCCCCGTGTCGAGGACCGCTTGCGATTGATCGGCGGTGATCGTCACGTCGAACTGCGGCGTGCGGTCGAAACTCGCGCCCATCGTTTTGAGTTGTAGGGTCCCGCCGGAGAACTCAGTGCGTCGCGTGTGCAGCAGCGTGATCGTGAGCTTCTCACCAGCGGTCACGGTCAAAACATCCTTGGGTGGCGAGAGCGTGATCGGCGCGAACTCAAGACCGCTCACCGAGACCGGGATGTCGGCGAACAAGCGAGGTGAGGGAATTTCGCCCCACGAATCGGGAATCGGCCAAGCGTGTGAAGCCATGTGTCCGCGACGAGTCACCGCTTCGCCGTTGATCGTGCTGCGTGCGAAGAACGTCGCACTGCCGATCGCTCGCGGAGCGTTCTGGTTCGCGGTGACGAGGATCAGTCCGCGCGTCTGTCCGGCGGGAATCTTCAGGCCGCTCGCGGTGACTCCCTCGGGAAGACCTTCCAGCGCGAGGTCGATGTCGCCATCAAAGCCATCGCGCCGAATGGTGACCACTTCGAGTGCCAGCGTTGCTCCGCCGCGCAGAGCCAGCGGCTTCGAGACCGCGTTTCGATCGCCGTTGCGCAGTTCCATGTGCAGTCCCCACGCCACGACCGCGAAGTCGGGAGCCGCCTTGCGAATGACCAGTCGATAAACGTTTTTCGGATCGTTGCGCGTCCCGCCAAACAGGTCGGAAAGTTGCAGCCGATGCAGGCCGTCTTCCTTGATCTCCAGCTTGCCAAGGATGTCGGCCGACCCGGCGTTGTACGGAGGCCCGTCGTACGCATAGCCGTTGCTTGACACCTTCACGGGGCTGGGGATGTCACTGAACTCGGCGACATCCGTCAGCTTTTCGGTGTCGCCCGTGCGCGCGACATGCTGCACGAGCAGCGATGGATCGGTCGGGAGGCCGAATCGCTCGGATGCGACCTCAACCCACCAGACATCTCCCTTCTTGGCCTCGAACTCGAAGACATCGACATCGGCGGCGGGGAAGAAATTTCCTGATACGTCACAGGGCAGCGAAATCTTTTGCGCCTTCGTGCGGTCATTGTTCGGCTCGACTTCCGCCAGCTCGGCCTGTTCTTTGAGACCCTGCGGCGGCCACGAGAACGAATTCACCGGCTTGGTCGCTGGCAGGCGAACGATCGGCGCACCGACCGGCAACTCAGACAGGCCGAGCCGGTAGTAATAAGCTGGCCCCCCCTTGAAGGTCAGTTCGTGAACCTTGATGACGTACTTGCCGTCGGCGGGAACGACGAAGTCGAGCGCCCCGCCGCGTCGTTCGACGAGCAAGTCTCGCCCGGCGGCATCCGCAATGACGACCGTCGCGTCGAGCTTTGAATCAATCCCGCGCGTTGCACAATCAACGATGAGCCGCTGGCCCTTCGTCGCTTCAAACCGGTAGAAGTCCGCCGCGCGATCCGACATCACCGCGTTGCAGATCGAGTTGACCTTCAACTCCATCGCGGTCGCCAGCGTCGTGTTGGCTTTCGTCTGCACGGCTTCGTCGAGCGTGCCGACACAGAACGCTCGCGAGGATGAAATCCCCAACCGCGTCATCACGCGAGCCTCATGAATTCCGACCGGGCAATCGGCCGCGACCGTGACCACATACTTGTTGGCTTCGGGCTTTCCACTCGCGTCCAACTTCCGAGCCGCCGTGATGCGCCGATCCGAGAACGTCAGCTCGTCCGCGTCCTCGATATGTTCTCCGCTGATCGTGATTTCGACCCGAGACCCCACCTTGGCCCCCATCGGAATCGTCGTCAGCAAACGTGGGGCGGGAAGGCCGACCGATTGAGCGAATGACGGTGAGGCCATGCTCAACGACGCTACCAAGATCAATGCCGCGAGGAACGGCGAACGGCGACGCGAGTCACAAACGAAGTCAGTCATCATGTACCTAATGGTTGAAGAGAAACTCTTTGGTATTGATCAATGCCCAAATCAGGTCTTGATAGTTCGCATTCGCGGCCGTGCCGGGTTCATTCAAATAGTCGATCGCGGTCTTCAGTTCTTGCGGACGCGGCTCGCGCGAAAAGGCGGCTAGGTACAGTTCGCGGATTTTCGCTTCGACCGGTTTGTCTTCTTTCGCGAGGCGTTCGGCTCGGCCGGTGGGGGCGGCGAGTTTGGCTTTGAGTTCGCCTGCGTTGAGTAGGTGCAAGCTCTGCGCGAGGCTCGACGATTGGACGCGTTCGCATTCACAGACGCTCTCGGCTTCGGGGCGGCCGAAGACGCGCAGGAACTGCGACGAGGCGTTGTAGCTGTTGTCGGGGAGCGCGACGGCTCGCGTGCCTGGCGGGAGATTGGCGAAGTCGGTCTGAGTTCCCGCCAGCCTGTCGATCGCGTCGAGCAGGACTTCCGCCTGAAGGCGTCTCGGGTAGTAGCGCGAGTAGTTCTGCCGATCAACAATGTTGTGTTGGTTGGGGACTTCGCTCAGTTGATAGGCTCGCGATTGAGTGATGACTCGCACGAGTTCTTTCAGGTCAAACCCACTGGTGATGAAGTGCTGTTCGAGAGCTTCCAGTAGCGCGGGATTCGTCGGCGGGTTCGTGTCGCGAATGTCATCTTCCGGCTCGATCAGGCCGCGCACGAAAAAGTGCTTCCAGTACCGGTTGACGAGCGACTTGGCGAAGAAGGCGTTTTGTTTGCCTCCCATCCAATCGGCGAGCTTCAGTCGCGGGTCTTCGTCGGCGGTGATCTCGGGGATCGCATCGCCCAGCGCGGCAGGCTTGAGTGCGATGCCTGTCTTGATGTTCGCGGCTGTCGCAAGACCGCGCTTGTGGAAGATCAGGTCTTCACCGCGAGTCCCCGATGGCTTGCGTCCGACCTGACTGAAGAACGCGGTCAGAGAGTAATAGTCGTCCTGACTCCACCGCTCGAACGGATGGTGATGACACTGGGCACACTGCATCCGCACGCCGAGGAAGAGCTGCGCAACATCCTCGATCTGCTGCTTCGGTTCTTTGACGCGCTTGTACCACGCGACGGGCGGATTCCCGATCACGGTGCCGGTTGCGGCGAGCAGCTCGCGCACGAATTGGTCGTAAGGCTTGTTGGCGAGGAAGCTGTCTCGTACCCACGCATGGAACGCGAAGTTAGAAACCGTGTCGCTGGCGTCATCACGGCGATTCTTCAGCAGGGCAGTCCACTTGTTGGCGAAGAAGTCGGCGTAGTCGGGACTTTGCAGCAGGTCGTTGACGACGTTGTCACGCTTTGCCTCGGCCTTGCTCGCGAGGAACGCCGCCGTCTCCTCTTCGGTCGGCAACCGCCCGCCAATATCGAGCGTGACACGTCTCAAGAATGTCGAGTCATCGCAGACAGGCGAGGCCGGGATACCGAGCAATTTCAGATTTCCGAAGACCAAATCATCAACGAAGTTCTTTGATGACGGCATGTTTTCCACCGGCGCGCCGAGCGGGATCGAAGCGCTGTAGACCGCGACGCGCCCCTGATACCGCACCATCACGGCGACGTTGCCGACGATGTCCGAAATCTTTACCAAGCCGCGTTCCGTCACGTCAGCCATCGCTTTGTCGTTGGCCTCGTACAAAGCCATTCCGGTGATGTCGCGAACGCTCCCGTCCGAGTACTTGGCTAGCACTTTGAGCTGCTGTTCCGCCTTCCGCTGGATCGAACCGCGACTCGGCTGAACCTCGAACGAGTCAAACTTTGGCGTGGCTTCGGTGTCGTACGGTGCTCCCTGACGAATCCACTCGCGAAGTGCGGCGTAACCGGCAGAAGCGGCTTCCAACCGAACGCCTCCGCCGTGCGGAACTTGGCCTGACGCTTTCAGCAATAACAAACTTCGATCGGGGGCACCGGGGAACAATCGCCGGTTGCGGCCTTCCTTCACCAGATGCTCGTAGTCTTCCAGCGGCTCAAACCCGAGCAGCGACAGTTGGAACCCTTTCTGCCCGCCGCCCGCCTTGGCATGGCAGACGCCGACGTTGCAGCCCGACTTCGTCAACACTGGCATCACATCATTGACGAAACTCACGCGCGGCTCGGAAGCATTCAATGTGAGCGAACTGATCGCCACACAGAGGACTCCCACCAGCGGCCGGAACAATCGCGCCCGTAGCCCGCGTCGTCGAGATTCCTGGTTGTTGAAGGGCATGTCGTTTCCGTTGCAGTCGATGTTTGAAGCCCGAAACTCACGGCAAGTCTAGGCTTAGTTTTGAAGCCCCACCGGGCTTGCCCCGGTGGCTCGCGGGTCTTTGCACTACTTCGGAATCCAGTTGGAATTCTGTAGTGCAAAAACCTGATTCCACCGGGACAAGCCCGGTGGGGTGAGTTTCAAAACAAAGTCTAGCACGCATCGGGGGCCTCCCACGCAAAACAGATCAGCAAAATCTGTGGGATGGAGAGATTGAAGTCGGTCGCTCGATCCACCGCAACAGAGATCAGGGTCAATGTCACTGCGCATTCGGATTTCAAAGGAGTGGCTCGTCAGGCGAATGCGTGCAGAGAGTTCTGGCGATACCTCATGCGGTCTTGGATGAGAGCTTTCTGTAATTGGAGTCTTGGTGAGCCGGGCTACCGCGTGATCCCTGACTCCCATTGCAGCTCGCTCATGCCCAGCCTCGCTTCGACCACGGAGCGGAAATTGAACAATAGGCGATCCAGCTCCCAGCCGTTGAGCCCAGCTTCATTCGCCACGTCGAGATAGAACTCCTCATGGTCGGTGTATGACGAGAATGAAAGCCCGAGTTTCTTCGAGATGGCCGAGATTCGGACATCTAACGCGATGCTGTCGCGGAAGTCTTCGTGGTACACGTCCATCATGATGTTCCGGGCGTATTTCGGACCGATACCGGGGAACGTCCGAAGGAAGCGAATCTTGGCATCTCGCCCACACTCGGCGAGGAGTAAGGACTTGGCATTCTCTGGACCGCCGAGTTGCTGGACGTAGTCGAAGCACGCGAGGATGAAATTGGCCTTCCTGTCTGGCATGCGGATTCTGGCGACTCGGCAGATCTGTTGGACCTGCTGCTTGCGAGCCTCCGGACTGAGGGCCGCGAGGACCGGATAGGTGACATTCCGGTAGTTTTCCTGATTGCCGATCAGCCCGTGCCAGCCAGATGCCCGACCCATCGTGGAGAAGCTTTGGAGCAGGTAGTGCCAGATGAAGTCTGGCCGAGCTAGGCCTCTTGCCTCTTGCTTAAGCCGTTCGAGTTCCGCGCGCTGTTCGACAGCGAGGGTGCGGACGACAGTGACAAGTCTGTTGCGACCAGCGGTGGTGTCCATCGAAGCGTCCTCTGCGGTTTGCATCGAGCCGACGCTACGTGCTCAATCCGCGACGGCCAGCACCATTCTTGGTGAGCGAACGGATGCGAGGCGATCGAGGTCTCGTTCGGCGGCGGCGAGGCTACCGGCGCTGGTGCGGTGAGTCATGATGATGAGCGGGACGGTGGGGATCGCGCCGGCGGTGGCGTCCACTTCCGGGGCTTCCGGCTGAATGATTGTCGAGAGGCTGATGCCGTTGCGGCCGAGGACGCCGGTCACTTCGGCGAGGACGTTGGGGCGATCCTCAACGGACAGTCGCAGGAAGTAGCGGCTCGTCGATTCATTGAGCGGAGCGAGGGCGAACGGCGGGGTCTCGCGCCACAGATCGAGATGCGCGAACGTGAGCTGCGCGCGGCCGATGGCGAGGTCGATGATGTCGGCCGTCACCGCGCTAGCCGTCGGAAGTTGACCCGCTCCACGACCCGAGTACCACACGTTGCCGACTACGTCGCCGTCGAGCAGGATCGCGTTGAACGGGCCGTGAACTTGTGCGAGCGGCCGGTCGGCGCGAATCAACGTCGGCCGAACACTCATCTCCAACCGGCCCTTGTTCAAGCTGACGCGCGCGAGCAGCTTGATCGTGTAGCCGAGGTCCTTCGCGTGCTGGATGTCGGTTCGCTCCAGCTTGTCGATCCCCGAGACATGGAACTCGGACGACTTCACCTTCACGCCAAATGCCAACTGCGCGAGGATGCCGAGCTTCTGCCCGGCATCGGTCCCGTTTACGTCGAGCGTCGGATCGGCTTCGGCGTACCCGAGGTCTTGTGCTTGCTGCAATGCCTCGCCGTAAGACTGACCACGCAGCAGCATCTCGGACAGGATGTAGTTCGTCGTGCCGTTGAGGATCGCCTGAATGCCGATGATCTGATTGGCAGCCATCGATTGACCGACGGCCGCGATGATCGGAATGCCTCCCGCGACAGCCGCCTCAAAACAGATGGTCCGTTTGTGCTTGCGGGCACATTCAAAAATCTCGTCGCCGTGTTCGCACAGCAACGCCTTGTTGGCCGTGACGACATCCTTGCCCGCTTCGAGCAGTCTCAGCATCACTTCGCGCGCGGGATGGATCCCTCCCATCAGCTCGACGGCGACATGGATGTTGGGGTCGCGGATGACCGATTCGATGTCGTTAGTGAGGACGCCAGCGGGAAGCGTCACGTCACGCGACTTGTTCAGGTCGCGAACGACCGCACGACGAATCTCGATGGGACGCCCGGCTCGTTGGAGAATGCGTTCGGGATGTTCGGTGAGAATTTTCGCCACGCCGGTCCCGACGTTTCCCAAACCGACAATCGCGAGTTGAAGAGGCTCAGCAGGCACAAGAAATCCTTTGGCAATTCAGTCCGTCAGTGGACAGCGTGTTGTTGAATGTAGCTTGGACGCCCTCGTCCGAAGGAGTTCTCATTGGAAGAGGACGGACGAGGGCGTCCATCCTACGGTCTTCAATAGCGTGTTAATGCTGTGGCAAGAATGCGGTCCATCCCCCGCGAACCGCGAATCGGGGCCGAATCCTAATCACGCCCCCCGAGAATGCCAACTCGCGTTGTGAAGCGGAGTCAGCAGCCATTCACCCTCGCATCGCCTGCATCTTTCTGTCCCACATCTTTCTGTACCACCTCTTCGTTCAAGGAAGCGGCGAACAGAAAGATGTGGGACAGAAAGATGAGAAACGAAGGCATCAGTGTTGGCTGACCCACTCTGCTCACGTGGTGAAACGAGCCTGATAAATTGCCATCAGACGCGACATCGGAGACAACCATGCTCACCGCAACATCATCCACACGCCGCGAGCCACGTCGCTCGAACAGATACTCTCCCGCCATGCTCTCATCGCTGACGAACACTCTCGCAGAACCCACCGCATCCCGAACCAACGAGCCTCGACAACGGAGTGCCGTTGGGGCGGTGAACTATCTCAACTCGAAGCCGCTCATCGAGGGGCTGGATGAGCTGCTGGACGGTCACGCCACGCTGCGGCTCGATTATCCGAGCCGCCTCGCCGACGATCTCGCTTCGGGCCAGTTGGATGTCGCGCTGATCCCGAGCATCGAATACTTTCGCGGTCAAAACTACGAGGTCATCTCGGATGCCTGCGTCGCCGCGCACGGACCGGTGCTCAGCGTGAAGCTCTACAGCCGCGTGCCGTGGGGCGACGTGAAATCGGTCGCGCTGGATGAAGGCTCGCGCACCAGTGCGACTCTCGCCCGCATCCTGCTCGCCGAACGACACGGCGTCTTCCCAAAGCTGGAACCGCTGCCGCTCGACCACCGCACGCAAGACTCTTCTGCTGATGCGATCCTGCTCATCGGAGACCGCGCGATCTCACCGCCGAATGAAAAATTCCTCGGCACCTGGGACTTGGGCGAAGAATGGCTGGAGTGGACCGGCTTGCCGTTCGTCTTCGCGATGTGGGTGGGAAGAGGACTGAGGGACGAGGGCGGAGGGACGAGGGACAGAGCGAATTCGCTTGGTGCAAGTGTTCCTTCTCTTGCCCCTCAGCCCTTGCCCCTTGCCGAACTCCTTAGCGCTGCCCGCGACCTCGGCATCCAACGCCTCGACGACATCGCCCGGCGCGAGGCCCCGCTCCTCGGCCTGTCTCTCCCCACCACCGTCAGCTACCTTTCCGAAAACCTCCAATACCACCTCGGCCCCGCCGAACGAAACGGCTTGAAACTGTTCTACGAACTGGCAGCGGGCATGGGGCTGGCTCCGGCGGAGGTGGAGTTGAGGTTCCGGCAAGATTCCTCTGACCGCCGTGAGTCCTGATGCACCCCAACAAACACATTCGAGATGCCTTGAATATGCTCTGGCCTGTGGATGGAGGTTCACGCCCTCGCAGGGTCATGCGTTTGGCAGGCTGTGGTGCCCGGAATCGACTCGCGAAGGATGTCATTTCTCGGTTTGGTCAACACCTCGCAACCCGCAGGGACACGCGCGGTATATTCGTTCGCAGGTCGATGCCTGTCCGCACATCCATTCCGAACCCATTGAAGACGAATGAGACGGCGACAACTCATGCAGGAGAAACCCATGTCCTATGAATTCACTCTCTGGGTCAGGCCCGGCACAAGCGATCCCGATGCTTGGGCGAACGCCGTCTTTGCAGCGGGAGGCGATGACTCGCTTGTCGGTAGCGACTGCGGGCAGGATTACATCCGCTTCGACCGTGATGCCGTCACATTTGACGAGGCCGTTCGTTCGGCCCTGCGAACAGTCCACCTAGCGGGCGGTCAAGTGAATCGACTGGAAGTTCCTGAAGAGCAACTCGCGTGGGCCGCACAGTAAGCCCAACACCGTCAGCTACCTTTCGGAAAACCTCCAATACCACCTCGGCCCCGCCGAACGAAACGGCTTGAAACTGTTCTACGAACTGGCGGCGGGGATGGGGCTGGCTCCCGCAGGTGTGGAGTTGCGGTTTCGTGATGATTGAGTGAATTCTCCGCGTTTTTTCACATCAACCGATCTGCCGTCACATCAACAGTGAGTCCAAACGGTGTCTGACATCCTCTCGGCGACATTTGTCTTAGCGGTCAACGACTTGGAAGTGTCGAAGAAGTTCTACATGGAGAAACTTGGCTTCACAGAGGACATGTGCGTCGAAGGCTGGTCATTCCTGAGTCGCGGTGCTTGCAAGTTGCGTCTCGGCGATTGTCCCGGCATCAGACCAATGTCGGAGGCTCCAGACCACTCTTGGTTTGCGTATCTTCATGTTCAAGATGCCAAGAATCTATATGACGAAATCATGAGGAACGGCGTCCAGATTTGGCATAGACTCGATGACAAACCTTGGGGCATGCGCGAGTTCGCCATCGTGACTCCAGATGGCCACAGAATCGTCTTTGGCGAGAGGTTGCCCGCTTAACTTTGGTCTCACAACAGGGACTTATGAACGAAGAAACAACAGGATTTAATCGCGTGTCTGTGAACATCAATCAATTGCTCGACAAGGCAGTCTCTGGGGAACGACTTTCACCCGAGGAGGGGCTGCGGATTTTGGAGTCTCATGATCTGGTCGCCATCGGGGCGGCGGCGGATGCGGTGGCGAGGCGGCTGCATCCCGAGCCATATCGCACGTTCAACATCGACCGGAACATCAACTACACGAACGTCTGTTCTGCCGTGTGCGACTTCTGCGCGTTCTTTCGGAAGCCGAAGAGTCCCGAGGGCTACACGCTCGACAAGGAGACGATCTACAAAAAGATCGAAGAGACCGTCGCGCTCGGCGGCGATCAGATTCTCATGCAGGGCGGAATGAATCCCGACTTGCCGATCGAGTGGTATGAAGATTTGCTCAGCTCGATCAAGGAACGCTTTCCGCGGGTGAACCTGCACTGTTTCTCACCTCCCGAGATTCATGCCTTGCACAAGCTGGCCAAGCTGCCGGTGCGAACGGTCTTGGAACGGTTGAAGGGGGCGGGACTAGGCAGCTTGCCGGGCGGGGGCGGCGAGATTCTGGTCGATCGCGTGCGGAAAGAGATGACGCGCGGCAAGTGTCTGACCGACGAGTGGCTGAACGTCTGTCGCGAGTGGCATCTGCTGGGAGGCAAAGGATCGGCGACGATGATGTTCGGCCACATCGAAACACTGGCCGAGCGGATCGAGCACCTCGAACGACTGCGCCAGCTTCAAGACGAAACGCACGGCTTCACGGCGTTCATCGCCTGGACGTTTCAGCCGGACAACACCGACATGGCTCACATCCCGCCGGCCGGGTCGTTCGAGTATCTGAAGACGCAGGCGGTGGCCCGGCTGTACCTCGACAATTTCCCGAACATCCAGTCGTCGTGGGTGACTCAGGGAGAGAAGATCGGCGGCCTGGCACTGCACTTCGGCGCGAACGACATGGGTTCGCTGATGATCGAAGAAAACGTGGTGGCCGAGGCGGGAACGGTTCATCACCTGACGCTCGACACGATCAAGCGGCTGATCCGCGAGGCAGGCTACATCCCTCGGCAGCGGAACGTCTTTTACGATTACATCGATTCCGAAGGGCCTGCCGACGAGGGAAGGCCCGCCTCGCGAACCGGTCGCGTCGCGCTGCCGGTGTTGAGTTGAGGTTTCTCGCGCCAACCCGGCGTTCGGTTCCGAGGGGCGGGAAGTTTGCGGGTTAGACTTGCCGACAAGTAGTTGCCTGAACCGCTGAGCTTCGAGCGACGCGACCCCACCGGGCTTGCCCCGGTGGCTCGCGGGTTATTGCACTACTCGGCACATTGCCAATCTGGTCATCTGAACAGATCAAGCAAATCAGGGGTTGGTTCAAGTTGGGTAGCAACTCGAACCACTCGACAAACCCGCTTTTCATTCGCGCTCCCTTCAATTCGCGCGGAACGATTTCCGCGCGAATTGAGGGGAGCGCGAGTGAAAGACGGGACGGACGATTCAGGGCGCGGACGCACTGCGACTTGGGATTGACTCCGTTTGAATCAATCCCGAATCAGTAGTGCAAAAACCTGATTCCGCCGGGGCAAGCCCGGTGGGGCGAGTTGCGTTCAGGCTTCGTAGTTTTCTCCCTTGGAGCCAGCCGCTGTGATCACCGTCGAACGACTGACGAAGCGGTTTGCCGATCTTCAAACGGGCGGCTTCACGGCGCTCGACGATGTCAGCTTTGAAGTCCGTCCCGGTGAAATCCTCGGGCTGCTCGGCCCGAACGGCGCGGGGAAGACGACCTGCCTGCGCATCCTCAGCACCGTGCTGAAGCCAACCAGCGGCACCGCCTTCGTCGCCGGGTACGACGTGACGACGCACCCGACCGAGGTCCGCGCTCGCATCGGGTTCATGTCGAACAACACCGGCATCTACGACCGCATGACGGCGTGGGAGATGGTCGAGTACTTCGGTCGCCTGTACGGCATTCCGGAAGAGGCGCTTCAGACGCGGATCGCCCATCTGTTTAATCGCCTCTCGATGAACAACATCCGCGACGTGTTGGGATCGAAGATGTCGACCGGCATGAAGCAGAAGGTGTCGATAGCGAGAACGATCGTTCACGATCCGCCCGTTCTGATCTTCGACGAACCAACATCCGGGCTGGATGTCCTCGTCGCACGGAACGTGGTCGATGAGATCAAGTCGTTGCGAGAACAAGGCAAGTGCATCATCTACTCGACGCACATCATGCGTGAGGTCGAAAAGCTCTGTCACCGCATTGCGATCATCTACAAGGGCCGACTGCTGGCCATGGGTTCGGTGCAGGAACTGAGCGAGCAATACAAACAGTCCGATATGGAGGAGTTATTCTTCCAGTTGATCGACGAATACGAAGCCCGAATGGCGGCGGTGGCGTGATCCTTGGGCGTAAGCCCTTTTGTCCGTTTCGGAGCGGGGCGGCGTCAGCCCCCTGGTTCTGAGTGACGTGTCGTCCGTGGGATCCAAGAACCGGGGGGCTGACGCCACCCCGCTCCGAAAATCATCGGAAAGAGCTGACGCTCATGAAGTGGCGAAACATTCTCCTGATCTTCCGCCGCGAGGTGCTGGATCAACTGCGTGACCGACGCACGTTGTTCATGGTCGCCGTGTTGCCGCTCTTGCTGTATCCCGTGATGGGGATCGGCATGGTGCAGATGACGGTGCTGTTTTCCGAGCAGCCGCGCACCGTGGTGATTCTCGGCGCGGACAACCTGCCGTCAATGCCACTTGTACTGGGGGACCGCTTCGCCAAGAACTGGTTCCGCAACCCCGTCGATGCGGACAAGCTGCGCGTCATCACCGATGGGACTCCCACGCACGATCCGTCGGCCACCGCGAGTGTCTTGTCGAAAGAGGACTCGGCAGAGCGCAAGACTCTCGTCGAGCGTGCCGTTCGCTTGCGCGGACAACTCAAGCAGCGGATGGAGCTGGAGACGCGATTAACTGCCGCGCGCGAGGCCAAGCAGATTCCGGAAGTCCTGAGATTGCAGGGCGAACTGCGGCTGGTGTCCGATCCGTTGGGGTCGCTCTTCTCGGACAGCGGCATCCAAGTGCTGATCGTGATCCCGTCCGACTTCAAAGCGAATCTCGATCGGCTGCGTGGTGAGTTGTCCAAGCGTGGAGCCGATGCCCCGCCGACGGCACTCGATTACCCGCGTCCTGTGATCGTGCAAAACAGTGCCGACGAAAGGTCCGTGATCGCCCACAACCGCGTGACGAGTGTGATCGACGAATGGGAGCGGTCACTGCTGCGAGAGTATCTGCGTGACAGCGGTCTCCCCGAGAACCTGCCGACACCCGTCATGCCGACGGAACTGGACCTCGCCGAGCAAGATCAAGTGTCGGCCAATGTCTGGGCCAAGCTGTTCCCCGCGCTGCTGATCCTGATGGCTCTGACCGGTGCGTTCTATCCGGCCGTCGATCTGGGAGCGGGTGAGAAGGAGCGCGGCACGATGGAGACGCTGCTCATCTGTCCCGCCACGCGCACCGAAATCGTGCTGGGGAAGTTTCTGACGGTCATGCTGTTCAGTGCCTCCACTGCGATGCTCAATCTGGGAAGCCTCGGGTTTACCGGCAAGTACATGGCGTCACTGGCCGGGGGCGGAGGAGCCGCTTCCAAACTGGGCGATCTCGCGCTGCCGCCGATTTCGTCTTTGATCTGGATTCTGGTGATGTTGCTGCCGTTGGCGAGTCTCTTCAGCGCGCTGTGTCTCGCACTGGCGACGTTCGCCAAGAGCAGCAAGGAAGGGCAGTACTACCTGACGCCGCTGCTCATGGTGACGATGGGTCTGACGGTCTTCTGTTCGTCGCCCGCCTCCGAGATCGAGCCGTTCTACAGCGTGTTGCCCGTCATGGGGCCGGCCTTGTTACTGAAGGGGCTGCTCAAGGCGACCGGTCCTTCACACGACATTTACTTCTATGTGATCCCGGTCCTCGTCACGTCGATCGGGTACAGCCTGCTCGCGCTGTGGTGGGCGATCGACCAGTTCGGCAGTGAAGAGGTCTTGTTCCGCGAGGCCGAACGGTTCGACCTGCGGCTCTGGGTGAAGCATCTGCTGCGCGACAAGGAACCGACGCCGACGTTCGCCGAAGGAGGCTTCTGCTTCTTACTCATCCTGCTCCTTCAGTTCGTAACGATGAAGTCGATGCAGTCGGCGATGGTCGGGGCGAGTCCCGAATCGCGCGGCCTGCTGACGATGCAACTGCTGGTCATCCAACAGCTCGCCTTGATCGCCACCCCCGCGTTGATGATGGGCGTGATGCTAACGACCAGCGTGCGCCGCACGTTCTCACTCCGCTGGCCTGGCTTCGGTCGATTGTCGTGGGCCGCCTTGTTGCCGTTCGCTCTGCATCCGCTGACCGTCGAACTTCAGATGAGTCTCGTCTGGTTCTTCCCGAAGCCGCCGCCAGGCTTGGCCGAAACGATGCAGCTCATGTCGAGCGACAACCAACCGCTGTGGCTCGTCCTGTTGGCATTCGCCGCCGCTCCGGCCATCTGTGAAGAGTTGGCGTTTCGCGGATTCCTACTCAGCGGACTGAAGCGATCAGGCAAAGTCGGCGTGGCGATCACGCTCTCCAGCTTGGCCTTCGGCATCATTCACATGATCCCGCAGCAAGTTTTCAACGCGGCTTTGCTGGGAGTGGTCCTCGGCGCGATCTGCGTTCGTTCGAGAAGCATCTTCCCTGGCATGGTCTTCCACTTCCTCTACAACACGCTGGCCGTGCTTCATCGTCGAGTCGGTGGCCAAGTTCCCGATGACGGCTTCTTCGGCTGGTTCTTCCGTCACGACGCCAGCTCAGTCGTCGGTGAAGTGGGAGCGTTGCGCTATGAGCCGGTGCTGCTCTGTCTCTCCTCGCTCGCCGCCATCAGCCTGCTTCACCGACTGACGCAGCATCCGAAGATTTTGGAAGAGTGGGACCTGCCCCCCGATCGCTATTCCGGCAGTCCATCGCTCGAATCGGCCGCGCTGCGCACCGTTGATACCGCACGTGCGGCGACGTAATGGCCTTGCACCTCCAACGTCCGAGTATTGTTGTAGGGTGCGTGGAGTCTTCGGAACGCACCGTGAACGAGAGTGCCAGTCGCCCTCAGTGCGTTCCGAAGGCTCCAGCAAGGACTGCATCTCAGACCAAAGTAGCCATCATCGCTCCGCGTGATGAGCCTTTCGCAAGGAGACGCCCGATCCCACAAGGCTCAT
>JAYTQJ010000203.1:0-4736 GCA_043746775.1 Schlesneria sp.
CCACGTCGCGCGACACGCGGGGCGTTGCCCACGCGGTTAAACGAATCTGCGGACACAGATCATTCCTCCAGCCAAGTTGGCCGGATGACGTTCTCCGGCGATGCCGATACCATGCCGCTCCGCTCGCACCTCGTGAGCAAACAACTCTTCTCGAACAAAGGACCGTATTCGTGGCTGCTAATCGACGTGCTGATGTGGACAAGGCTTTGGCTGATGTGGATTTCTCGAAGAACACGTATCAGGTTGAGTTCGATACGACGAAGGGGAAGATTCTGCTCGACGTGTATCCCGACGTGGCTCCGGGGCACGCGAAGAATTTGATCGGGCTGACGAAGATCGGCTTCTATGACGGGATCATCTTTCACCGCGTGATCGCGAACTTCATGATCCAGGTCGGCTGTCCGCAGGGAACGGGGACGGGCGGGCCGGGCTACACGATCAAGCAGGAGTTCAACAAGACGCTGCACGACGCGGGGATCCTGTCGATGGCTCGGACCAGCGACCCGAACTCGGCCGGTTCGCAGTTCTTCATCTGCCTCAGCCGCGAGGGAACCAAGTCTTTGGACAACCAGTACACCGTCTTCGGCAAGACGGCCGACCAGTCGAGCCTCGACGTGGTCAAGGCAATCGGCGCGTCCGAGACCAACCACAGCGACCGCCCGCTGAAAGAAGTGAAGATCAACACGGCGCGGGTCATCGTGACCGCGAAGTGAGACGCCACTTTGTAAGACCAACTGTGAGCGGGCAAACCTGCTCGCAGTTGGTGTTTTCTGGTCTACCGGAAGTAATCCCATGTCGATCGTCGCCCCCGACCGAGGCTCATTGATTCCTCTTGCGGCCCCATCACCCCCATCGGTCATGGCGGCAACGGAAGCGACGACGCGCTGGCCGCTGTATCGGTTTTCTGTCGGGAAGTATCAGCAGCTCGTGCAATCCGGTGTCTTTGGCGAGGATGATGCGTTCGAACTTTTGGAAGGTCTGGTGGTTCCCAAGATGTCCAAAAATCCTCGACATGATTCGACGATTGATCGCTGCGATCACTGGCTGAGTCGAGTCATCCCTGCAAGTTGGTATGTCCGGATTCAGAACTCGCTCGTGACTTCAGACAGTGTGCCCGAACCGGACCTGGCGGTTGTTCCCGGCGAACCCGACATGTACTCGGAACGCCATCCCACCGGGGCCGAAGCCGCCCTTGTCATTGAAGTGGCGGACTCATCTGTTGCCGTTGATCGAGAGAAGGCGCGCTTGTATGCGCGAGCCGGTGTTGAAAACTATTGGATCGTCAACGTGATCGACAATCAGGTCGAGGTCTTCACCGGGGCACTGTGTGCGCGGGCCGTTTATCGCTCACGGCAAATCTGCTCGGGAGACGACTTGGTGACGTTCACCTTGCCAACGGGTGAGAGTGTTTCACTCACCGTGGCCTCGCTGTTACCGAAGTTGACCACAAATTAGTTCCCGTCTTGCTTGACGCTAACGAGGACTTTGTCGCCCACACGGATCGCTCTACCTTCGATCACTTTGGCCGTGATGCCGCCGTGACCACGCATGGCGTTGAAGCCGCCGGGGCCGAGGTTGGCTTCCATGCGCGAACAGGGTTCGCACGGGCCGCTGAATTCCAGCAGTGCCTCACCAATGCGGAACTGCTTCCCTTTCAGCGCGAGCAAGTTGATGCCGCTGACCACGATGTTGCGCCGAGTCAGTTTGGGAGAGACCTCGTCGCGGTGCAGCATCCCGGCGACAGCGATCAGGTGCTCGTGTTGGATCAGCGTCACCTGCCGCTTCGTCCCCAATCGGCCGGTGACTTTGTGATCGCCCTGAATCCCTCGGCCTTCGATGAGTGTGGCCTCGTCCACCGCGACGAGTTCCCCCAATCGCTCGGGCCGCAGCCCGAGCCACTCAATGCGACCGACTTGCGGCAGGATGTTGAACAGGGTTTGCAGCGTCTCCATTTGAGATCCTTGAGAAATAGTGAGTGGATGGTGGATAGTGGTGAGGCGGCTTAACCAAGTATCCATCACGTAGAAGGAAATGGCGATGTCCAAAGTCAGCGTGCGCTACATCATCGATGACGTTCCTGCGGCAATGCTTTTCTATACGACGCTCCTCGGTTTCTCATTGGAGCAGGACGCTTCACCAGCCTTCGCGTCGGTCGTGCGGGACGGCGTGCGTCTGCTTCTCAGCGGTGATGGCAGCTCTGGGAAGCGGCCATTGCCTGACGGCCGACAGCAGGTTTCGGGGGGGTGGAACCGCGTGCATTTAGAAGTAGCCGATCTCTCCGCTGAAGTTGATCGCCTGCGTGCGGCGGGGGTTTCCTTCCGTGCTGAGGATATCGTGAGCGGGCCGGGTGGTGCCCAAATCATTCTCGACGATCCGTCGGGTAACCCCGTGGAGTTGTTCCAACCTCGCCGCAGAGATCCTGCATGAAGGAACCCGCGCTGTATCGCGAGCCACTGACGCGCTTGGCACTGCCGGATGCCGACACGGGACGCAACAACGCCAGACTCTCATCCCGGCTTACAACAGGACACTCCTCTTGGATTCCAAGCAACTCAAAACCGGACTCGATGTGCGGCTGGCGTGTCGCCGCGGCGAATGGACCGGGCCGACGGCGGGGCTGGCTGCGAACTATGCTCAAGCGAACCTCGTCGTCTTGCCTCGTGAGTGGGCGTTTGATTTCCTCCTCTTCTGTCAGCGAAACCCTCGACCGTGCCCGTTGATTACGGTGACAGAGGCCGGGAGCTGGCGGCCGTCCTCCGTCGCGAGCGATGTCGATTTGCGGACCGACTTGCCGAAGTATCGCGTTTGGCGCGACGGGCAACTTGTCGATGAGCCAACCGACGTGAGCGACTTGTGGCGCGACGATCTCGTCTCGTTCCTGATCGGCTGCTCGTTCACATTCGAGGCCGCGCTGTTGGAGGCGAACGTCCCGGTGAGGCACATCGAACTCGGTCGCAACGTGCCGATGTTTCGGACCAACATCCCGTGCGTTCCTGCAGGTCGCTTCTCGGGGCCGCTCGTCGTGTCGATGAGGCCGCTCAAACCAGCGAATGCCATTTGTGCGGTCAAGATTTCGTCACAGTTCACCGGCTCACATGGCTCACCGGTTCACATCGGCTTCCCGGAGCAGATCGGCATCGCAGACATCACGAAGCCCGACTATGGCGACTCGGTGCCGGTCTATGACGGCGAGTTACCCGTCTTCTGGGCGTGCGGCGTCACACCTCAAGCCGCCTTGCTGGAAGCGAAGCCTCCGTTCGCGATCACACACGCGCCGGGCTGCATGTTCGTGACGGATCAGATTGCGTAGGGGACGGTCTCTGTCGCGAATGCTGCGTCGGGGTCAGGCACTCCAAACTTCAAACGACGGCGGTTGAAAGCGTGATTTACAAACACAGCGTCATTCCGCCGTCGTTTGAAGTTTGGAGTGCCTGACCCCGACTCGAAAGCCTGTTAGACTCGCGCGGCCTGCATCAGTGCGGTGTCTTTCCGTTCCCCTTTGGAGTTTCGCTCATGAATCGGTCTCTCGTGTTGGCAATGGCGTTCGGTGTGATGGGGAGTTTGACGTACTCCTCGCAGCGGTTGGCTGCTGAGGAAGCGTTCACGCGGACAGAGGACGTGATTTACGGACGCAAGTTTGGGACGGCCTTAACGCTCGACGTGTTCGCTCCGAAGTCGAACGCGAACGGAGCGGCCATCGTCTGGTGCGTGAGTGGCGGTTGGTACTCGAATCACGATTCGGTCAACTCCGGCTCCGTCGCCGAGTACCTGCGTCGCGGCTACACCGTGTTCGCCGTCGTGCATGGGAGCCAGCCGAAGTTCACGATCCCCGAAGTGCTGGAGGACATGCACCGCGCGGTGCGGTTCATTCGCAGCCGGGCCGATCAGTACAAGATCGACCCCAATCGCATTGGCATCACGGGCGGTTCGGCCGGTGGACATCTCTCACTGATGCAGGGGACCGCCGGAACACTCGGAAAGCCCGATGCCAAGGACCCGATTGATCGCCTGTCGAGCCGCGTTCAAGCGGTCGCCTGTTTCTTTCCGCCGACCGATTTCCTGAACTATGGCAAGCCGGGCGAGAACGCCATCGGTCGAGGCGTCCTGAAAAACTTCCGTGCCCCATTCGACTTCCACGAATTCGATAAGGCGACCAACGCCTTCGTCCCGATCACCGATGAGGAACGGATTCTCGCACTCGGTAAAGCCATCTCGCCCGTGAACCACGTCACGAACGATGACCCACCGACGCTCATCATTCATGGCGATGCCGACCTGCTTGTCCCGATTCAACAGGCGGAAGTCATCATTGAAAAGCTCAAAGCGGAAGGCGTCCCGACGGAACTCGTCGTCAAAAAGGGAGCCGCTCACGGTTGGCCCGAAATGGGAAAAGACGCCGTCACGTTGGCCGATTGGTTCGATAAATACCTCGCCAAGAAGTGACCTTTCGGCCTGCGGGAGCGACTGTAGGACGGGCACTCTTGCCCGTCTGTGTTCAAGGGAAACGACGGGCAAGAGTGCCCGTCCTACCTATCTCTTTCCGCCAGCAGTTAGACATTAACCAAGCGGCCTCACCGGGCTTGTCCCCAAGGCCATCGCCTTGTTGGGTCTGCGCAACCTGTAGGGTGGGACCAGCGGCGCTTCGCCGCGCCGGCCCACCATGATTTCTCGATGTTTCCTGATGGAGGGCCGGCGCTCGAAGCGCGCTGGTCCCACCCTACATTGGGCCCTGGCTT
>JAYTQJ010000204.1:0-26124 GCA_043746775.1 Schlesneria sp.
AACACTCACTGGGGGCGGCGAAGACGCCGACCCCAGCCACACACTCGACCAGAGCGTGGGGCGAGGGGACCAAGCCAAAGTTCCCGCGCATGGTCAGCGTGCAATCCACCGGCTGTGCCCCAATTGCGAGGGCGTTTGAATCCGGGTCGCGCTTTGCCGAGCCGTTTGCCAACGCGGCGACCATCGCCAGTGGCATTCGCGTCCCGGCAGCAGTCGGCGACTTCATGATCCTCGACGCCGTGAAGGAGAGCGGCGGCGTGGCACTGCAAGTCGAAGAAGCACGCATCCGCGAATGGATGCACCTCGTCACGGCCTCCGAAGGGATCGCGATCTGTCCCGAGACGGCCGCGTGCATCGGGGCACTCGAACGGCTGACGCGCGACGGCTGGATCAAACCGCACGAACGCGTCGTCGTCTTCAACACGGGTGCCGCGCAAAAGTACGTTGAAGCGATGAAGTGCGATCTACCCAAACTCGACATCACGCGGCCCATCGACTGGGACTGGCTCTCAGAGTTGTAAGAGTCCAGTTCACGATCAATGGAACCCAACGCCGTTATGGTTTTGTTGTAGCAGAAGTCGTAAGACTTCTGACGACTCGCCAGAAGTCTTACGACTTCTGCTACGTTCGATGGCCTGGTTTGTAAATCCGAAATCCTTAACGGCGTTGACCGGTGCCGCTCCACACCAACCCGAAGCGTGAGCGAGGACGTGTCTTGTTGGACCGCCAGGGCCAGTGCCTTGTTGGGGCTGCAAAACCCGTAGGGTGGGACCAGCGGCGCTTCGCCGCGCCGGCCCACCATGCTTTCTCGACATTTCCCGATGGTGGGCCGGCGCTCGAAGCGAGCTGGTCCCACCCTATGTTGAAAAGGGCGATGGCCCTGACTTGTCTTGTTGAACCGCTGGCCGAACCGGCTGTCGTGCGCCACAATCGTTCTCGTCATTCGTTCCGAGCCACATCTGTCAGGAGAGTTCCATGCCGCAACCCTTCCCCTTGCGACGACCTTGGCGCAGTTTGGTACTCGTGGCATTGGTCGTCTGGTGCGTGATGCGGTTTACAGGAGACCGGTCCTCTGTCGAACAAACGCTCGCTCAAGATCGCGGCCAAACGCTCGCTCAGAAATCAACGGTAGCCGAACCAGTGGCCGCTCCCGAGAAGGCCGACGCGAAGGAGCGGCCTCATCCCGAGACGCCCATCACGCGCAAGACCAAGAAGCGCGAGCGGACCGCTAAGCCGATCGTGCAATCGCGGCCCTATCCGGTCTTCGGCATTGACGAGGTTCTCGATCATCTCGCCACCACCGGAGCCAAGCTGCACAAGACGGGCAAAGCCAAGGGTGACGTGGAACTGCGTAAGAACCTTGATCGCAAGACGTGTTCGCTGACGTTGGCCGCTCCTAGTGAAGAGGCGATCTCCGACCGCGACCTCTACCAGCGTGCGTGCGAGAGCGTCTTCATCGTGTGCAGCCTCTACAAAGGGAGCGACAACGAGAACTGGCAAACCTCATTGGCGACGGCGTTCGTGGTCGCGGAAGACGGCGTGCTGTCGTCGAGTTGCCACGTCTTCGACAACGAAGATTCGGCCGACGCGGTGATCGTGATGGACGTGAAGAAGAACGTGTACCCAGTGACGGAACTCCTCGCGTCCAACAAGCTGGCCGACACCTGCCTCTTCCGCATCGACGCCAAAAACTTGAAGCCGCTGCCGTTGGCCGAAGAGGCATTGCCGGGAACAGCCGCGCGGATCGTGGCTCATCCCGGCGACAGCTTCTTCTTTTTTTCGAGCGGCCATGTGTCGAACTATGAGCGAGACCAAGATGCCGTGTTGTGGATGAACGTCACCGCCGACTTCGGGCAAGGGTCGAGCGGTGGCCCCGTCTTCAATGAGCAGGGCCACGTCATTGGTCAGGTCAGCCGCACGTTCACGCTCTATTCGGGAGGCTCAGCCACGCGATCCCGTCCGAGACGCATCGCCGGTGTCGCACAGCCACCGCAGCGCAGAGTCTTAACGCAGCTCGACGCCAATTCTCCCAAAGTCGCCCCGAAGAAACCGGCCGTTGTGGACGAGGCCGCCGCCGATGCGGACGCCGATGAAGTCATGGACCCGCAGATGGTCTTCAAGTCGTGCGTCCCGGTGCAATGCCTGCGCGGACTCATCATGGCGAAACCCGCGCCGTAATGTTCGTTGACGAACAGTCGCTTTCTGAGCGGGGTGGCGTCAGCCCCCTGGCTCTTGGGCGTCAGCCCGCTTTGCGGATTTTCAGCGTTGGGAAAGTGAATCCCTAAACGGCCTGTTGGAAAAGACGTGGCATAGCCGTCTGTTGAACCCGGTCACATCGGCAATCGAACCGCAATTCTGCGCACGTCCCCAGCGCAGAAGGGATCAAGAGGGCTGACGCCCAAGAGCCAGGGGGCTGACGCCGCCCCGCTCGGAAATGTCTCACGAAATCGGTGGCGTGACATTTCCTCGCCTCATGGCGACAGCGTGCTCACCTCCCACAGCTTCACGGTTTTGTCGTCGCCGCCGCTGGCGAGATGCTTGCCGTCGGGAGTGAACAGCACGCAGCGAACGGTTCCCTCTTGAGACAGCTTGAGCAGTTCGGCACCGCTGGCGAAGTCCCACAGGCGGATCGTGCGATCGGATGAGGCGGTCGCGATCAACTTACCATTCGGAGAGAACGCGACCGACTCGACCTTGTTGCGATGGCCGCGCAACGTGAACCGGTAGTCGCCTGTCGCGGCTTCACAAACGCGGGCTGTCCCGTCGCCTCCAGCCGTCGCGACCCAGAGTCCGTCCTTCGAGAAGACGGCTTGTTGAATGCCCGCCGTGTGTCCTTTGTACTGCCGAAGTTCCTTGCCGGTCTCGATGCTCCAGAGTCGCGCGGTGCGATCGGAACTGCCGCTGAGCAGCTTCGTACCGTCGGGTGAGAACGCGACTGAGAACGCATAGTCCTGATGACCGACGAATGTCTTGATCTCTTTCAAGGTCGTCGCATCCCACAGCTTGAGGTCTCGATCGAGCGACGCGGTGGCGAACTGCTTGCCGTTGGGTGAGAACGCGATGCCGTGAACTTTTGACCGGTGGCCGCGCAGTTCCTTCAGCTTCTTGCCGTCAGTGGCGTCGAAGAGTTTGAGGAAGTTGTCTGCGAAGTTGCCGACGAAGATGCGGCCTCCTTCGGGTGAGAACTGCACGCCCGTCAAGCCGTAGGTGAACGGCTCCGACTGCCACTGCTTCTCACGTTTGGTGATGTTCCAAAGTTGCAGCGACCCCGCGACACGATACGCGCCGGTGCCAACCGCCAGCCGCGTCCCCTGTTTGTCGAACGCGAGCGACGAGACCGGCTGCTCGGTGGCGAGGGTGATCGCGTTGAGAGCCGTCACTGCTTCAGCCGCCTTCAGCTCCGGAGCCTTTGTCTCACCGGTGGTCACGCTGACTTTCTGCGCGGTCCAACGACGGAAGCTCTTGTCGATGCTCCCCGCGATGATTTCGTGTGCGTCCGGAGCGAAAGCGACCGCCGTGATGGCGTCGGTCGGCCCGCGCAGAGTCGCTCGTTCTTTGGCCTCATTCGGATCGAACAACTTCACCGTTCCATCGAACGCTCCAGCCGCCAGCGTTCTTCCCTGAGGCGAGAACGCCAAGCACCAGAACATCACGCCCTCGGCTCCCGGCAGCGACGCGCGTTGAGTCCAGTCGGCCGTCTTCCACAGTTTGATCGTCGCATCTTCGCTCGCCGTGGCGACGGTCGCGCCGTCGGGAGAACACGCGACCGCTCGCAGCGCCGCCGTGTGACCTTTCAACCTCGCGACCTCTTGATGATCGGAGAGCCGCCAAACGATGGCGGACCGGTCGCCGCCACCCGAGATCACATGTTGCCCGTCGCGTGTGAAGGCGACCGCGCGGACTCCCGCCGTGTGACCCGACAGCACCGCGATCTCCTTCGCCTCCGCAACATTCCACAGCCGCGCGGTCTTGTCGTAGCTGGCCGAGGCGAGCGTCGCGCCGTCTGGTGAGAAGCTAATCGAAAAGACCCAATTCGTGTGACCAGTCAGTTCGGCAATCGGTTCTCCCGCAGCGACCTTCCAGATTTTGATCGTCTTCTCGAAGCTCCCCGCCGCGAGTAATTCGCTGTTGGGGCTGAACGCCACACATGCGGCCACGTCTCCGAAGGCTTCGATTTCGCGATGAATCTTTCCATCGACGGCCGTGCGGATTGAGATGCGTCCGTCCTCGCGCGCGACCGCCAGCCACTTGCCGTCGCGCGAATAGGCGAGCGACTGAATGGCCTCGGCCTCGGGAGCGTCCGTCGGTGGCGCGGGCGGCATTTCGGAAGTCGCGGCGTCGGGTTCGGTCGCGGCAACGGCGGCACTCGGGTTTTGTTCGAGCTTCGTTTTCTCGGCCTTCTTCTCGACATCCCACACCGTCGCGCGACCGTCCGCGGAACAAGCGATGAGCCACAGTCCGTCGGGTGTGAGTGCGAGCGATTGCGCACCGGCGTTCTCGGCTCCGAGATCACCGAGCGACTCTTTCTTCTCGCCGTCCCACAGTTTGAATTCGCGGCTGTTGGCCGACGCGAGCCGCTTTCCCCCGTTCGACATCGCGACCGAGCGAATGCCGCGTTTGTGTCCCTTCAACGTGGCCACCTCTTCGCCCGTCGCGAGGTTCCACAACCGCACGGTGGCGTCGTAACCGGCCGAGGTCAGCACGGACGCATCGTTCGAGAACGCCGCCGCTTCGACGGACTCCTTGTGTCCCTTCAAGGTCTGCGTCGGCTTCCCCGTTGCAGCGTCGAGGATCACCAAACTGTCGCGCTCGCGCTGAGGAGTTCCCGCCACGAGGACCGTTCCGTCCTTCGCGAACGCCACGGCAAGAATGATTCCCAACTCCACTTCATGCGCCTTCGTGAACTTCTTCTCGACGACATCCCACAGCCGCACGGTCTTGTCGAACGTACTCCCCAGCGCGAGTCGCTTCCCGTCAGCGGACCAGGCGAGGCAGTTCGTCTTCGCAGCGGGGCCGAGCAGTGTGTGACGCAGCTCTCCTTTCGCGCAGTCGATCAGTTTCACTCCCGCCTGTGGGCCGTCGGGGCCGAGTGCGAGGAGCGAACTATCCGGCGAGAACGCGATCGCCGAGATGCGCCCCGCTTGCTCGAACCGACAGACGGGCTTCGCGTCCGCGAGATTCCACACCACGATCTCGCCCTTCGACTTGTCTCCGTCCGGGAGTGACACCGTCGCGACGCGCTTTCCGTCGGGTGAACAAACCACGAGCAACCACGAGCTGCCGGAAGGACTCGCGGACGGTTCGGCCTGCGCGACGGCGGTCGCGACGAAATCGACCGGTTCGATATTCGGACCACTCGGCGCAGGAGCCTCTTGCGCCGATGCGACCGATGTGATCGCGAAGAGACCCCAGACGAATGTTGAGACGAACGCTGTGACGCGATGTGTTGTCATCATCGTACGACTGGAACTGCGAATCATGGGATGCCTCACTCTGAAAACTCGGGGATGCGCACAGCGTCAGCAGACGTGGCGTCTGAGCGGCAGGAAGTATGCCCGCGCTGAAATCGAACTGCCAGTGGCAGGCGACTCCGTGAATCTCCGAAGTCCTGCTGACACAGCGAAGCCGTCTGTTGAAGAACCGTAGGATGGACGCCTCGTCCGTCCGCTTCCAACGGAGTCTCGCTCGGACGAGGCGTCCAAGCTACGAGACTCAGCCGGACTTCAATCCCTACAACTGCTACGGAGGGAACGTCCCCCGGTTGTGCTGGAGACTCGGCGTTTGCTTCACGGTCTAGCCTGACCTAGGTTTCAGTCGGCTTGTCGGACGTGCCCTCCGTCCGGATTTGGTCTTCATGGATGTGACCCTGCGCATAAGCCGGTCTTCACTTGGTCTCCACCGCATCATGCTTCCCAAATCTGCCGTCCCTTCGTCGGGAAATGGTCGGGATACGGCCAGCGCCGCTCCGCGCAAGTTGTCCCAATTGTTGGCCGATTTTGGAGTCTCGTCCACGCGGCCGTCGAAGTCGGACGCAGCCAGTTTTCCGGCGCCAGCATCCGAACAGCCCGTTGCCAGCGTCCCCTCGGCTCCCGCCAGAGAAACGGGCGGAGCGACAACCTGGATGCCGAAGCGCCACGTCCCCGATGCGGCTCGTGGTGACTCCCATTTGTCGGCGCTCTTCGATCGTGTCGAAGCCCTGCTCGGGACGCCGACCGCTACCGAAGAAGACCCGTTCTTTCCGCCCGCTCCCGAACGACTCGAAGAGACCGGACTCACCGCCGACGATATCGAGCGGCTGGCCTTGAAATACCTTTTGGCGAAGGGACAGGCGACCGGTCGCGCGGTCGCCCAACAAGTGAGACTGCCGTTTGGCATCGTCGATCCGCTGTTGAAGGGCTTGAAGTACGACCAGCTTTTAACGTTCGTCGGCACTGCGGAAATGGGTGACTACGAGTACTCGATCACCGAGATGGGGCGCGAGCGGGCGCGGCGTTACTCCGACGAATGCACGTACTTCGGCTCCGCTCCCGTCAGCCTGCGCGACTATCTCAAGGCGATGGAACGGCAGAGCATCGCCAAGCAGCATGTCACCGAAAGCGACCTCAAGCAGGCGTTCTCGGACTTGCTCATCAGCCCCGAATTGCTCGATCAATTGGGACCGGCGATCAACTCGGGACGCGGCATGTTCCTGTTCGGTGCGCCGGGCAACGGTAAGACGAGCATCGCCGAACGGATCACTCACTGCTTCGGCTCGTCGATCTGGATTCCGCGCACGCTGGGGATCGACGGCGATGTTATTCGACTCTACGACCCCGGTGTCCACGAAGAGGTGAAGGATGAAGCGGGTTCGGGAATCTTCGATCTGTCGGGAGTCGATTCGCGCTGGATTCGCATTGTCCGTCCGACCGTCATCGCGGGTGGCGAGTTGACGATGGAAGAGTTGGAGGTCTGCCAGAACCAACAGACGGGCATCTGTGAAGCGCCGCTCCAATTGAAGAGCAACTGCGGAACGCTGGTCATCGACGACTTCGGTCGCCAGCGTATGCCGGTCTCGGAACTGCTCAATCGCTGGATCGTGCCGCTCGAAAAACGGTACGACTTTTTGAATTTGCCCAGCGGCAAAAAGATTCAGGTGCCGTTCGATCAACTCATCATTTTCTCGACGAACCTCGAGCCGCGCGACATGGTGGACGGAGCCTTCCTGCGCCGCATCCCCTACAAAATCCAAGTCCCCGACCCGACCGAGATCGAGTTCCGCGAGATCATCCGTCGGCTGTCACCGAAGCTTGGCTTCCAGTACGACGACGCGGCGGTGGAACATCTGATCGAACAACACTACCGCCGCACAGAGCGTCCGTTCCGCTCGTGCCAGCCGCGCGACTTGCTGCTCCAAGTGCGAAACTTCTGCGTCTACAAACAGCTCCCACGCAAGCTGTCCGCCGCCGCGTTCGACTTCGCGGTGGCCAACTACTTCTCGGTGATGTGAGAGGCGCGAACCCGTTGCCCAAATGGTGCAGTTGCCCATTTGTGGTAGCCCTGTCGCTCCGCGACAGGAAGCGAGAACACGCGAGCGGCGTTTGTCGTTGATTCGAGGTGACTCAGCGGATCATCGCCCCCCTGCTGATCGCGCTTCCTGTCGCGGAGCGACAGGGCTACCTTCCCAGAATCGCTTGCTCAGCAGTGTTTCGTTTGGGGACCACCAATTGGCGGTTTGAACCCGTTTGCCCACGCTGTGAAACTCCACGCCGTCTAACGGCCTGTTGAACAACGTCGGGTCAGCGCAGATCGAAGTGGAACGTTCTCTTGCTCGAACTGACCTCTGCCGTCAGTTCCGAGTTTTTGTAGTACTTGTCAGGAACCCGTTCCTTGGCCACCTCGGGCTTGACGGCATCTCCATCCACACTGCTTTCGCCTGCTTCTTCCGAGGAATTCAGTCCCAGGATTTTTCGAGCGGTACTGATGCGGACGATCTTCTTGCCCGGCTTCACGCCTCGCATGTCCGAGTCCAACTGCAACGTGTAGTGGCCACCAGAGTCCGTCTGTCCGTACGAAAACGTGCCATCTTGGACATCGTCAAACGTGATGACCGCGTTGGCCAAGGGCTGACCGTTCAACGTCACTCGACCGCTCACGGACACCAGCCCCAGTGAACCGTAAGCCGCTTGCGGCTTGGACTCACAGCCGCTCAACATCGCGAGTGCCAGCACGAGTCCCACCCCGAATGCGTGACCACGCATGTTCATCGTTTTCCCCTGCCTCACAGAAATCGTTTGGAGCGCGTCATTAGTCCTCAATCAAGCGACCCCACCGGGCTTGCCCCGGTGGCTCGCGGGTTTCTGCACTACTCGCCACGTCGCTTCGAGTGAATAAGCAAGTAGTGCAAAGACCTATTTCCACCGGGACAAGCCCGGTGGGGTTCGCGTGTTTTAGGATTAGTAATCGCCGACAACTTCGCCGCCATTGCGCGTGGCCAGCCTGCGATAGAGCTGAAGGTCGATGCTGTCCGAAACAAATCTCACGGTCCCGTCGGCCAGCGTGAAATGGGCACCGCCGACATGCCAACTGCCGAACGACATTTCCATGATGACACCGTGGACTGTCGGATCGCGTCGGCTGTTGATTTTGCCGAAGGTACTCCCGACGAGTTCCGAGTACTCGGTCCCACCAATCCCACCCAAAACCCAAGTCCCCGTTTGAGGCGAGCCGATCTGCCAATAGTCCATCCCCTGTCCGTCTTTTGTGTAGCCGGGGTCGGTGAACGATTCGCCAATGAGAATGGTGTTGGAAGTCCCATCGACGAGGTCGGCAATCCTGACGTTACTGCAACCGAAGAAGATGCCGTCATGGCTCGCATCCTCCAGTGAAACGGTAGTGCCGCTACCGGCGGGGATCGTCGAAGCATCGTCCGATGCGGCAATGGAGGAAGCGACGCCGCGGTAGCTCACAGGAGATCGGCCCGGAATCCCTTGGTTGTCGATGTGTTCGGGGACCGCCATGCTCGGGCAACGAAATGCGGGAATCATTTTTTCGCAGGCGGCCAAGTTCGGCGACCCCACGGCGTCCCAATTTCCCAAGCCGCCTTCCGCCCAGATCAACGTGCCGTACAAAGGGGCCAATTCGATTTGTGGCAGGATCATGGCCTGCCAGCCCGTCTCGCGCTCGTCCCATCCGAACGGGAACACGCCGTGAGTGTCGTGGTAGTTGTGCATCGCCAAGCCGAGTTGCTTCAAATGGTTCTTGCACTGCGTCCGCCGCGCCGCCTCGCGCGCCTGTTGCACGGCGGGCAGCAGCAGCGCGATCAGCACCGCAATGATCGCGATCACGACCAGCAACTCAATCAGCGTGAAGGCTCGACGACGCGGGAGTCTTAATGGCGGTAGACCAGACAGGTTCAGGGGCATGATCCGTTCCTCACTCAAGATGGACAACGAATGACCGGCACCAGTGTGCCAATCTACTGTCGAGCAGTCTATCGGCGACTGTGAACTCCGAATGAACGGCCGGTGAATACTTGAAGTCGTTCCGGGATTGCACTTGTTGGGGATGGCTTCCAGAATGGGCCGCTCTTCACCACGTTCTTCGAGATGGATCGCACGGCATGACTCAACGGATGATCGGCCCTTTTGAAGTGGGCGACCGCATCGGTGTCGGTGGCATGGGGATCGTCTACCGGGCGACTTACACCAAGAACGGTGCTCCGGTCGCACTCAAGATTCTCTCGCCCGAGTTCTCCGACACCGAGTCGCTTCAGCGGCGGTTCGAGCGTGAGGTGTCGATTCTTAAGAAGCTCCAGCACCCGCACATCGTTCGCTATTACGGCGGCGGCAAGTTCGGAACACAACGCTTCTACGCGATGGAACTCATCACCGGTGGCTCGGTTGAGGACGTGCTCAAAGCGAAAAAGAAGCTGCCGTGGGAAGAGGCGTTGGAGATCACGATGCAGGTCGCCAAGGCGCTCGAGCATGCTCACGAAGCGGGTGTCATTCATCGCGATCTCAAGCCCGGCAACTTACTGCTTACTAAAGATGGCACGGTCAAACTGACTGACTTCGGCATCGCTCGTGACACGACCGCCACCGCGTTGACTGCTGCCGGTAAGACCGTCGGCACGTATGCTTACATGGCTCCCGAGCAGATTCGCGGCAAGCCCCCCGTCGATAAGAAGACCGACCTCTACGCTCTTGGCTGCGTCCTGTTCGAGATGATCGCAGGAGAGACTCCGTTCCAGTGCGAGAATCAGGGCGAGATGCTGATGATGCACTTGCAGGAGGAGCCGCCGCGGATCACGTCACTGGTTCCCGATTGCCCGATGTTCGTCGAAGACCTGATTTTCAATCTGCTGGAAAAAGACCCGCAAGAACGTCCGTTCGACGCACTCGATGTCCAGACGAAGATTGAGGGGGTGCGACGCAAGATCACCGAGCAAAAGAGCTTGGCGGCCGACGCACTGGAAGCGGCAACGGCTTCGACCGTGATCGCCAGTGCGAAGGATTTGGACGAGCTGAAGTCGGCACTCGGCAAGACCAAGAAAAAGAAGAAGAAAAAAGACACCAGCCAGTTCTACGAACGAACTTGGTTCCTTAGCGTGTGCTTGGCGCTGGTCGCAGGCGGCATCGGTTGGACGCTCTGGAGTGCGTGGTGGCCGAGCGAAGAGGCCATGATGGTGCGGGCCGAGCAACTCATGAAGTCTGAATTCACGCTCGATCACGTTCGAGCACGCGACGGTCATCTCAAGCCACTGCTGAAGCAGTTCCCCAACGGAAAACATGCTGGCCGGGCACAGACACTCATCGTGGATGTCGATAAGGAAGATACGCTTGGAAAGATGCGAGCGCGAGTCAAACTCCGTCAGCCGCCGCTCAACGAGGCCGAACTTCAGTTTCTCGCGGCCGAGCAGTTCTTGAAGTTTGGCGATCGCATTACAGCACTCCGCAAGTACCGCTCGATCGTCGATCTCTTCAAGACGACGGAGGAACTCCGCGTCTATGTTCTGCTCGCGCAGGATGAAGCGGACAAGATTACGGCTCAGGCGGGCGACGAAACGTTGGCCTCGTTCCTCAACATGCGACTTAAGAATGCCGAGACCTCCAAATCGAATGGCAAGCTGAGCGAAGCCGAAGCGATTTGGACCAGCATCAAGACGCTCTACGAAGACAACGAAGAGGTCTCTGCCCACGTTGCCTTCGCCCGAAAACGCCTCGCCGACCCCAAGGCTGATCCAGGCCCGCCACCGTGGAATGAAGCTGAGACGCCGTGATGCAAGCCTCGAAGTCCGGCGGACAAAGCTAAGAGGCTGTGCATTGACTACGTCCGAGAATTGGCAGTTGGGTGCGCGGCACTGCTTCCAGAACGACACCCTGATTTGCAGGATCGTCAGGCTTCCGCATCCCGTTCCGAGTCTTCGCTCGGTCATCTTTCTGCCGCTCTCTTTCTGTCTACTTCTTCTGCCTGCAAGACTGAAGCGAGGAGACAGAAAGAGAGCGGCAGAAAGATGAGTACAGTGAAGCCCGAGTGAACTCTCGGAAGTAGTAAATGCACGGCACCTAAAGCCAGACTTCCGATCACACGTCGCAGACTTTGGCTGCGTGGCGTAAAGCCTCCACCTTGTCGGGCCACGTCGGGATGAACTCTTGTGCGACGAAGCCTTGATAGCCGGTCTCCAAGATGGCCCGCAGGATCGCGGGGTAGTTGATCTCTTGCTTCTCGTCGAGTTCGCCACGGCCGGGATTCCCCGCCGTGTGATAGTGGGCGATCACGTCCTTGTACTGACGCAACCGGCGGATCACGTCGCCGTTCATGATCTGCACGTGGTAGATGTCGAACAGCAGCTTCATTCGAGGCGAATCGACCTTCTTGATTAGCTCAACACAGAAATCGACATTGTCGCCGAAGTAGCCGGGATGCCCCTTCATCGGGTGGCTGCCGTCGCGTGAGTTGAGATGTTCGAGACAGAGATTGATCTTCTTCTCTTCGGCGTAGGCGATGACCTGCCGCCAGCAGTCGATGCAGTTTTGAGTCCCCTGCTCGTCGGTGATCCCCGCTTCTCGCATCCCCGTGAACGTGATGACGTTTTCACACTCGTTCTCGACGGCGAGGTCGATGGCCGACCGCAGCTTCGTGATGCAGAACTCGTGGTTCGCGCGATTGAACGGACCGCGTGCGAAGCCGTGGCTGCTCACCAGCGAAATCTTCAGTCCCAGTTTCCTCGCGGCGGGATAGTGTTCGGCCCCGATCCCTTCGATGGCGACGAGACCGATCTCGCGGCAATGTTTCATCAGCTCGGGCGTCGGCATCGGGTTGAAGCACCAGCCCATGACCGACTGCCGGATGCGACCGTGTTGAATCTTGTAGTCCGCTTCCACGGGTCGATCTGCGGCCATCGCCCCCGTCTCGAACGAGCCTGCCGAACCCCAGCCCATCGCTCCGACTGCCATCGCTCCCGCAGCCGTCTTCAATGCGTCACGTCTGGTCAATTGCTGGTCCATGTACGTCGTCCTTCACGATGTGAGAAGAGTTGCTGGCCACAGCTCCCGCGAGAAGCAGAACCATCATGTGTCCTGCGGCAGAACCGGGAGTGCGACGCTACATTGGTGACGTTTGGTGTCGCGGACAAGTCTGGCGCGAGCACGACAACGACTTCCAACGAACGACTTCATCAGGGACAGAGACAATGACGACGGCAGGTGGATCGGCGGCGAGTGCGGACGGCGAACCGCGATCAGATGCGGTGACGGCGGCTCCGCCTGTAATCGAGAGCGCACCGAGTGACCAAGACGCGGGATCACATCGGTCCACCGAAGCGGAAGAGGAGCAGATCATCGCAGCGTGGCGAACGGGCCAGTACCCGACGAAAGAACGCTGCCTGAAAGCCCTCGGGCTGGAGCGACTCAACAATGCCGCGCTGTGGAAGCGCGTGAAGCGTGCCCTCGACCGCACCAGCCGACGATCTGAAAAGCCGACTTGATCGAGGCGTTCCGGTGGAGATCGCCACCGCAGTAGGGTGCCTCACTGCATCGGCCGACCGGCGTCGTACATCAGTTCGGCGTCAGCCGCTTTGAGTGGCCGATTGAGGATCACGACCTCGTCGATCAAGCCCTTCCAGTAGCGAAACTCCTTGTGGCTGAACTTCTCGGAGTTGGCTCCGATCATCACGGAGTGTTGATTCTGCTTGGGCGGGCCGAGCTTGGTGACTCCCTCCAATTGTCCATCGAGATACAGCGTCATCGTGGGCCGGGACGCGCTGAAGTCGTAGACCCCGATGGCCAGATGCCACTTGCCATCTTTGACGGAAGACAGACCTTCGATTCGCGCGAACGGATGAGCGGTTTTTTCAGGCACCGAGGCTTCGGGCGGCAAATAGTTGTTCATCGCCAGTTGCAGATTGTTTTTCTCGTTGTCGCGTTGCAGCCGCCAGGCACTGTCTCCTTTGCCGACGATCATCTGATGGCCATGGTCGAACTCAGACACCTTGAACCACGCCGCAATCGTGAACGAAGTGGTGAAGTTGCAGTTGCTCGAATCGCCATCGCCGAGCGAGACGTAGTGTCCCGAGTTCTTGCCATCGAACTGCAAGGCGGACTTCTGTGGAAAGCGTCCGGGAACCCAGCGTGCTCCACCGTGAACCTTGCCGTTCATCGCGCCGAACTTCGGTGACGTGGCCTGGCTGTGCAGGACATCCTTGCCGTCCTTCTCACCGCTGAATGTGTAGTAGGCGATCAGATCGGGGTCCTTCCGCAGTTCTTCCGAGTACGTCTTCCAGCGATCATAAGATGGCGGGCCGAGCGACACGGTCGAAGAGGCACTCCCCGTCGAGACCACTTCTTCCAACGTCACCGCCAAGATGAGCGGTGCCGTTTTGTCCGGCCCTTTCGCGAACTCGATCGTCGTGATGCGATCCGTTCGCTTGGGATGAATGCTGAGGAACCGCATCTGCTGCTGGCCCGCCTCAAACGCGAACTTGCTCCCCGAGACATCAATGCGGTGGATGTAGTCCGCAAAGTGTTCACCATTGATGAGTTCATGGTTCTCGACGCTGCCGTCCGCATACGTCAACCGCACGATCATCGAGACCGAGCCTTTCGGTTGAGTCGGGTAACAGTAGCCGCCGACACCGCTCAGCAAATGGATCGCTTTCGCCGAGAAGCTGGTCGGCACGCTGACCGACTTCGGCTTCATCGGGGCTTGTGTTCCGAGTGCGCCTTGCAGCATCACCACATTCGGCGTGTTGCCGTTCTGCGGATCAATGAGTGTGAACGGCACGCCATCGACATCTTTCGAGGTCCACGCGGGAAGCACAAATCGCTCGGTGTCGTTGGTCTCCTCGTTGAACATCCCCTTCGTGCTAACCGTGTTGGCAATGTGATCCAGCGGGACGCGAACGAAACGACCTCGCACGGAAGCCGCGTTGGCATTCGCGGGTTGAGTGCTGGATGTCGTCGTCACCGCGAGTGCCGTCTGGTTCGAGCGACCACCTGACATGAAGATCACCAGTCCGGCAATCAGAACCGTCGCCGTCAGTCCGCCGCCGAGCAGCATCAGGAACTGAGCATCGCCTCCGTCCTTGCCACTCGACTTGTCTGGTGACTTGCGAATGCGCCGCCGATTGGCATTCGACGGAAGCGAAGGGAGGTCTGCGAAGTCTTCCTCTTCATGCTCGGCCCTGTTCGGGACGATCACGATCGCGCTCATCGGCCCACTCCGTGCGGGAGCACGCTTCGTGATGTTGGCCTTTGCGGGCAATTCCTTGGGCGAGACCTGCGATGGCATTCGCTTGACGATCGCGTTCGTGGCGGCAGGCTCAGCCAACCCGAGCGGCTTCTCGACCTCAATCGTCGATTTCATCGAGGTCACGCCGGTCGCCTGCATGGAAGCGACACCGGTTGAACCGGCCATGCTCCCTTCAAACTTGAGCGGCGACAGGACTCCCGACAAGTGCCCTTTCGTGTTGATCGCATTCGCCTCGGGGCCACGGCCGAGCAGCGGCGTGAACGTCGCGCGGGGATGTTTCACCGCCGCCACGTCGTAGGGCGGAGTCTTCCGCTCGGCGAGCGGCTTCAACGCCGCAATCAGTTCTTCGGGAGACTGAAAGCGATCGTCGGCCTTCTTCGCCAGCAGCTTCAGAACGACCTGTTCCAACTCTGCGGAGATGCCGCTCTTCAACTGACGCACCGGCGTCGGCGCGGCGGACTGATGCTTGAGCAGCTTCTCGGCACTGCTCGTCCCTTCAAACGGAATCTTCCCCGTGAGCATGAAGTGCAGCACGCCGCCCAAGCTGTACAGGTCCGCTCGCGTATCGACGCGATGGCTGTTGAGAGCTTGCTCCGGAGCCATGTAGTCCACCGTGCCGACCTGATCCTGTGCCGAGGTCAACGAATCGTTGCGCGTGTACTGTTTGGTCATCACCAGACCGAGATCGAGAATCTTCACAACACCCGACGTGTCGATCAGCAGATTGCCCGGCTTGATGTCGCGGTGAACAAACTTCGCCTTGCGAGCCGCTTCCAGTCCTGCCGCCGCCTGCATCGCGTAGTCGGCCGCCTGCTTCCAATTGACGGGGCCGAACTTCGCCACTTGTCGTTCGACATCGATCCCCTCGACGTACTCCATGCTGATGAACGGAATGTCGTCGATCTCGTCGAAGTCATACGCCTGGATGATGTTCGCGTGCGAAAGTTGAGCGACCGCGCGGGCCTCGCGCTTGAAGCGAGCCAATGCGTCGTCTTTGCTCTTCGAGATGCGGCCGATCACTTTCAAAGCGACCAGCCGGTTCATCGTGATTTGCTCGGCGAGGTACACCATCCCCATGCCGCCTTGACCGAGGATATCGAGCAGTCTGTACTTGCCGAGATAGAAACCATCGGCCTTCCCGGAGAGCAGTCTTAGCGCTTGGTAGGCCGACAGAAGCTGGCTCTTCACAAGCGATTTCGCGACTTTGGAGGCGTCGTTCTCATCCGCTCCCAGCGACGGAACTTGCTCGCGCACTTTTTGCATGAGCGGTTCGCGCAGGAGTTGGCTCTGTTCGAGCAACGACAGAAACTCATCGACGGAAGCGGTGGCAACTGGCATGAGTCGGATCCGGGAAGTGGTTCGGTTCTGACGATCGCAGGGAAAGTTCTGCGTGGAGACGAGGGGAGCGCAGGCTACTCACTCGTCCGTCTTCGTCTCAAAGCAAAGGGCTTGCCAAACAGCCCATTCGCGATAACTCGCACTTCTCAAGCTTTGCGACCACTGCAACCGTCATAATTGGACGTAAATGGCGGTCAGGTTGAACCGCTCACTCACGTTATGCGGGGCGAGAACGGGTGTGCGACTCGTGTGATGATCGCACCGGTTCTCACGAGCTGCGGCGATCAGCACACCACGACGTTGCGGCTCGGTCTCATCCGAAGCGGCTGAGCCCATTTGGGGTGTTGTCAGTCCTCGATCGGTCTCGACCGCGAAGGCGCTGCTGATTGGCGTGAGCGAGAATGATTCACGGCGAGCGTAAGCCCAATGGTTCTTCAAGACTGGGCTGACCAGCCTGTTGGGTAACGTAGGGTAAGCGTCTCGCTTGCCCGCTTTCCAACGGCATGATGGGCAAGCGAGACATTTACCCTACGTTACCCAACAGGCAATTACGTCTCACACGAGCCATCAGAATGGCTCATTGGGCAGGCTTTGCAGCCATGCGTTCCGCACCGGAATCAATTTCTGAAGCACGCCAACCAAGACTTCTGGAGGTGATGCCATCGCGTCGATCTGTGAAATGATCTCCGCCGGATAAGCGTTAATCACGGGTTCGGACTCACGAAGATAGACCTCGAACCGAGTGCGGATCACTTCTTCATTGGCGTCGTCGGCGCGGTTATCGCGAATCGCCCGGCGCTTGATGCGGTCGATCATTTTGTCGAGGTCGGCACACACGAGGTGAATGATGTGCAGGACATTGATCGTGTCCTTGAGCATCTCAATCTGAGCCGGATTGCGCGGGATGCCGTCCAAGATCAGCAGCTCATCTGGCGGCTTGTAGCGCGAGATCGCGATGTGCCCCATCAGCGACTTCTTCCAAATCTTGACGGTCAATTCATCTGGGACCAATTGCCCGCGCGAACTGAATTCGTAGATTTCGCGGCCCTCGGGCGAGTTGATGTTCAACGATCGAAAAACGTCGCCGCAAGACAAGTGATAGAACCCGGGGATCTGCCCCAAGATCGTTCCTTGAGTCCCCTTGCCGACACCCGGTGCCCCGAACAACAGAATCGCAGGATGGCGTCCATCGAACATGAGAAGTTTCTCCAGGCGGTGTTCTTGATAGTCACGTGCGGTCTTGGTCATGTCGCCGCAGGATAGTAGTCGCCAGAATCAGACGACTCAATTCGGCACGATGCCCCGACAGACGGTGAGGCGACCAAAAGAAAAAGGCGTCCCTCGGGTGAGGCGACGCCTTGTTGAATACCATTCGCAAAACCAACCGCATCAGCGCGACATGAATGCCACGACGCGGCCAATCTGTACGTCGGGGGCCGTCGAATCCGTATGGGACGGAAGGGCTTGAACGCGGGCTTCCAGATCTTTCGCGTCGAAGGAAATCCAATCGACGGACTGCCGCGAAGCACTGTCCACGACCTCGCGGTACAGCTTGCGGACGTTCGGTCGATTTCGCAGAGTGATCACATCACCTGGTTCGACGAAAATGGAAGGCTTATTGATCGTCTTTCCATTCAACTGGAAGTGACGATGGACGATGCCCTGTCGTGCCTGCATTCGAGTCACGGTAAAACCCGCGCGCCGAACGACGTTATCGAGGCGGCGTTCACACATGATCAGCAGCAACTCGCCGGTGTTACCCTTTTGAGCGCGTGCTTTAGCGAAGTACCGACGGAGTTGAGCTTCTCGCATACCGTAGTGGTACTTGATCTTCTGCTTGTCAGCCAAAGCCTCACCGTACACGGTCAGCTTGCGACGGCGTTGAGACATGCCGGGAGGATTGGGACGCTTTTCCAGCGCCTTCACAGCACCGTGGTTCTCGAACACCATCGAACCAAGTCGTCGATTGATTCGACCCTTGGGACCCGTATAACGACCCATGCAATAACTCCCGCGCCCTGAATTTTCTCTACGAAACTGGCAAATCGAGGCGGGATGATGGCGACTGAGAGTCGATTCGTCAATCGTCCGAGAAACAGCGTTGAACGGTTGGTATCGATCTGTCGGTTTATTGGCCAAATGCGCGGTTGATCGAGAGCAACATCGACTGTTCCATCGCTAAATCACGGCCTCGCGGAATCCAGCCTGAGGGAGTGGCCTGGCCGACGACCGGGTTCAGATCGCGTTGCAACGGGCTGTTGTCGAGAAACGTGGCAGGGCCTACGGAATTGGCCGCACGCGCCACATCTTCCAGTTCCTTGTGAGCTTCGACCCCGACCATAAAACCGCCTTCCACCGGCGTCACACTGAGAAACGCCTTCCGGCGAATCGACTGCAACGTGCTCTCGGCTCGGCTCCTCGCTCCGACCGAATCGCGGTGCCACGGCTCGAACAAGTTCGCTCCCGTCTTGTACCGCGTCTCGATGACGCCCCCCAGCTTGTTCTCACGTTCGATCTCGAACAGATAATCGTGAACGACATCGACCGTGCGTTCCCATGCCTCTTCGTGGTTGTTGGCTCGAACGAAGACCGGGTTGCTGACCGCGACCTGTCGTCCGGGAAGTGACGCGCAGCCGCTCATCGTTGCCACAAACAGCAACGCCAACAAACAGCCGGATCGGTCACGAAGCCAAGGCATGAGACAGCTCACCGCATTCAGTTCCCGCAGAACTCTCCGTCTTGCGACAGAACCTTGCCCACAACAGCAAGCCGGAGAATGAGTCAGGCCGGAATGTGACAGAGAACCGGAAAACGCTCAAGACCGATCGAAAGCGGTCGCGTTTCCCTGTCAGGCCAGCAGTTCCTTGATGCCGCTGTACGCGGGGTCGGCAATCGGGATGGGGCGACCGCCGATGTCGAAGGACTTTGAGCTATCGACTCCCACTGCCTGCAAGTACGTGTGGAACAGGTGGCCGTGATCGACTTGGCGTTCGATCACTTCAGTACCGTTGGGATTTGTCTTGCCGATCACCGCACCGGGGATCACGCGAGCGCCGCCCATCAGCACCGACCACGCTTTGCTCCAGTGATCGCGGCCGACGAGGTGATTGATGTTGGGAGTCCGTCCGAATTCCGACAGGACCACGATCAGCGTGCTTTCGAGCAGGCCGCGATCAGCCAAATCGGCGACGAGGGTCGCGAACGGACGATCGAACTCACCGATCTGTTCGCCGTGGAAGATGAAGTTTTCGTTGTGGCTGTCGTAGTTCGAGTGGCTCACTTGGACATAGGTGATGCCGCTCTCGATCAACCTCCGGGCGAGCAAGCAGTGACGCCCGATGTCATGCTTACCGTAGCGAGCCTGATCGGCTTCCGACTCCTTCGCAACATCGAAGATGTCGCGCTGAGCCATCAACTGCTGAGCCTGCTCATAGCTGTAGGTGTACGCGTCGGTCATGGCCGTGCGACGGCGCGACAGGAACCGCTCATTCGCCGCGCGGCGCATGGCGTTCCGTTGTTCATCGGCGGCGGCGGCGATGGCATCGGGACGGACCGTGTTCGCCGGTGGCTGGCCGTTCCCCAACGCCAGCCCCGCGTACTTCGGCCCGAGGTACGCCGAATCATTCGTCCGCCCGCCGCCCCCCGCTGTGATCTGGATGTGGCCGGGCAGGCCGCTCGCTTCATTGGCCACCGCCTTGGCAACGACCGCGCCGAGGACCGGGTTCTCGACACCGGGCATCTCGCGCCGCCCGGTCAGCATCATCTTGATCCCTTTGCCGTGATCGTCCTCGGAGGTGTTGACGCCGCGCACAATGGCCAGCCGGTGCATCTGCTTGGCGGTCTCGGGCCACAGTTCGCAGATTTGAGTCCCCGGCACCGACGTGTTGATCGCGCGAAACGGCCCGCCCGTCGGAGTCCCCGGTTTCGGATCCCAACTCTCAAGCTGACTCAGCCCGCCGTGCATGTTGAACACGAGCACCCGCTTCTGCTGCTTGTTCAATTCCGCCGCAAAGGCCGGTCGCGCGAGCATCGACAGCCCGCCCATCATGGCTCCCGCCCCGGCGGCCATCGTTCCCAAGAACTGGCGTCGTGCCAGCGTGTGCTCACCAGAACCGCAGGCATAATTGCATCGCATAATCGAGTCTCCAATTCGGATAACGGAACTCAGCAATCGGCTGGACAGCTTTCAGCTAACAGCTTCTCTCAGTGATTAAATCGAAACTCCGCCGATGTGACCAAGGCCCAGATGAGGTCTCTCAGGGCGGCGGGCTTTTCGGCGGCGCGGGCGGTCAGTTGAGCAGTCGTCTCGGCGATCTCGGCGGCGGTCGGGCGGCGGGTGAGGACGCTGAGATAGATTTCTTCGGCGATGGCGTTCGGTTCGGTGAGCGGCATCAGGCGACCGATGAGCTGTCCGCCTCCGGCCCAGCCGATGACCGAGCCACCATTCGCAACGAACAACGCCTGATCGACCGAAGCAAAAAAATCGTCTTGGCCCGGTCCGGCTGAGCCGCCGTAGAGCGAGGTGAACGCGGCGACGTTGCCGCGATGAATCTCTTGGATTTGCGAGGCGACTCTGAATTCGCGGGCCTGCGCCAGCGCGGGGTCGGCTGCGACGCTCGCCTTGGGGATGGTCTTCTCGATCTCAGCTTCGGCGGCGGGACGATGAGGCTCGACGACGCCGGTCGATTGCAACGCGGCCCACGCGAGTTGTTCGGGGTTGAGCTGCTTCAACACGCGGACTCCCGCTGCGTTCGTCCAGAGTTCGGCCAGTTGGACTCGACCTGAGGCGACCGCTGCTTGAGTCGTCGGCACGGCGGCGACGGCTTGGTTGACGGTGTTCGTTTTCGACGTGACGGTTTGCTGGCGAGTCGCCATCTCGGTCGTGGCTGCCGTGAGCGTCTGCTTCATCGCGGCGAGTTTGCCAGCGACATCCTTACTGGCAGCGTCCTTCGCGGCCATTGCCTGTTCGAGCACCGTCGCTTCTTTGACGAGTGGCTCGTGCTTCTCCTTGAGTTTCGCCACGACCAACGTGATCTCGGCGTCTCCCGGCAGTTTGGCCAGTACGGCGTCGGTCTTCGTGATCGCTTCAACCACGGATTGGACGACACCTTGCTTGGTGACGAACGCCACTTTGGACTCGTCCAGTTGTTTGGTCGCTTCGACCATCACCTTGTCCATCTCGGTGATGGAGGTTGTCTGCTTGGTCACTTCGACCTGCTGTTGTTCGACCGCCAACATGGCCGCAGCGAGTTCCGCCTTCGTCGGTTCGACAGCGGCTTGAGCGGCGGCGGCACTTGCGATGGCCGTGTTCAGCGCGACGTGAGCCTGCAACTGTTCGAGTTTCTTTTTCTGCGCACCGGCCAACGCGGCGTCGGTCTTGTGCTGGTTCCACGCGACGAGGAATTTGGCGCGCGCGGCATCTATGGGCTTCGCCGCTTCGACGAGTGCCGCGTAAGCCGCATCGGCGGGCGGATAGCTTTCGTTCAACTTGGCCAACGCTGCCGCATGTGCCGCCGTTTTATCGGTTGCCTGTTTTTGCAGGGCCGCCAGTTCGGTCGCCAATTGCGCCTGCTTGGCCGTGAACGTCGCGACGGCTCCCGCCAGTTCCTTGTCGGCGGGCAGCAACTTCGCAGCCTCGGTCGTCTTCGCGGCCGCTTCGTTCACGGCGGTGGTGGCGGTTTGCTTCGCGGTCGTGTCGGCGTTGGTCTTGGCCAGCGCGACGAGGGCGTCATCGACCGGCTTCTTGATCTTTGCGACTTCCGCCTCGGCCGCTTTCCAAGCAGCCTCAGCCGGTTCGAGCGTCTTGCGAGCCGTCTTCCACTCTTCGCGAGCCGCATCGCTCAATTTGCGCGAGGCGTCGGCGATCCCCTTCAAACGAACATGTTCCGCCTCAACGACCGGCGTCAGTTGAACAGCGGTCACCAACTGCGGGGCCGGATCGGCGGGGAGGTCGATCGAACGCTGATACGTCTTCGTCAGGACCAGCTCTCGCACCAACCACCGCATGTCGTACTTCATCGCCACGAATTCGTTGGTGATGAGTTCGAGTACGGCCGGGTGCGACGGCGGGTTGTCGGGATGATGCAAATCGACGGGATGGACGAGTCCTCGTCCCATCAACTGCGCCCAGAGACGGTTCGTGATGTTGATGTTGAACTGCCGGTTGGTGCCGTTCGTCGCGAGTTCCGCCAGCTTCGCGCGGCGGCTGTATTTCGGGACGGATCTCACATTGGCGGCGGGAGCGACGGTGTAGTCTTCACCCTGCCGGAAGCGCGGTTCGTCGAGTTCGTTCTCACCCGGCAGACGCGGCCGTGTCTGACCGGCATCGCCCGTGAAGACCGACTTGTAGCTGGCGTCACCGTGAGACGCCTCCGCCAAGAACGACTTCTTCTGAGCGGCATCGGCGAACAGCGTCGTCCGCTGGAAGAAGGCGTACATCCCGTGAAAGTCGGTCTGGAGATAGTGATCGACGAGCGGATGGTCGTGGCACTGGGCACACTGCAAATCCATCCCGAAGAACACGCGCGACGTGTCTCGCGCGAGCAGGTTCGGTTCGGCCGCGCGATCCATCACGAACTTGGCGGCGGGACGCAGAGCCGGATCGATGCCGTCGGACGACAAGATTTCTCGCGCCAGTTGGTCGTACGGCTTGTTCGCGACAAACGCCTCTTGCAGGTACTTCTGCCACTCGATGACCGTCACATGCGTGGCGGGCCGTCGCTCCATGAGCATCACGTCAAACACATTGGCCATGTGAATCGGATAGCGCGGGCTGGCTAGAAGGCGATCAACGAGTAGCTCTCTCTTGTTCGGAGTCGCATCGTCGAGAAAGGCTCTCGCCTCGACAGATGACGGCAAATCGCCGGTCAGATCGAGAGTGATGCGACGCAGGAAATCGGAGTCGCTCGACAACGGTGCGACCGGCCCGACTTGGCCCGCATCGACCAGTTGGTCGATGCGCGGAGCCAATGGCTCAGCCGACGAAGCGATCCCGGCGGGAAGCGCCAGCATGACGAATAGGAATAGTCGGATCGAAGAGGTGGGCAGGCAGGATGTCATGGCGGGATCCTCGGCGGGTTGGGCGACCCAATAGAAGTCGCCTCTTTCGCATCGGCAAGGGCAGTTTGATAACAGCCGCTGAAGAGCCACGTCAACGCTGACAGTCAGAGAACGCCTGCCGATGATGAGGGTTAAGCAAGTTGCAACGATTATGCTCTGGCAAGAACGGCGTCTGCCAGTAAGCTGTCGCCGCGTTGCAGTAGGCTGGACCCCTTGGTCCAAATCATGAAGCAACCCGCAGCGTCAGCGAGAGAGTTCTTCGAGTTGAACTGCATGTTTGACTCCCTTGCTGACGCTGCGGGTTACTAAAGTGAGTGCCATTGTGCGGACGCCGTCCCGCTCAGATGTCTCATCACTCACCGCGGGGCGTATGTGGTTTGCCTAATCACCTTCATCACACAACGAGGATCATCATGGACGAAGTTCAATCACGGCGCGAATGGATGCAGCAGGCGGTTGTCGGCGCGAGCGGCCTGCTGATCGCGGGTGCCGGTTCAGCAACAGCCGTCGCGCAGGGAGCCTCAAAGCCGATCAGCGTGCGGGTCGTGGACAAGGCGGGCTACGACAAGATCATCGCGTCGAACAAGGGCAAAGTGGTTGTGGTCGATTGCTGGGCGACGTGGTGTGTCCCGTGTCGGAAGGCGTTCCCCGAGACGGTCAAGCTGGCGAAAGCCTACGCGGACAAGGGCGTGGTTGTCGTGTCGCTTTGCTTCGACGATCCGGTCAAAGGGCAAGTGCCGGACAAGGTGAAAGAGTTCCTCGTCAAACAGGACGCTCAGTTCGAGAACCTCATCAGTTCGCTCGACATCTCGGACGACGGAGCCGATGCGTTTGACATCGCCGAAGGTGCGCTGCCCCACTTCAAGATCTACGGTAAGGACGGCAAGCTCTTCAAGAAGTTCGAGAGCGGTGAGGACAAGGAGTTCACTCACGAACAGATCGAGGCGGCCGTGAAGGCGGCGATCAAGGCGAAGTGATGTGGCTCGATGAGGAGGTGGACGCGATGCCCCTGATGCTCGACAGTACGATGCGGAACATGCGGAGCGCCGCGTACATCTTGTCCGGCATTCTCGTCGCGGGATTGGGGCTGAAGGGATTTCTGCTGCCGAACCACTTCATTGATGGTGGCGTCACCGGAATCTCGATGCTCGTGGCGGAACTGACCTCATTTCCGCTGCCCGTCTTGTTGCTGATCGTCAATGCTCCGTTCGTCGCGATCGGATATCAGCACCTTGGGAAGACGTTCACGATCAAGAGTTCGCTGGCGATCATCGGACTGGCGATCTGCCTGGCTGTTGTCCATTACCCGGTTGCCACGGCGGACAAACTACTGGGCGCGACGTTTGGCGGGTTCTTCGTCGGCGCGGGCATCGGCTTGGCGATTCGAGGTGGCGGAGTTCTGGATGGAACGGAAATTCTGGCGGTCATCCTCAGCAAACGGACCTTTGCGACCGTCGGTGAAGTGATTCTGGTCCTCAATGTGTTCATCTTTGCAGTCGCCGCGCTGTTCATGGGGATCGAGCCGGCTCTGTATTCGATGCTCACGTACTTCGCCGCCTCGAAGACGGTCGAGTATCTGCTGCACGGTATCGAGGCCTACAACGGTATGCTGATTTTCTCGGCACAGCACGAGTCCATTCGGCAAGCCATTCTGACGGAACTCAAGCGGGGTGTGACCGCGTTTAAGGCGACCGGTGGCTATACGGCTACCGATCAAGCGGTCCTCTTCTGCCTCGTCACGCGGCTGGAATGCACGAAGTTGGAGATGCTTGTCAAAACGAAGGACCGCAGTGCGTTTGTGGTCACGTTCCCCGTCCACGATGCCATGGGCGGGGTCGTGCAACATCCGGAATTTCATTAGTGCTGCATGAACACTAAGAAGTTGGGTTGTCTTCGTAGCCACGCTCGCCAGAACGTGGGGGAGATGTTGGACTTGCCCCACGCTCTGGCGAGCGTGGCTACCCCAAGATTAAACGTGACGCAGCATTCGCCCCTCGAACCCCATGACCACGGTGCCATCCGTCCCGCAGGGGAGTATTGCTGAGAGAACTGGTCAGTCTCGGCCGCGTTTCATGGCCTGTTGGATGTCGCGGTTGGCCGAGTCTTGTTTGATCCGTTGGCGCTTGTCGTACTCCTTCTGTCCTTTGGCAACGGCGACCGTCACCTTGACCAAGCCGCGCGACAGATGCACGTCGAGCGGGATCAGTGTGAGGCCCTTCTGTTGTGACGACTTGGCGAATTTCTCTCGCTCGCGTTTGTGCAGCAGCAGCTTGCGGCGGCGTTTGGGGTCGTGATTGAGATACGTGGCTTGAGGGTATTCGGCGATGTCGCAGCCGATCAGCCAGACCTCGTTGTTCTCGACTTGAACGTAGGCTTCCTCGATCGAAATCTTGTTGTTGCGAACGCTCTTCACTTCGCTGCCGCGCAGGATCAAACCGCACTCCAGTTGCTGGATGAGTTCGTACTCGTGCTTCGCCTTCCGGTTGCGGCAAATGACTCGCGACAGGGAGTACTCGGGCGTGGACTCGGGGGATTTGGCCATGTGTGAGCGATCAATTTGATGATGACGGTGGCGAGATGTTTGAAGGCGGTGTGGAGTCAGTGGCGGGCAATGAATGAGGTGGCTTGTCCCACGAATCAAACACCATGCACACTCCTATAAAAAACAGGATCACACCCCCGATGATTCCCGTCGGAGTTCCGAAAGCGAAGGTGACGCCGCTGGCTGCCATCACGATTCCCGAGGTGAGAATGCGCGCCGCCTGAACAAGGTTGCCGTCGTCTTTCATGTGTGACCCGCCCTTCAACGGAGGCTGAACGGCGGAGAAGTGTCTCGCCGCGATGGTGTTCTTGCAAGGAGATTGGTTCGTGTCACCCGAGCCGCATTGCGGAGTGTTGGCCTCCGACGCGAATACCTGCTTCAACGATGGCACCAACCCGCAGCGTGAGCGAGGGCGACCGATACTCGTCCTCACTCAGGGCCATCGCCTTTTCCATTTC
>JAYTQJ010000205.1:0-11054 GCA_043746775.1 Schlesneria sp.
GCAAGAAACAAGTGATATTCCACACACATGCGGCTCGGCAGGAGCCTCGCCCTCCCTTTTTCAACAGGCTGTTAGGTCGGAATAGCGCAACTTCAAAGAGCATGAGCGAGGGCGAAGTCCGAGAGACGCGGTGTCGATTCGAGGAACCATGGGACGCGCGTCCTTGCTGACGCGGCGGGTTGGTTTTGAGGGGCCTCGCACGGCTGCGTTTCGGGGCGAGGTTGGCTACAATCCGCCCACGAAAAACGACCCTTTCCGCCAGCACCCCTTCATCGTGAAGTCCGTTCCGAGGGCTGGCTCTTTCTCTCTCGAAAAGACCGTTTCGCCATGCAAATTCTCTGTCAACGCACGACGCTCACCAACGCTTTTCAAACCGTGGCCGGTGTCGTGCCGAGCCGCACCACGAAAGACATTCTCAAGAACATCAAGCTGATCGTTGGGGGTGGCAAGGCGACGCTGATCGGTAACGACAGTGAGATCGGCATCCGCTGCAACCTACCTGATATCGAAGCCGATTCCAGCGGTGAAGCGTTGCTTCCAACGGCTCGCGTCTTGTCGGTGCTGCGTGAGTTGACCGACGACGTGGTGAAGCTGGAGATCACCGGCGACGCGATCTGGATTCGTTGCGGTTACAGCGAGTTCCGCCTCTCCGCCGAAGACCCCGCCGACTTCCCGCCCGTCGCCACGTTTGAGGACGAAGAATACTACGTCGTGAAGGCGGCGACGCTGAAGCAATTGATTCACAGGACGATCTTCGCCACCGATACCGAAAGCACTCGCTACGCCCTCGGCGGCGTGCAGGTCGAACTGACTTCCGAACGAGCGACCTTCGCCGCGACCGACAGCCGCCGATTGGCCGTCGTCGCGGGAGACTGCCGCACGGTCGGATCACCTGAGAAGCCCGCCTCGCATCCCGTCGTTCCTTCCAAGGCGATGACGCTGCTCGAACGGAGCCTGACCAACGGCGAAGCAGAAGTTCACATTGCCATTCATGCCAACGACATCGCCGTCCGTTGCGAAGGGACGACGATCACGAGCCAACTCGTGCAAGGCCGCTTCCCTGATTGGCGCAAGGTCGTGCCGAACTCGTTCAAAGCGACGATCGACATGGTGGTCGCTCCGTTCTATGCCGCGATCCGGCAAGCCCAGATCGTGACGAGCGAAGAAAGTCGCGGCGTCGATTTCACGTTCGGCAAAGGGACGCTCAAGCTGAACAGCCAAGCGGCCGACATCGGTCAGTCCAAGATCGAGCTGCCAATCCCGTTCGATGGCGATGAGATCAAGATCACGTTCGATCCGCGTTACGTGGCCGACTTCCTGAAGTCGCTCGACAGCGGTTCGCAGTTCCGCTGCCAACTTAGTACGCATGAAGACCCGGCCGTCTTCGCCACGGAAGACAACTACACCTACGTCATCATGCCGCTGTCGCGCGATCGGTGATTTCGTAGGGTAAGCGTCTCGCCTGCCCGTCTTAAATTCAGAGGTCGGGCATTTGAAAATGAAGGGTGGGCAAGCGAGACGCTTACCCTACGAGGATCTGCCATGACCGGCTCACGCGACCCTCAACAGCTCTCGTTCGCTCTCGCCGAGCTGATCGCGTTGCGAGGGTTCGCGCGAGTCCGTAGCGAGGATGAGTTGCAAACGGCGTGGAAAAATGTCGTGGGGGAGAGCCATGCCGGGCAGACTCGGCCGCTGCAAGTTGTTCGCGGCACGTTGACGGTCTCGGTGGAGACGGCTCCGCTGCTCAATGAGTTGGTTTCGTTTCAGTCGGCCGAGTTGCTCGGTCGGTTGAAGCAGCAGTTTCCGCATCTGAATGTGAAGCGGTTGAAGTTTCGATTGAGTGGGATGTGACAGCGTAGGGTAAGCGTCTCGCTTGCCCGCGTGAAACGTGTTGGTGTGAAGTCAGCAGAACGGGCAAGCGAGACGCTTACCCTACGTCGCAGTTTTGGTTTCGAGTCCTCTGGAGAATCGTCCGTTGTCCGACCCGAACGTAGTAGCAGTGGAACCCGCGCTGTACGGCGCAGACCAGATCAAAGCCCTCAGCAACATCGAAGGGATTCGCACCCGGCCCGCCATGTACATCGGCGACACCGGGCCGCGCGGCCTGCACCATCTCGTCTTTGAGGTCGTCGATAACTGCATCGACGAGGCGCTCAGCGGATACGGCAAGCTCATCACGGTGCAGGTCAATCTCGACGGCAGCGTCACGACGGCCGATCAGGGGCGAGGCATCCCGGTCGGTCCAATGCCAGACCAAGGGAACAAGCCCGCCCTCGAAGTCGTGCTGACGAGTACTCACGCGGGAGGGAAGTTCGACCGCAAAGGGGGCTACTCGAAGGGGACCGGCGGACTGCACGGCGTCGGGATCAAGGCGGTCAATGCGCTGAGCGAATGGCTGGAGGTCGAGGTCCGGCGCGAGGGGCATGTCTGGCAGATGGAGTTCTCGCGCGGAGGCGTTACCAGTCCCCTGCGCAAGCTCGGAACGACAACCGAGACCGGCACGCGGATGACGTTCAAGCCCGATGCCGAAATCTTCCCCGACACCAAGTACAGCTTCGACACACTGCAAAAGCGGCTGCAAGAACTGGCGTTTCTCAACTCGGGCGTCGCGCTGAAGATTGTCGATGAACGAACTGGCCAGGCCGAAGAGTACTGCTACGAAGGGGGCTTGGTTGAGTTCGTCACGTTCCTCAACCGGACCGAGACGGCGCTCACCCCCGAAGTGATCCTCGTCAAAGGGGAGCTGGACATCACCGAGGTCGGCGTCGCGCTGCAATACAACGACGGCTACAACGAGAACGTCCGCTGCTTCACCAACAACAACATCCCCAACCCGGACGGTGGGACGCATCTGTCGGGTTTCCGCTCGGCGGTCACTCGCGCGCTGAACAACTACGGCAAGAAAGAAGGACTCTATAAAGACCTCGAACCGACCGGCGACGACTTCCGCGAAGGACTGACCGCCGTCATCAACGTCAACATCCCCGATCCTCAGTTCCAGTCGCAGAACAAGACCAAGCTGCTGAACGTGGAAGTCGAAGGGGCCGTGTCGAGCGTCACGTATGAGATCCTCACGAAGTACCTCGAAGAACATCCGGCTCACGCCAAGCGCATCTGTCAGAAGGCGTCGCTGGCGGCGGAGGCGCGCGAGGCGGCTCGCAAACAGCGCGAGATGGTTCGTCGCAAAGGGGCACTCACGTCGGGCGGTCTCCCCGACAAGCTGCGAGATTGTCGCAGCCGCGAACTCGACATCACCGAGCTGTATCTCGTCGAAGGTGACTCGGCCGGTGGCTCGGCCGATACCGGACGCGACTCGAACATTCAGGCCATCCTGCCGTTGCGAGGCAAGATTCTGAACGTCGAGAAGGCGCAGCTCGTCAAGATTTTGGACAACGCCGAAATCTCAAACCTCTTCAAAGGGATCGGCATCCCGCCGATGGCCGAGACCGAAGACATCACGAAGCGGCGCTACGGCAAGATCATCCTGATGACCGACGCCGACATCGACGGCAGTCATATTCGCACGCTGCTTCTCACGTTCATCTTCCGCCACATGCGCGGGCTGGTCGAACACGGCTGCATCTACATCGCCCAACCGCCGCTCTACAAAGTGACTCAACGCAACAAGACGCGCTACGTCCAAACGCACGACCGGATGGTGACGGAACTGATCGAGTTGGGTCTCAACGGCAGCCGACTCGTCTTCCCGAACGGCGATGAACTGGCGGGCGAACACCTCGCGCGGATCGTCAAGCAAATGCAGCGACTCGACGAACCGTTTGAGTTGCTCGAACGACGCGGCGTCACGCTGAAGCACATGCACGCGCGCGTTGGCGACGGCGACAAGTTGCCTGAGTTCCGTGTCTTCCTCGGCAAACAAGAACACTGGTTCTTCGATCGCGAAGAGGTCCGACTGTTCGTCCAGCGCGAAGAACAACGGTTGGGCAGAGAACTCTCCGTCGCAGGCTCAGCCGTGCCGAAGACTGTCGTTCCGGAAGCGGCTCCCGTGGCCGATGCGATCACACCGACTGACGCTGCTCCCGCCGGTGCCGCTGCACCCGCACCCGCTGCGAAAGAAGAACTGCTGCAAGTCATTGACCTCCACGAAATCCGGACGATCAATCTGGGACTGATCGAACTGAAGAGCTTCGGCATCCGTCTGCCCGACCTTTACCCGGCTGGTAACAAGGACGGCGAGACGTTCTTCCCGTTCAAGATCGTGCAAGACGATCACAGCGTGAAGCTGACCAGCCTGCGTGAGCTGCTGCCGCAACTGCGTGACCTCGGCGAACGCGGGATGAAGGTCACGCGATTCAAGGGCCTCGGTGAAATGGACGCGGAAGAGTTGTGGGATACCACGATGGACCCCGCCGTCCGCACGCTGCTCAAGGTCACCATGTCCGACGCCGCCGCCGCCGATGAAATGTTCCGCGTCCTCATGGGCGACGCCGTCGAACCCCGCCGCGAGTTCATCGAGAAGCACGCGCTCGACGTGAAAGACTTGGACGTGTGAGTGGTCATGGTTTGTGCGCAAACTCATCGCTTTGTCCCCTCGCCCCGGCCTTGCGGGGAGAGGGCTAGTGCCCTGTTCGTTCTTAATTTGGGGGTAGCTGAAGTCGTGAGACTTCAGAAAACGCAGAACTCTTAGGATTAACTGTCGCATCGTGGCGGATGCTGCCAGCATCCGAACCGACGCTGGCAGCGTCGGCCACGACAGTGATTGCTGCGCCGATCCTTACGAGTTCGGCTACCCCAAAATTAAGACCTGACGGGGCACGAGGGTGAGGGGGCTTCTCCGCCATCTCGCATATTTTTTCGGAGACAATTGATGCGACGTTCATTTCGGTTGTTCAGCCTGTTTCTTGCCGTGTCCGTCACGATAGAGCCATGTCTCGCTCAGCAACCGGCAGCGAGCCCGTTGGCCCGGTCGGCTCAGGTCGTCAAGCACTTCAACTACACGCAGGCCATCGCCCTGAAACGAGGAACGGCACTCGCCATCCTGTCTCCCGAGGCGGGTGGTCGCGTGCTCGACTTCTCCGTCGATGGCAAACCGGCGATGTATCTCGATGAGCAAGAGCAAGAGTGGCAGCCCGGTAAGGCTGGTGCCAGTTCGGCCGGCCGGTTTGACTACGGCCCCGAGTTGGTGACGACTCCGCATCAGAAGCTTTGGTCGGGTGATTGGACCGGTGAAATCGTCGGGCCGTGCGCGGCGAAGCTGACCAGCCCGCGCGATGAAGTGGCGGGGATTCAACTCGTGCGCGAGTTCTCACTCACCTCGGAAGCGACCGTCGATGGCAAGCCCGTCGCGCCGAGCCTGATCTGCAAACAGACGATCCTGAACATCTCGAACAAGGTGCAAGAGGTTTGTCATTGGGGCCGCTCGTTCTCACCCAGCGGTGGCATCTGCCTGATCCCGCTCGGCGACCGACCGAGCCGCTTCCCATCGAAGTACGCGATGTACGAAGACAGTGCGATCATCAACGTCCGCAACAAGGACGATCTGATTCGCGAACGCGACGGCTTCCTCGAAATCCTCGCCCCGCCACGCAAACCGAAGCTCGGCTTCGACACCTACGCCGGTTGGCTCGGCTACCTCATGCCGAACGACACGCTCTTCGTGAAACGCTTCGCCACGCATCCCGACCGCGTCTACAGCGAAGCCGCCGGACTGACGCTGTCCGTCTGGTACCCCACCGGCCCGCGCATCGAACTCGAACCGATCGGCCCGCGCGAACGGCTGAAGCCAAGTGAGTCGGCCACGTTCACCGAAGAATGGTTCCTGACAACGCACCCGTTCCCGAAGAATGGCCAACAGGTCAATCTGAAGGAATTCCATTCGCAAGTGACAGGCATATTGAATGTGAAGCGGTGAGTATGGTTGGTGAGCCGACCCGACTCTTGGCCGCGGATTGACACTGCCGCGCTCACGAAATATAGAAGCAAACCTCTCCAGCCCTGTGTCGTGCGGCTGGCCGCCACCGTGAAAATGAGGACCTGACCGGATGACGGACCAGCTTGAGTCGGATGCCATGAACCGAACGCTTGACCAGTGTGAAGCGTCGCTCGATTACCGCTTTCGCGATCGCCAATTGCTCACGCTGTGTTTGACACACGCCTCGATCGCTCGGACGCGATTGGAATCGAACGAGCGGTTGGAGTTCCTCGGTGATGCCATCATGGGCGCGGTCGTCTGCGAACAGCTCTTCGAGTTGTATCCCAGCAAGGCCGAAGGAGACCTGACACGCGTCAAGTCGGTGATCGTCAGCCGGGCGACCTGTGCCAAGATCAGTTCCGACTTGGGGCTGCACTACTGCGTGCAACTTGGCAAAGGACTGACCGACCCCGAGCGACTTCCTGCTTCTATTATGGCGGCTGTGTTTGAGTCCATTGTCGCGGGGGTCTATCTCGACGGCGGCTTCGATGCGGCCCGAATCCTCGTTCGCCGCCTGATGGCCCCCGAGATCGAACGCACGGTCGAGACCAGTCACGGCAAAAACTACAAAAGCCTGCTCCAACAACTCGTGCAAAAGAACAACCGGGGAACGCCGGTCTACCAAGTACTCGATGAGACCGGGCCGGATCACTCGAAGTGCTTCCTCGTCGCGGTTCTTGTCAACGGAGACTCGTATGCTCCAGCATGGGGACCGAACAAGAAGGAAGCCGAACAACGAGCGGCCGAGAACGCCTTGTGCCAACTTCAGGGACAAGTGCCGCCGTTCGTGAGCAGCGCGACACGGCCTGTCGTAGCAGCAGGACCAGCAGATGCCTCTGTGGCTGTCACGGACCCGACGCCGCCATCAACGTTCGAGCCTATCGTGGAAGACGAACCCTTCGGTGAGATGCCGCCTGAGCGTGCGTGCGAGCAAGCCTGACTGAGGGTGAGCCCAAGTGGGCCGACTTTCGTCATCAACTTGCATACTCACTTGATTGGTGAATGCAAACCGGGCAATTCACGCACTCGACGCAAGTGAAGGTGGAACAAAGAAAGAAGAGAGGCGGCTGGAAAACCAACCGCCTAACTTCTTCGTTGTAGCAAGCGAGATCAGGCCGTGAGGCCGATCATTCAGGGAGTCGGCGCGGAGGCGGCCTTCTTCGTTGCCTTCTTCGTTGCCTTCTTGGCAACGGCCTTCTTGGCGACGGCCTTCTTGGCGACGGCCTTCTTGGCGACTGCCTTCTTGGCGACTGCCTTCTTCGCTGCTGCTTTCTTCTTGGCCACTTGCATGTACTCCTTCCAAGAGTTTGTTGTGTGACCGTTTCAACCGCTGGCGCACCGGGCTAAGCAGATCGGTTTTGACGAGTCACACCATCCGAATCCATTCGACCTATCAACCTTGATAGGCCGCGTGTCTGAGAGCTTGTTCACTGTCTCGTGCGTCACTCATCGCGGCAGCAATTCGTTGACGTTGACTTGACAGTAAATGGTTCAAGACCCCAGACACCAAACTGGGCGACATCCTACGTATTCCGAAGAATACTTCAAGGCAATTCTGCGCGTTGATGACAAGAAAAAACTCATTTTGCAGAAGTTCGCGCGCGACTCGATGTGATGGAGCGCGCGCTGCGCCTTCGCGTGGACCGCACGAGCGCAGCGCATGGGATGAACTCACTCACGATGAATGAACGATGGAATGATCGCGCGCGACAGGGTATTCGACACCCACAGATGTCGCGCGAACATGGCGCGATGAGACCTCGCGTTCACGACGAGCATACGGTGCGACGAGAGCCTGTGATGGATTGCGAGCCATGTCGTGAATGACTCTTTTAGCCTATGAAACAGGCCGTTTCTCGCATTGCCCGTTGATCGGCTCCGCGCTGTACACCAAGGTACTTCAGTACGAAATAGATGAGCTGGTGACACCGATGCGCAGCGAGAAGTGGAGTGCCGAACAAATGTTCGAGGACTCACGCTATGAGCGCGTAGTGGAAGTAAAAGTCACGCCGCGCACTCCACGCGCATGTGCCATGCTCGTGCAGTGACATCTCAGAACAACAGCGCGCGCCGCAGAGTGCCGACCTCGATGACTCGCGACTCACACCATCAGCGCGCGAGCAACTGCAACAGAAGTGACCATGGCCGTGCTGCTGTAAGTGGCTCCAATCAACATGAGGACCATCAACTCACGCATCACGCGCCAAGGTCTCGCAGCACCTCGCGCATGTAGCTCATACTGACCTGCGCGATGTGCTCAGCGCCCGGTGAGTAGTCGAAGACTTCCACCGACACCCAGCCCGAGTACTCTGTTCGCAGCAGTGCCTCGAAGATCGGGTGATAGTCCGTGCGTCCCATGCCTGGGCCGAGCAGGTTGTCATCGTTGACGTGAAAGTGCCCGGTCACGTTGGCGTACTGCGCGATCAATTCGGGAATCGGTGTCGGTTCGCTGAGCATGGCTTTCACGTCTTGATGCAGCACGAAATTCGGATGATCGACCAGCGCCATCAACTCGACCGCATCGGCACACGTGTTGATGAAGTTCGTCTCCTTGGTCGTGAGCGGCTCAATGACAATCGTCACGCCACGGTCGGCCAAGACGGGCATCGCCGCGCGAAAGACTTCGGCCGCGCGATCCATTGCCTGCTCGCGCGAGGTTCCCTCCATCAGACTGCGCTGCATCGGCGAACCGAAGACCATGAATGTCCCGCCGAGATCACCGCAAGCGCTGCCGAGGTCTCTCAGATACTGAGCCGTCGCGCGGCGCACGTCTGCGTCCGCAGTGGTGAGATGCAGTCCTTCGGTCTTCGCGAGCAACCAATGCAGACCGCAGATCGTCAGGCCGTGTGATTCGGCAACCGTCCGCAACTCGCAGCGCCGCGCGGCGCTGACATCGGTGATGCGGGGAGCGAGTGTGAACGGCGCGAGCTCAATCCCCGTGTAACCGGTCTCCGCGATGAATCGACACTGGCGTTCCCATTCCCAATCGACGAACAGCTCCTGACAGATCGCAAACTTCATGATGGCAACTCCTGCACAAGTAGGTTCCGTTTCAACATCGCAAAACATCGTGAAGTGTTCTCGATGACAAGTCGAGCGGACAGTTCAAAACGAACCGACGTGGAACTCCCGCACGCTCATCGGCCGTTTTTGCCGGTTGAGCCGGTGCTGGCGATTCCTACCGTCGAGGCCCGGCGGCAATCTGGGAATTCTGCGTGTTGAACAAAGTCGTGGCGAAATACTGCGAAGACGATTCAAGGACTCGGCCGATGATGATCTCGGCAGAAATAGCTTTGCTGGTGAGCGTACTTGGAGTCCCAAGTGTGATCACTCGAAGGCTTCTTCGATCAGATATTGGCCCCTGTGAAGGGCCGACGGAGAACATGTGCGACGGATCGCGGTGCGCGCTGGTGCGCATTTTGTCTCAAGTCGGGTGGGTGGAACGGTCGATCTCCGAGGAGACGAAACCGACTGCTGCGCGCACCTTGAGTGCCTCCGTGATTGACCACTTGAGTTCGCCGTATAGACAGGGACAAGGACCGATCGATGAGACACGCAGCTTGGATTGTCGTCGCAGCAAGTTTGTTGGCTCTCGGCAGCGACACACGAGTGGAAGCCTTCTATTGCGGAGCGGCCAGCGCACGATGCTGTCCCTCCGATGCGTGTGCCCCGTGCGGTAACTTCTTGGCGGCCAAACGCTGCTGCGGAACCCGCTATAAAACGGTGCGAGAAACCGTCTACGAACAGCAAACGGTCAATTGCTGTCGGACTGTTTACGAACAGTGTTCCGAGCAAGTTCCCGTGACCTGCACCCGCAATGTTTACGAGACCTGCTATCGCGACGAGTGCTACACGGTCTGCAAGCCCTGCTACCAGACGTGCTATCGCGATGTCTGCTGCACGGTTCGTAAACCCTGCTTCCAGACTTGCTACCGCGATGTCTGCTGCACGATTCGCAAGCCCTGCTATCAGACGTGCTATCGCGATGTCTGCTGCACTGTTCGCAAGCCTTGCTACCAGACCTGCTACCGGGATGTTTGCTGCACGATCTGCAAGCCGGTCTATGAGACCAAGTGCCGCGAAGTCTGCTGCACGACCTATAAGACCGAAACGGAAACCTGCTATCGCGACGTGTGCCACACGGTCTGCAAGCCGGTGACTGAGACCAAGCAAGTTGAAGTCTGCACGGGCGACTGGGTAACGGAGACCAAGCAAGTTCCAGGACCGGTTTGTGCCCAGCCTTCATGCACCTCGACCTGCAACACGGGTTGCTCGGCCACCAGCACCGGCTGCTGTCAGACGACTCGCACGGTTTGCTGCCGCCGTTGGGTGCCTCGCACCGAAATGCGAACGATCTGCTGCACTCGCATGGTGCAGGAAGTCCGTCACTGTCAGCAACCCTACACGGTCTGCCGCCGTGTACCAGTGACCTGTGTGAAGCAAGTCCCATACACCTGCGTCCGCTACGAGCAGCAGACGATCACCAAGAAGGTTCCATACACGACCTGCTCGTGGACCTGCGAGACGATCACCAAGAAGGTCCCATACACGACCTGCTCGTGGACCTGCGAAACGATCACCAAGAAGGTTCCTTACACGACCTGCTCGTGGACCTGCGAGACGATCACCAAGAAGGTTCCTTACACGACCTGCTCGATGACCCAGGAAGTTCGGACCCGCAAAGTTCCTTACACGACCTGCCGCCAAGTCTGTGAGACCCGCATGGTGACGAAGACTCACTGCACGCCACGACAGATTCAAGAGACGAAAGTCATCTGCGTTCCTCGTACGGTCTGCCGTCGAGTCCCCGTCCAGACCTGCTGTCCAACCGATCCCTGTGCTCAAGCGGGCTGTGCCGCTCCGAGTGCCGCCTGTGCCACCGGTGGCTGTGCGAACTGATTTACGAGTCGCCGACGTTCCACGGTGAAGAGACTGTCAGACACGAATGCCGGAGACGAACAACGATGGTCGTCTCCGGCTTCTTCGTTTCCTGATTTGGGCGTCGCTCCAATGGCGACAACTCTGGGTCTCAGCGAGTCAGCCGTTCCGACTTCTGAGAGGCTATCCGAGAAGTCGTATCGCCATTAGCAGCGAACAGGCCCTGAGTTGGGTGCCACGGTCA
>JAYTQJ010000206.1:0-11037 GCA_043746775.1 Schlesneria sp.
TCATTCTCACGGCCACGTCGAAGCTCCGTGACCGTGGCACCCCATCCCTCAGATTAAAAAAGGCGATGGGCCTATTGTCACGAACCGACTGCTTTCGGCACTGGTTGACGAACGCTAACATCGCCCCCGCCATCAAGAGGTTGCCTGTGGCTTGCCTCGTGTACTCGCACATTCGGGTTTGCATCAAGGCACTTTCCATCGATGAAGAGGATCAACGTCATGCTGCCAAAATCATCCTGTCTGATGCTGATGTGTTTCGTCGTATTCGCGGGGCAAGTCTGTCACGGGGACGAGCCGAAGACCAAGCCGGTTTCGCCAGCTAAGGAGTCTGCCAAGGATGACGGCTTGAGTCCGTTGAACAAGTCGGGAACGGTACAGATCGACCTCAAGGGGAAGCGGCTGCTCGTGAAGTCTACGGTCGTGATGCGTGAAGGATTGCTGGAGATGCTCGTCTGTCTCAAGCAGACCAAGGAACATGAGTCACTGCTGTCGGTCGATGCCAAAGCGCAGGTGATTCATGCGGGACTGATCGCGCTTGGGGCGGAAGTTGGTAGCCCGGCGCAATTCGTTCCCGAATACAAAGCCGCGACAGGACAACCGATCGACATCTTCTTCACATGGACCGATGCCGACGGCAAGTTGCATCGCGACTCGGCTCAATCGTGGGTCCGTCATGCGACGCGACGATACTTTGTCGAGAAGCTCGAACCCGTGCCGAAGGGGTTCTCCGTCCCCGTCAATGACGATCTGAAGTGGGATGACAAACGGAACGAGCTCCTTTGGTTCGGCCCGATGAGCGACACACAGCGAGATGAATTGCTGAAGCTGTCCAAAGGCACCGCATTTCAAAAGGCGATCAAGTCGATCCACGCCCAGACGCAGATAAGGCAACTCGATTCAAAGTGGGTCTTCGCGGGGAGTGGCTTCACGACCGATGCGAACACGGGCGAGAAGTTCTATCTCGCCGAGGCGGGTGATCTGATCTGCGTCGCCAATTTCACGACCGCCACGTTGGACCTCGCCATCGAGAGCAGCAACACCAACGACACGTTGATGTTTGAAGCCTTCACCGAGCGAATGCCGCCGGTGGGAACGGCGGTCACGATGGAGTTGGTTCCGGTCTTCAAGAGGCCCGCAGCATCCGGTCGCTGATTTTTGCAGGAGAATGAATCATGAGTACAGAATCCTCGGCGACAGCGTCTTCGCGCGAACTGACGACTCTGGGAGCGGGCTGCTTCTGGTGTGTGGAGGCGGTGTTCGAGCAACTGCGCGGCGTGTCTGCCGTTGAGTCGGGCTACTGCGGCGGGACGACGACCGCGCCGACCTATGAACAGATTTGCACCGGCAAGACCGGACACGCCGAAGTCGTGCAGATCGAGTTCGATCCGCAGGTCATCTCGTTCGACGATCTGCTGGATGTCTTCTTTGCGACGCACAACCCCACGACGCTCAACCAACAGGGGGCCGATGTGGGGACGCAATACCGCTCGGCGATCTTCTGCCACTCAGAACAACAGCGAGAGACGGCCGAACGCAAGATTGCCGGACTGAACGCGAGCGGCCAGTGGCACGGCAAGATTGTGACGCAGGTCGTTCCCGCCGCAACATTCTTCGCGGCGGAGGCCTATCACCAAGGCTACTTCCAAGCGAACTCACGCCAGTCTTATTGCCAAGCAGTGATCTCGCCCAAGCTCGCAAAGCTGAAGAGCCAGTTCGGCGGGAAGCTGTCGGCAGGGGAATGACACAACGCAACAGGCCCCGAGCAATGAAGCTCGGGGCCTGTTGCGTTGTGTTGAAGTTTGCTGAGCCGACCGCCTGCGGCTGGGCTTCAGTTCATGCCCGTCGTCACACCGGCTGCGACTCGTGGAGTCACCGCGACGGGGAGAAATCCGTAGCGAGTTTCCGTTCCACGAATGACGAAGAACTTCAGTGACACTTGGCCGTCCGGGTTCTGCGGATTGGGCTGTCCCAGAATCCAACCGATGTTGTCGGGCGACATCGTTTCCCACTTGTCGAGTCCGACAAGAATGTCTCCCTTCTGAATGCCGTTCGATGCGGAAGGGCCACCGTCGCGAACCTCCATCACTCGCATCCCGCCTCGGTATTTGGGGCCGACGAGATTCTTCTGCGATTCGGGAAGAGCCGACATCTTCACGCCGAGTTGCTGCCAGAAGCGGTCTTCCGTCGCAGCACTCGGCGCGGCGACTGCCACGGGCCGAGAAGGTGTTGTGTCGAGATTCAGATTCGTGCGACCACCGGTGTAGGCAGCCAAGACAAGCGTCGCCTTCTCCACTTTGTCGCTGCGTCGAACGGTGATCTCGATCTTGTCACCGACGGGGCGACCGAGCAGTGCCCGCTCCCAGTCGGCACCGTCCACGATGTCGATCTCACCCGCGTGCAGAATCACATCGCCGTTCTTGAGGCCCGCCGTTGCGGCCGGGCTGTCGGGCTGAGTCCCATCGACCATCAACATGCGCGATGCGGCCGACTTGATGTTTCTTGGGATGAGTCCGTGATACGTGCGGTCCAGTTGCTCAACGCTCATCAGGCGTTCGATGATGACTCGCGCATCGTCGATTGGAATAGCAAAGCCGATCTTCTGGGCACCAGCCCGAATCGCGACGTTGATCCCGATCACTTCGCCTTCCACGTTCACGAGCGGCCCGCCGCTGTTGCCGGGATTGATGGCGGCATCGGTCTGAATGAGATTCTTATAGAACTGCGTTTCGTTCGCTTCGACATCTCGTCCGAGAGCGCTGATGTAGCCGACCGTCGCGGTCCCCTCGTAGCCGAATGGGTTGCCGATCGCGATCACCGATTCGCAGACCATCAGGTCGGAAGAGGTGCCGTGGGGGATCACCTTCAGGGGCTTCGTGGCTTCGATCTTGATCAGCGCCAGATCGTTGACGCGATCGGCGTTGATCTTGCGAGCCAGATAGCTGCTCTTGTCGGCGAACTCGACACGAATCGTGTCTACATCGGCGACAACGTGATAATTCGTGATCATGTAACCGCGTTCGTCTACGACGACACCGGTCCCCATACCGTTGATTTTGCGACCTTTGTCCGACGAGAACACGTTGTCTCGCGGATTGGCCGACTTCTCGGTGTGGATGTTCCCGACCGAAGGAATCGCCCGTGCGGCGGCTCGTGTCAGTGGGGTTTGGCGATCATTAGCCGACAGCAGCGCCGACCCTGCACACAGGGTCAGAGCACACCAGGCTGAGAGTGAGAGAAACCGCTTTGTCATGGGGAAGGTCTACTCGTGGGCCGCTCAGGTTCGATCAAGGGGTGTACGGACTTCGCGTTTGCCACAATCCTTCGCAGCCGACGTACTCAGTGACCCGTAGGTCCATGAGACTGCCGCCTTTGACCGGACCCGTGTCTGGCCATTCCGCCGAAGCGGCCTTGGAGATCGATCCATCGGTTCTCCGCACGGCTTTGCATCGACGAGCGGCCGCGCGGCGCTTGAAACGGCACCTCCTCATGACGCATAACTTGCCCAGCCCGACAGACCAACAGGCTGGGCAGACTGATGCGCGACCGGTTGGATGAGTTGTGCCGTTTTGGAGATTCGCCCGAAGCTTGAGTGAAGTCAGTCGCGACGGCCTAACTCGCACGACCGATATGCGACGAACATCGGCAGACTCGGCGTGATCGGTTCACCAATCACCCGCATCAATTGCCGTTCGACGGTATGCTCCGCAACTTGTCGATGCCTGTTCCTTAGGCGACCGGCAACAAATTGTGTTTTCCCATAGACACCAACTCGAAGTGTGAACGAGGACCTCGATCGACTTCGCCCTCGTTCACACTTCGGGTTGGTGTGGGTAAGACAAGTCTTGCCGGTCGCCCCACGGCTGCGTCCCTTCCCTCACATCAACGAAGCTCCCCACTCATGTCACGACGCAAACAATTGGAAGAAATGCTGGCTGCGGAGCCGGATGACACGTTCCTGCACTATGCCCTCGCGCTGGAACTCACCAAGGGAGCTGACCGTCCCGCAGGATTGCAGCGACTGGCCGACATGAATGTGCGGTTTCCCGACCACGTTCCGGCGTATTTCCGTCGCGGGCAGTTGCTGGCAGAGGACGGCGAGGGCGAAGCCGCTCGCGCCGTGTTAAGACAAGGAATGGCGGCCGCACAACGCACCGGCGATGATCACGCCGCCGCCGAAATGCGGGAACTGCTGGAGTCGCTGTGATGTGGCACTGAAGCCATCGCCTTGTTGGGGCTGCGAAACCTGTAGGGTGGGACCAGTGGCACTTCGCCGCGCCGGCCCACCAAGATTTCTCGACATTTCACGATGGTGGGCCGGCACTCGAAGCGAGTTGGTCCCACCCTACGTTGAAAAAGGCGCTGGCCCTGCACAGGGCGCGATCGCAATTGCCACCGCCGAAGCGTGTGGCTAGCTTGCCTGCGTGCTGATCTGTCTCTCCATGAGCGGAAGTTGTTTCATGAGCCAGTCGATCCTTCGGGCGTGTTGTTGGGTGACACTGATCGCAGCGATGAACGGCGTGCGCACGCTGTTGGCAGCGGAACCGACGGCCGTGCCGCGTGTCGAATTCAACCGCGATATCCGGCCGATCCTGTCGGACAAGTGCTTCACCTGTCACGGTCCCGATTCGGCCAAGCGGCAGGCTGGACTGAGACTCGACGTGCGCGAGTCGGCTGTGGCGGAACGTGATGGCGGAGCGCGAGCCTTCGTTCCTGGCAGCAGCTCCAGCAGCGAGTCCCTGCGCCGCGTGATGTCCGCTGATCCGGACGAAGTCATGCCACCACCGAACAGCGGCGCAAAGCTCTCACCGCGCGAGATCGACCTACTAAAGAGATGGCTCGACGACGGGGCGGTTTATCAGCCTCATTGGTCGTTCCTCGCTCCGCTAGCAACGGTCCCGCCGACAACGGAACAGGCGGCAGCGGCGCGAGGTCCGGTCGATCAATTCATTCGCGCGCAGCTTGATCGAGAACACTTGTCCGCCGCGCCGGAAGCAGACAGACCAACACTATTGCGTCGAGTGTCGTTCGATCTCATCGGACTGCCACCTTCCCCCGACGAGGTCGATGCGTTCATCGGCGACTCGTCGCCGGATGCCTTTGAAAAACAGATCGACCGGCTGTTGGCTTCGCCCCGCTACGGGGAACGCATGGCCACGATCTGGCTCGACGCCGCACGCTATGCCGACACGAACGGCTACCAAACTGATGGGCCTCGGTTCATGTGGCGTTACCGAGACTGGGTGATCAACGCCTTCAATCGCAACCAACTGTTTGATGAGTTCACTGTTCACCAGCTTGCAGGAGACTTACTCAACCCGCACTCAGGTGAGCCGGGTGCCGTGAGGCCCCGGACTGGCGCTGAAGAAGTCCGGGGCCTCACGGCACCCGGCTCACCAAGAGCGAAAACAGTAACCCTGCCGCTCATTGCCGACGACCGCCTGATCGCGACCGGCTTCAACCGTAACCATCGCGGCAACGCCGAAGGGGGGATCATCCCCGAAGAGTTTCGCGTCGAGTACGTCGTTGATCGTGTCGAGACAACCTCAACCGTATGGCTCGGACTGACGATCGGCTGCGCCCGTTGTCACGATCACAAATACGACCCGATCAGCCAGCGCGAGTTCTACCAACTGTTCGCGTTCTTCAATCAAGTCCCCGAGCCGGGCAAGTACATCCGCAACAACAACTCAATGCCGTACCTCCCCGCTCCCACGGCGGAACAGCAACTCAAACTGACGGCTTTGGAACGCGATGCCGATGCGGCGCGAGCCAAATGGGACGCGATGGCTCCGGCCGTGAAGAATGGGATGCTGCGATTGGCCACCGAGATCGCCAGCGGCGAGAAGCCGGTGGACTGGAGTTTTGGAGTGGGATTGGACTCCGTCACCCCGTTTGATGGCGACAGTCATGTGTCGCGACCAGTGAAGCCGCCGGTTGCCTCTGAGAAAGTGGATGTCGCGGGCATTGAGGTTCACTCTTTCAAAACGAGCGACGCGACATGGCACGACGGACCATCAAAATTCACTGGCGGTCGCATTGGCCAAGCGGCGGAGTTCGATGGCAAATTGTGGCTCGATGCGGGCGATGTCGGAGACTTCGGCGAGGACGAATCGTTCGCGATCTCCTGTTGGGTGAAGCCGAGCGGGAACAAGGCAATGACGATCCTCGCCCGCATGGACCACGAGAATGCCTCGCGCGGATACGAACTCCGCCTCGAAGAGTCCGGCCGGTTGCAGGCCGTTTTCTCCGGACGCATTCTCGACGACGTGATCCGAGTCGAAACGAAGGAGCCGCTCGCCACCAACCTCTGGTCGCATCTGTTCGTCTCCTACGATGGATCAAGTGCCGCGCGCGGCGTGTCGATTCGCGTGAATGGCGCACTCGCGGAACTCACTGTGATCATCGACCTGCTGAGTAATCCGATCCGCGTCAAGTTGCCGCTCATCATCGGAGCGGGTGGCAGCGCGGGGCCGTTCGTGGGAGCGATCGACGAACTGCGGCTCTATCGCGGCCGGCTGACAGACGAGGTCGCGCTGTCGCTCGCGGCAGGTGACTCGATCTCGCAGATCGCCTCCGGCAAACTCGGCAACATCGCGTCGTCCGCACATCTCGCCAAGCTGCGCGAGTTCTATCTGAGGCAACACGCCCCGGAAGCCGAACACCGCGCGAGGCAACTCGTACTCGACACCCGCGCGCGCTACGAGGCGTATCTCGCGACGATCCCCACGACTATGGTCATGCAGGACGTGGCGGGGTTGCGTGAGACGCGCATCTTGACACGCGGTGAATACAACAAACCTGGGGAAGCCGTGCAGACGGGAACGCCCGCTGTGCTGTCAGTGTTGGGCCGCGCGACTGCTTTCGGAGCGGGGGACGTAAGTCCCTTGGTTCCGGCTCCGGGAACGGTGGCCCCGCCGGTTTCACACTCGACGAACCAGGGGACTCACGTCCCCCGCTCCGAAAGAAATGTGCCCTCACGGGCCGCGCGGCTCGATCGACTGGATCTCGCTCACTGGCTCGTCGCGCCCGAGAACCCGCTCACCGCGCGTGTCACTGTGAATCGACTCTGGCAGATGCTGTTCGGCAACGGCCTCGTGAAGACTTCGGAAGACTTCGGTGTTCAAGGTGATTTGCCGAGCCACCCCGAGTTGCTCGATTGGCTGGCGGTGGAGTTTGCGGGAGAGTCGGGGGCGGAGAGTCGAGAGTCGAGAGGAAGAAAGGATGAGTCAGGTTCGACCGAGGTTCCACTGTCTTCGTCTGGCTCTCGTCTCTCAACTCTGGATTCTCGACTCCGTTTCGACATCAAGCGGACGCTCCGTCAACTCGTCACTTCGGCCACGTACCGGCAGTCCTCTCGGATCGACGAAGGGTTGCTTGCACGAGACCCCAGCAACCAGTGGCTTGCGCGCGGACCGCGTTTTCGACTTTCGGCCGAAATGATCCGCGATGCGGCCTTGGCGTCGAGTGGCTTGCTGGTCGAGTCGCTCGGTGGCCCGAGCGTCAAGCCGTACCAGCCGCCCGGTCTGTGGGAGGAACTCAGCGCGGAGACGGTCCCCGGCCCGATGTCCGTTTACGTGCAGGATCACGGCGCGAGTCTCTACCGCCGCAGCCTCTACACCTTTCAGAAGCGGACGGTGACCACGCCGGGCCTCGCCCTCTTCGATGCTTCCAGCCGCGACTTCTGCCGTGTCAAACTCCCGCGCACGAACACGCCGCTGCAAGCCCTCAACCTGATGAACGACGTGACGTATCTCGAAGCGGCGCGAGTCCTCGCCGAACACGCGCTGCAAGACGGCGGCGCGTCGGCCGAGTCGCGCATCACTTGGGCCTTCCGCCGCGTGCTGTCTCGCTCGCCCAGCGACACCGAATTGTCCGTGCTGGTCCGTGGATTCGACCGACGGCGCAAGGGACTCCAGCAACAACCGACCGCAGCACTCCAGGCCCTGCAAGCGGGCGAGAGCACCGTCAATCCCCGCTTCGCACCGGACGAGTTGGCGGCACTGACAGCAACGATCAGTATCCTCTTCAACGTCGATGAATTCGTGGAACGGCCCTGACACGCGCAGGGAGTGGTGCCGCACACGACACCGCCGCTTGTCGCCTTTCGCCCCGCGAAAGGGCGTTCTTTCGCGGAGCGAAAGGCGACATTGTTTTTGGACGGGTTCTTAGCCGTTACGTCATGGAAGATGTCGTTCCGATGGGCGACGTTTGTTCCTGATGGTGAACGCGTGGGGAGCCATCGTCGGAGGCGGGTGTCCCCAACAGTCGTGTCACGAGAGCCGTCCATCCGGTCTGGTGGCTGGCGCCGACTCCGCGGCCGGTGTCGCCGTGGAAGTATTCATAGAAGAGCACCAGTTCGCGCCAATGCGGGTCGTCGGCAAACGGGTGGCTTCCGCCGTGGCAGGGACGATGACCGTTCGCATCCGGGAGGAACAGCGAGGCGAGTCGCCGGCCCAGTTCGCGGGCGACCTGCTGCAGCGACATCCATTGCCCCGATCCGGTCGGGCATTCGACCCGGAACGAATCACCGTAGAAGTGGTGGTAGCGTTCGAGGGCTTCGATCAGGAGATAGTTCACAGGAAACCAGATGGGGCCGCGCCAGTTCGAGTTCCCGCCGAACATCCCCGAGGTCGACTCGCCGGGAACGTACTCGACGCGATGCTCTTCGCCTCCGCACCAGAACGAATACGGATGGTCGGCGTGGACGCGAGACAGTGCGCGGACGCCGTGCGGCGACAGGAACTCGTTCTCATCGAGCACATACCGCAGGGCGCGCTCCAGCCGTTCCCGTGACGGAATCGCCAGCAGCCGGAGGGTGTGTTTGCTGCCATCGGCGTGCTCCTTTTCCAAGTAGGAAATCTGCCTGGCCAAATCGTGCCGATGCTTGAGGAACCACTCCATCCGTTTGTGAAAACCAGGCAGCTTGCGCAGCACCTCGTCTTCGATCACCTCCACCGCGAAGAGGGGAATGATGCCGACGATGGAACGGATGCGGAGCCGATGCGACTGACCGTTCGTCTGGAGTTGGTCGTAGTAGAAGCCGTCCACGTCGTCCCACAGACCGGTCCCTCCCAGGCAGTTCATCGCATCGGCAATGTGGACGAAATGCTCGAAGAATTTGGAGGCGACATCCTCGTAGGAGGGATCGTGCTCGGCCAGTTCCAGGGCGATGGCGAGCATCGTCGCGCAATAGAACGCCATCCACGCCGTGCCATCCGCCTGCTCCAAATGTCCGCCCGTCGGCAGCGGCTTGGAGCGATCGAACACGCCGATGTTGTCCAGCCCGAGGAACCCGCCGGAAAACAGATGCTTCCCGGTCACGTCCTTGCGGTTGATCCACCAGGTGAAATTGATGAGCAACTTTTGAAAGGCCCGGGCCAGAAAGTCGCGGTCGCGCCGATCCCGCCGCCCGGTCATCTTGTAGACGCGCCAGCAGGCCCAGGCATGCACGGGCGGGTTGACGTCCGACAGGCCGAACTCATACGCCGGGATCTGGCCGTTGGGGTGCATGTACCATTCGCGGAGCATCAGCAGCAGTTGCGACTTCGCGAACTCGGGATCAACGGTCGCCATCGGGATCATGTGGAACGCGAGGTCCCACGCGGCATACCACGGGTACTCCCACTTGTCGGGCATGGAGATGATGTCGCGGTTGAACAGGTGCGGCCAGTCGTGATTGCGGCCGAGCCGACGACTGTCCGGCGGGGCCGGATGTTCGGGGTCCCCCTTCAGCCACGGCTCCACGGCATAGTGATAGAACTGTTTGCTCCAGAGGAGTCCCGCATAGGCTTGTCGCGCCACGTTCCGTTCCTCCGTGGTAGCGGTCGCGGGGAGCTTGGTGGCATAGAACTGATCCGCTTCTGCAATCCGCTCGACGAAGATGCGATCGAACCGCTCGTCGAACGGGCGCTCGACGACCAGCGACTCGGCGGTCAATCGCATCCGAATCGTCACCTCACCGAGGGCCGGGATGGTGAGTACGTAATGGGGAGCCGCCTTGGTTCCGCGAGGCCGTGTGCTCAACGCGGCCGCATCTCCCGCGATCACGTACTCGTGAAACGCGTCCTTGACCGGGTGGGAGGCATTCGGGTCGTCAAACAGCAGCGCGGTGTTGGTTTCGTTTTCGGTGAAGAGCATCGGCGGAGGCTCGGCTGTCGGATGGTCCTCGCACCAGAAGCGAAACCGGCCGAGCGTGACGTGGTCGGTCAGCAATGAGCCGTCGTCTTGCCGCGTGATGGAGGGCTTGAGCTCGCAGCCCTCGTGAATGCAGCCCCACGACCAAGTGTTGCGAAACCAGAGCGTGGGCAACAGATGAATGGTGGCGGGGTCGCTCGCCCGGTTCGCCACCGTGATGCGAATCAGCACGTCATCCGGCGAGTCGTTGGCGTACTCGGCGAACACGTCGAAGTAACGGTTGTCGTCGAAGACGCCCGTGTCGAGCAGTTCAAACTCGGGATCGAACCGGCCTCGGCTCGCGTTCTCCGCAACCAGCCGAGCATACGGGTATTCCGCCTGCGGGTACTTGTACAGCGCCTTCATGTACGAGTGCGTGGGGGTCGAGTCGAGATAGAAGTATTCCTCCTTCACGTCTTCGCCGTGATTCCCCTCCGGTCCGGTCAGACCGAACAGCCGTTCCTTGAGGATCGGGTCGCGGCCGTTCCACAGTGCAAGGGCGAAGCACAACCGGCACTCGCGGTCGCAGATTCCCAGCAGCCCGTCCTCACCCCAGCGATACGCCCGGCTGCGCGCGTGATCGTGCGGAAAATAATTCCAACTGTCGCCATGTTCCGAGTAGTCCTCGCGCACCGTTCCCCACTGGCGTTCCGAGAGGTACGGCCCCCAACGGTGCCAGTTGGCAGTCCGCTCGTGAGACTCTTGCAGACGGGCTTCTTCAGCGTTCATGGTGATCTCGCAGGGTGGAAACGGCGTGTCGATTTTTCCGGGACTATCGTACTAATGAATTTGAGATATTGGGTGCCACGGTCACGGAGCTTCGACGTGGCCGTGCGAGGTCGTAAGAACTGATTCCCTATCGCA
>JAYTQJ010000207.1:0-11023 GCA_043746775.1 Schlesneria sp.
ACGCCCAAGAGCCAGGGGGCTGACGCCGCCCCGCTCCGAAATCTCGCGCTTACGACCGTGTGAGGGATCGTTACCGGCCCGACCCTACTTCGGCAATTCAGGAGCCGTGTGGTTCGGATAGCTCGTGCTGGCCAGTCCTTCTTTCAAGAAGGTCACGAGGTCGGCGGCTTCAGCATCGGTCAGCTTGAGCGGGAAGAGTTCTTCGTCGAGTTGCGGATTGGGCGTGCCACCTTTGTTGTAGTGGGCGACGACCTCTTCCAGTGTCTTCAAGCTACCGTCGTGCATGTACGGGCCGGAGCGGGCGATGTCTCGCAGCGTGGGAGTCTTGAAGGCTCCTTTGTCTCCGACCGACTTGTTGATCGTCGCGCGACCCTCGTCTGTGCCGGGAAGACCGATGTTGTGGAAGCCGTTGTCGGTGAAGCTGGCTCCCGCATGGCACGCGGTGCAGTTTGCTTTGCCGAAGAACAGCTTCTTGCCTCGCGCTGCCGCTTCGGAGAGAGCCGCTTTGTCGCCCGCTTGGAACTTGTCGAAGGGAGCGTCTCCGCACAGCACCGTTCGCTCGTAACAGGCAATCGCTTTGGCGATCCCGTCCGACGTGACATCGGTTCCAAAAACCTGCTGGAACTGCTGCTTATAGCCTTCGATTCCGTTGAGCTTCGCGACGACCGCTTCGAGCGTCATGTTCATTTCGATCGGGTTCTGGATCGGCCCGAGAGCCTGATCTTCGAGACTCTTCGCTCGGCCATCCCAGAACTGCAAGTTGCCATACGCCGCATTGATGACGGTCGGCGAATTGCGGCCCCCCTTCTTCCCTTCGACTCCCGTGGCGAACTGCTCGCCATTACTAAAACCCTTCGCAGGATCGTGGCACGAGGCACACGAGACCTTGTTGTCGGCCGACAGGCGACCGTCAAAGTAGAGCTGCTTGCCGAGTGAAATCTTCTCGGCGGTCGGCGCGTTGTCCTTGGGATGGACGACCGGTGGAAGTCCTGCCGGTTCCGCCGCGATCAGCTCGCACGAGACAACAGCGGCCAGAACCAACGTGGCGCACAGACAAGCGACAAAGGACGGGACTCGAAGCATGGTGAAGTCTCAACAAAAGTGAGGCGGGAGGCGGGGCGGGTGAGACCGGTCGCTAGCCGGTCTTCAGGGCGGGGGACATTCTTGGAACCGCACCCTGCGCTTGCAAGGCTGGAAGAGAATGAGCGTGCGATGACGAATGGGAACGGCTCAGGTTCCACCTAACGCGACCGGTCGTGAATCGGCGGGCATCGTTTCACCGCAAGCCAAAGTAGCCTTCATCGCTCCGCGCGAAGGATGCCGAGTGTGAATCCAACACGGAATGGCCACTTCGGGTGCCACTCTCATTCGGCTCACTTCACGCGGAGCGATGAAGGCTACTTTGACTGCGGCTTCGCCGCGTAGGCAACGCCCCGCGCGGCGAGTGAGGGCCAGCGCTGAATTGCCGCCCGACGCTCGGGGCGTTGCCCACGCGGTTAAAACGAAAGTGTGACGATCTCACGAGAACGATCTCATCACGAAGTCGCCGCCTGCGGTGATCACAAACGTCCACGCCACGCCTCCTTCTGCAACTCTGGCAAGTCGCGCGATCTGATTTGTCCGTTGTCCTGAAAGACGCAACGTGCAGTGATCCGGAAGTAACTCGATGGGAGAGAGCCACTCGAACGTTCCGGCCTCCCATTGTGTCACCGTGCCGCGATTGCCGCTGACCGGGCCTTCGTAGTCGAGATAGAACAGCCTGTGATCGTTGATCGCTTCGGTGGGAATCGCACCCGGTAAATCGGGGGACTTCAACAGCCGCCATGTGAGGCAGGTGTCCCCGTGTTCCAGCAGGAAGTCCCAGTGAAGCGACGGATGATCGTGCGTGAGGATCGCGAAGCGCGGCATGGTGGTTGTCGGGAACATCTCGCGTGTTCGGGTTGGTGTGAGGACGGCGTTCCTGACGCCAGCCTTTACTCCGAAGGAGTTGTGGCTCATCGTCCAGCGGTTGCGAGCTGAGTGAGCTACCCAGTCGAACGTAGCAGAAGTCGTAAGACTTCTGGCGAGTCGTCAGAAGTCTTACGACTTCTGCTACAGATTCTCCCAGCGGTAGCCGCGATGCGCGGCAACCGCTGGGCTATGAGACGCAACTCCTTCGGAGTAAAGACTCGGATACGGGATGTGATCGACAAGAATTCAGTCTGCTCATTTGGGCTGAGGTAATTTCACGTCGGCCGGTTCGGCTTCGGCCGGAGGCAATGTTTGGGACTCGCCCGCTTCATCGAGCGAGTGCTTCATGAACGCGGCGAACCAGTGGAAGTAGGCGTTGTCGAACGTCGTTCTCAGGCGGAGGCCGTTGGCGGTGGGACGGAGTTCGACCTGAATGGCGTTCGAGCCATCGCGCAGGAGGTCGCCTCGTTCTTGTTCCTGTTGTTGCCCTCGCTCGCGTTGTGCTTTGGCGGCGGCGATTTCTTCGGCAGTCGCCTTTCTGGCTTTCGCCGGTCGTCCTCCACCGACGACTTCAAAGTCAGCGTTTGCATCCACCTCGACGCCGATCACTTCGGCTTTCTCGGCTTCCTTTGCCGCCGCTTGTGTCACCTTCGCATCGCGCGGCTTCTCAGTCGCCGAATCGGTTGTGGAGGGGGAGGCTCCCAATCCTCGCAGCACGACTCGAACGGGGGCGTTGCTGCGATTCACTGTGGCCGTGGGCTTCGACTTGGCGAGACTGGCTTCCACGGCGGCTCGGCACCAATCGGGGAATGCAGGCTTATCGGGAGTACTGAGTGCCAGCCAGAGACCACTCGGTGTCGCAACGACCCAGATGTAGTTCTGCGGGTCGCCTTCAGCGGCGGGGATCTGCATCTCGGTTGTTCCCGTCACGACTTTGCCGTCTTTGTCTATCCGCGTTGTTTGAACTGTCTTTACAGGACGAGCATCGTTGGGAGTGAGGTTCGACCAGCCGATGCCACCCAAATCCAACCCATCAAACGTGCTGGCCCGGATACGGTGAACGGGCCAACCCTCGATCGAATCGGCAGCGAGCTTCACGGTTCCCGTATGAATGGCGTCGTCCTGCAGCGTCGTTAAAGATTCCAGCACCGCTTGGATTTGCTCGGGAAACTTTTCGCCTCCCGCCACACGCAGGGCGAGGAGTGCCTCACCAGTTCGCGTGTAGGAAACATGCAGCTCAAGCTGTCCCGCTTCGATGGTCTTGGCGAGAGTCCGCGAAAGTTCGAGCAGCCAAGTGTATGGATTGTTCGCCTCTTGGATCGCTGCCATTTCGCCGAGAGCGTGCAGTCCCTCGGCGACTGGCTTCCAGAGTTTGGTGCTGAACGGCAGCGAGACGTTCGTCGCGAAGTAGGCATCGTCTGTGGAGATGCTTCCGAACAGGCTGCTCTTCGTCGTCATGCTGTTAGCCAGCTTTGCGAGCTTCCCGTCCTTGGACCCGATCAGCTCGGTGTTGACCTGGATTTCATGCGTGTTGGAATCGACGTGGCCGGTGATTCGGAACTCGTCGATGTGCGAGAGGGCCAGATCGAGCCCCTCGGTCGCGAGCGGGCCGAACATCGTGCGAAGTTTGAACATCCACTCCAGCTCATTGTCGTGACGTTGATAGCCAGCGGCGTGAGCCAGCTTGAATGCCTCGACCATGTCTTCGCGCAACACCTTCGGCAAGCCGCGTCGATGGAGCGAGTAGACGAAGCCGTTCTGCCCGAGCGACGCCTTGGCCAGCTTCTCGAAGTCGGGGTAGTTGCGGTCCCATTGCTTGACCTCCCCGTCATCGGCAATGAGCAGCACGTAGCGTCCCGCGAATAGGACTCGCATGTCCTCGGTTTTCTCGGTTGCATACCAGCCAGCTCGACCTGGCATCGGACTGAATTGCTCACCGACAATTGCAGAGAGAGAACCCAGCAATTGCTCGCGATCTTTGGCGGGGATGCAGATCGCAAACGTCGAGTCTTCCAAAGCACCTTGCGTCAGAAAGCCAAACACTGACGTGAAGAGATCATCGAAGCCCGGCATCGCGAAGGAATTGTCGGCGTCGCCATCCTTCTCGTCGTCCTCCGCGCTCCCTTCCGCGTCCTTGACCTCACCGCTGTACCACTTCGGAAAAGTCATGACCCCAATCGGCCGAGTCGAGTCGATCCCCGGTGAGTTCATCAGCTTGCCGAGCGACTCGTCACCAACAAAGCCATTGGCGATCCACTTGTCGCTGAACTCTGTCGAGCCGATCACTTCGCCCAGTGAAGTCGCTCGCGTCTTGAGGCGGTCGATGCTGGCAAACGCCACGACCGCGAAGGGGTGATCTTCGGCCTGCACCAAATCGGTGTCGTTCGCGGCCTGAACTCTCATGGCGAGACCGCACGCAGCGATCATCGCCAACCCAAGGAAGAGACTCGCCCCGCGAGTCACTCGCGCAACGCTCCAGACTCGATCCACGCGACTCATGCTCATGACAGCCTCCCTGCTCGACCGCTTCGTTACGGAATCGTTCTCTCACTCGGCAGCGGAGCATACCGAGGCATCTGGAAGTGGTGAAGTGGGACGACAGGGGTGGCCATGATCGCTCCGCCCTCAATGGCTCTCGCGTTATACTCCTCGCGGCCCAAAGTGAGAGACATCTGAGCGGGGTGGCGTAAGCCCCCTGGCACTCACTTTGGGGTGTAGCTGAAGTCGTAAGACTTCAGATGATCGTCAAAGCCGGCCGAATTCTCACGAATTCAGCTACGTCGCACTGAACGTCAATTTGATAATCGCTCAGATGTCTCATCAATGACCGCGTGAGGGGTACGATCCCCGGTCGCGAGAGTGGATTGATGTCCGGTTGTATCCAAGATTGAGGAAGCGCCATGCAGATCGTGAAGTTGGCGAGTCGTTCGCCGGTGATGGTTGTTGTGTGTGGAATGCTGGTCGTGGGAGTGATGCAGGTCGCCACTTCGCTCCGGTCCACCGCGCAGGCGGATGATGCGAAGACGGCCGCGTTGTTAAAGGCGTTCGTCACGGAGTTCGTCGAGATCAAGCCGGGGACTGACAAGTTTCCAGCCACGTTTCTGATGGGCGTGAAAGAGGGCGATTCGCGCGAACAGCCTCAGCATGAAGTGACGCTCAAGCACTCGTTCGCGATCGCCAAGTACGAGATGCCGCAGAATTTGTACGAGGCTGTCATGGGGAACAACCCGAGTCGTTGGAAGGGACCGCGCAACTCGGTCGAAACGATGACTTGGACCGAAGCGAACGAGTTCTGCCAAAAGATCACGAAGCAGCTTCGCGACTCAAAACGGATTGGCATCGACGAAGTGATCCGCCTCCCGACGGAAGCCGAGTGGGAATACTGCTGCCGCGCGGGGACGACAACCAAGTACAGCTTTGGGGACGAGGCACAGAAAGCGGGCGATGTCTTACCGAAAGCACGGTTGCTCGACGAGTACGGTTGGCACACCGGCAACGCAGCGGGGAACGACCCCGCTGTCGGAGTCCTCAAGCCAAACCCGTGGGGCCTGTACGACATGCACGGCTATCTGTGGGAGTTCACATCCGATGAATGGACTCCCGATTACAAACAGGCTTCCAAGGACGGAACCTCACCCGCCGGACCTGATCGCGACGAGAAGGCGGTCACACTGAGAAGCGGCTCTTGGAAGGAGTCGTTCGAGAAGCTGAGTAGCTCGGCCCGGCGCAGGGCGGCATTGACCACGGCCGATGACGCGATCGGCTTTCGCTGTGTGAAGGCCAAACGGTAGAGCGTTCTATGGGCAGTGGAAAAACGGAGAGCAGGCGGTTTGCCTGCTCTCGCTGTTTTTAATTGATGTAGGGTGCGTGAAGTCTTCGGAACGCACCGGTTCGAGGAGCGTCGCACTCACAATGGTGTGTTCCGAAGACTCCACACACCCTACGGCTGGTTTTAGAAATGTACAGGCGAGCCGCCAGTGCTACGGGTGGCGACCTTAGAAATCGCCGCCGCCACCGAAATCGCTGCCACCGCCGCCCGAGTCTCCGCTGCCGAAGTCGCCACCACCGAAATCGGTCCCGCCGCTGAACCCGGTGTCTGACGAGCCGCTGCCAGAATCGAAGCCGCCGCCGTTGGACGAGTCACTCGAATCGAGCGAACTTCCATGGGAATGGTGTTCACCGGCCGAGGCACTGTGATCCGAGAACTGGTTGTAGAGCCAATTGCCCGCGACCGCTCCGAAGATCCCGCCAGCCAGTCCGTTCATGAAGCCACCACCGCCGCCGTAGCCACCACCCGGCGCGCCATATCCGCCGTGACTTTGACTGCCACCACCGAACATCCGGCCGATCATCGACACCGCGAAGATTCCGCCGACGACGAGCATCAACACGGTGATGATCCCCGGCCAAGCGGAGGCTTGGTTGGCGTGAAGTGGGGCGTGTTGCGCGGGAACGCTCGCTGCGGGGACGTGCCTGACTGCCGCCGGTGTGGGTTGGCCAGCGTGCTTGGTTTGCGTGGCTGATGCCGACTTGCTAGCGGGGGCCTTCAATCCTGAGAACGTCGTCGATAGTAGCGAAACCGCGTTCGTCAGCCCCTTGTCATACTCCTTCGCACGGAAGCTCGTGAGCATCGCCTCCTTCACGGTCTGGGCTTGAGCCGCTCCGAAACCGGCTTGTTGGATCGGCTTGCCGACCCAGACGTTGAGATGCGACGGCTGTCGGCACATCAACACGACGATGCCTCGCGACTGCGTGGCTTCAGCTCGGTCATGCACCCAACTCGAAAAGAACGCTTCCCGCTGCTTGGCGTCCATCTTTGAGACGGTCTCGACCTTGTCGGCAGGAACGGCAGCAAAGGTCTCGAAGCGGACGGTGTGCCCGGACTTCTGTTCAAGCTCGGTGATCGACTTGTTGACCGTGGCAAGTGTGTCGGAGGTAAAGAAGCCGCCAGCGTCGGAGATGTCGGCGGCAGAAACCCGCGCCGGAGCCAACCACAGCAGCGTTCCCATCAGGCCAGTTACAAAGAACGATTTCAACAGGTTGTTCGGCATGGAGCGGTTCCTCCCAGATAGGTGGTGTTGTCGGGCGAGAACTTGTTGACCCCGACACGGGGCATCGTAACGCATCGACTCCATCGCGGATCAAGTTTGGGCGGAGAAGTTTCTGGGAGAGTGGCCTGACCCACACTCACCCGAAGTGTGAACGAGGGGGCGATCGACTTCGCCCTCGCTTACGCTTCGGGTTGGTCTTGAATGTGACTCCCAGCGGTAACACGGTGTTCGAGCGACGTGGCAATGGGAGGTGGCACGACTAGAATCCGCACGCAACTGGTTGTTCCGTACCTCACAACTTGAAAGTCACGACATCATGGATTGGATCGCAATCGTCTCGCGTTGGACTCACATCGGTACCGCCATCGTCTTGGTGGGAGGGACCTGCTTTCTACGGTTTGTCCTCGCCCCGGCGGCGGCCCAGCTTCCCGAAGAACATCACGCGAAGCTCAAAGAGTTGGTGATGAAGACGTGGAAGAAGTTTGTTCACGGCGGGATTGCGCTGTTTCTGGCCAGCGGTCTCTACAACTATCTCGTCGTGCAGATTCCGTTGCACAAGGGAGACAAGCTGTACCACCCGCTCGTCGGCACGAAGATTCTCCTCTCGCTGGGCATCTTCTTCATCGCATCGGCCTTGGTCGGACGCTCGAAAACTTTTGAGGGAATGCGGCGGAACTCCAAGCGATGGCAAAGCGTCATCCTCCTGATGGCGGCCGTGGTGGTTGGCATTTCTGGATTCGTGAAAGTGCGTGGCGTTCCGGCCAAGGCGATTGCCCCGAGCGAAGTTCAAACGGTAGTACGGTGAAGTCCGTAAGCGATGTCGTGCGTGAGTCCGTTCGTCAGGATTTGTCGCTCGGGTAGAGAAAAACATCGCAACGCGGGGCTGAGACCGGCGCTGGTCGGGACGAATGAAACGCCCCTGCGCAGTGTTTCGGTCGATTGGCGGTCATCAGAAGTTCTTCTCACGACGAGGTCGATTCGTCGATGAAGGTGTGGTCGAGACGCGCGGTTCGTCGAGGGTGGTCTTGAACTCAAGATCACTCTTTTTCTCCCTGCCGAACATTTTTTCTGATCTTCGTGTCTCGTTCGGCGTAAGCGGGCGGCAAGAACGGTTTGATGAGGATGCGAGTCTTCTCAATCGGGTCATTTGGCTGACGAGTGTGTGACCCGGCCAGCGATGGCACTGGCTTTGCAACTCGGCTGTTGCTCTGTGTGTTCGCTGTCAGATTGACAATCGCCCCGGCCAGTGCCGTCAGGCGGCGCGACGAGTGGTTGACCGCCACCTCGCCGTCAGGAGGAGACATCATGATGTCACGTTACCGCAACCCCGCCATGAAGCAGCTTCGCGATCAGCAGATCAAGTTCGCGCCGCGTGAAGCCCGGCTCAAGCAGATCGACCGCGCCGAAAGTCTGCTCAACGAGCTGCAACCGAACGCGAGTCTCGGCTATCCCGAGTTGTGCGAAAAGATCACCAGCTACCGCGGTGAGATGTATCCCGATCTCGTGCTGACCAGCGATGAAGCCGTTCACGACTTGCGCTGCTTCGTGGAAGATTTGTCGGACAGTGCCGACATCCCCGCCGACAACGCGGGCGAAGAAGTTTGGACGGTCGAAGACGTGAGCCGCCGGTTCAACGTTTCAACGAAGACCGTCTCGCGCTGGCGCGATCGCGGTCTTGTCAGCCGCCGGTTCCGTTTTGGCGGTCGCAAGCGTGTCGGCTTTCTCAAGTCTTCGGTCGAGCATTTCGTCAGCAAGCACTCGCGGGAAGTCGATCGCGGGACGAACTTCAGTCAGTTGTCGCTCGATGATCGCGAGCAACTCATTCAACGTGCTCGGCGACTGGCCCGAGCAGGCGGTTGCCCGACGGACATCAATCATCGCTTGGCTCGCAAGTTTGGACGGTCGCCCGAAACCGTCCGCTACACCCTCAAGAACTTCGACAAAGAGCATCCGGAAACCGCCGTGTTCCCGAACTCCACACAACCGCTGACCTCAGAACAGAAGCGCGAAATCTACCGCCGCTTCAGTCGCGGTGTGGCCGTTGAAACGCTCGTTCACGATTTCCATCGGACTCGCCCCAGCATCTATCGCCTCGTCGCTGAAGTCCGCGCCGAGCTGATGCTGCACGAGCCGATCGACTTCATGGACTCACCCGAGTTCCACGTGGTCGAGGCCGAGACTGTCATTCTTGCACCACCGCCTGCCACCGATCGTCGGGACGGTTTGGTCAAAGCACCTCCCGGTTTGCCCCCGTACCTCGACAGCCTCTACGCGATCCCGCTCCTCAACAAGGAAGAAGAGGTCTACTACTTCCGCAAGATGAACTATTTGAAGTGCCGCGCGGCCGAGTTGCAAAAGGGGCTCGATCCCGTGCGACCCAAGACGCGCGACATGGATGAGATCGAGCGACTCGTCAAACAGGCGGGTGAGGTGAAGAACTTCCTCATTCGCAGCAACCTGCGGCTGGTGGTCTCGATCGCCAAGAAGCACATGAAGCCGAATGTCAGCTTTTTTGAGATGGTCAGTGACGGGAATATGTCGCTGCTGCGAGCCATCGAGAAGTTTGACTACATGCGCGGCTTCAAGTTTTCGACGTACGCCAGTTGGGCCATCATGAAGAACTACGCGAGGTCGATCCCCGCCGAGTACACGCAGATGGACCGCTTCCGCACCGGCTCCGACGAACTGTTCAGCCAGTCCTCTGATCGTCGCACAGACGGAGTCGCCGAAGAGGCGATCAACCAAAAGCAGCATGTCGCGCTGATGGGCATCCTCTCACAACTGCCAACCCGCGAACGCGACATCATTGTGTCGAGGTTTGGCCTGAGCGAAGGGGCTGGTCCGCTGACACTCGAACAAGTCGGCACCAAGCTGGGCGTGACGAAGGAGCGAATCCGGCAGCTCGAAGCCCGCGCTTTGGAGAAGCTCCGCAAGATTGCCGAGACCGAACGTCTCGACATTCCCGGCATCTGACACGGTGTCGGGATTTGAATCGAGAACGGGATGAAACGAACGACGCGGCGTGTGGAACACACGCCGCGTCGTTTTTTTGAGGCACCAGCACAATGTGAACGGACAGGATCGGCGGAGCGGTTAGTGTCATCTTTCGCTCCGTGAAAGGACGCTCTTTCGCGGAGCGAAAGGCGACAAACACGACAGGAATTGCTGGCCGATCCTCGCGCCGCACAAACCCTCACAGAATACCGGACGACTTCACGTTGATGCCCTTGAGCATCATCTTCAGCTCTTCGACGTTGGGGCTGATCTCAAAGGCCTCGGCCCGACTGACGAACTCGCGCGTGATGAAGTCGTACAGGCTGTCGTTGAACTGCTGCATCCCATCCGATTTGCCGATGCGCATGGCTGCTGGCAGCTTCTCGTCCATGTGTTCGAGGATCAGTTTTCGGACCGTGCCGTTGAAGAGCATGATCTCGCAAATCGGGACTCGTTTGGGGGTGTCCTTGATCGTGGGAAGCAGCTTCTGAGCGACGATGGCCTTCATGTTGAAGCCCATCGACGACCGCAGGGCGTTGTGCATCGACTGCGGGAAGAGGTCGAGAATACGACCGATCGTCGAAGGAGCCGACGAGGCGTGGATCGTGCCGTACACGAGGTGCCCCGTTTCGGCGGCGTGCATGGCCGTCTCGAACGTGTCTTTGTCGCGCAACTCACCCACGAGCATGATGTCGGGGTCTTGTCGCACGGCATGCTTCATCGCGGTGTGAAAGTCGCACACGTCGCAACCGATTTCACGCTGATTGAGCAGGCTCTTGTCGGCCTGGTACACGAATTCGACCGGGTCTTCGATCGTCAGGATGTGCTTGCCGTAGTTGTGGTTGATCCAGTCGAGCATCGAGGCGATCGTGGTCGATTTTCCAGAACCCGTCACCCCCGCCAGCAGTACCATCCCCTGATCGTACTTGCACAAGTCTTCCATGATCGGCGGCAGGTACAGGCCCGCGAAATTGGGAATCGACCGCTCGACCTTTCGAGAGACCATGCCCATCTTGCCGGTCTGGATG
>JAYTQJ010000208.1:0-11017 GCA_043746775.1 Schlesneria sp.
AAAGACGACAAACGGCGGAGCTGTTCTGGGACAGGTCCTGAGGCTGCGACCCTACTTCCAACCCATGAGATTCGCGATCACAACCACTCGCTTCGGCAAGAACCGTCGCTGACAGGCGGTGCCAGTGAAACGACAGATTCGGTCACGCGACGGATCCCGCAAGCCCTCACGGCGTGTCGTTGACCGACTCGCAATTGACTTTCCTGTCGATCCGCTTGAGCAACCCCTTCAACACTTTTCCGGGTCCGATCTCAAAGAACGAATCGGCTCCTTGAGCCAGTAGCCACCGAACAGAGTCTTCCCAAAGAACCGGTTGAGTCACTTGCCGCACCAAGACTCCGCGAATGTCCTCAGTATCCGAATGTGGTTTCGCATCCACGTTGGAAACGACGGGAATGCGGGGAGTCCGCATCGCCACATTGCTCAGAGTCTCGGACAATTTTTCGCAGGCAGACTGCATCAGTGGCGTGTGAAATGCCCCTGCTACCGTCAGCGGAATCGGCTTTCCATTTGCCTGTTCTATCAGAGTCGCCGCACGGTCACACGCAGCCTTGTCTCCTGAAAGAACCGTGTTGCCGGGACAGAGATAGTTGGCGATCCACATCTGGCTTCCGACCGAAGCTTCCGCACAAACTTTGGCGACTTGCTCTCGATCAAGCAGCAACGCACTGACCATCCCTGACGGGAACGCATCCGCCGCCGCCTGCATCGCTTCCCCGCGAGCCTGCACGACTCGCAAGCCCTCTTCAAACGTCATTGCCTCGGCAAACGTCAACGCGGTGTACTCTCCCAAACTGAGCCCCGCTGCGAACGAGCAGGATTCCACCACTTCCGGTCGCTCCGCCTTCAACACTTCCAGAGCGGCAAGGCTGCTCACAAACAGAGCGGGCTGACTGATCACTGTCGTGTTGAGTCGCTCGGCCGGACCTGCGAAGCAGAGCGAGGCAAGGTCATACCCAAGAACATCGCCAGCCCGTTCGTACAGCCGCTTTGCTGCGGGGCACTTCTCTGCGAGGGTCGCCCCCATTCCAACGTGCTGAGCACCTTGCCCCGGAAACAGAAATGCAATGCGGCTCATCAAAGACTCCTCAAAACTCACGATCAGTGGAACGTGTGTCGAAAGCAAAAAGACGCGGAAACCGCAACTCTGGCCACCGCCACTTGACCGGCCTCACGCCACAGAAGTCGAAGGCTCTCGCGAAAGCTCGTCGATGATCTGCTCATTGAGACGGCGAGCCTTCAACGTCGTGGCCAACCGGAGAGCATTCTGAATCGATCGGCTGGTACTCGAGCCGTGACAGATGATCGAAATGCCATCGACGCCTAATAGCGGAGCGCCGCCCGCTTCGTGGTACTCGAACCGCTTGGCCAAGTTGTGAAAGGCCTGCATCGCCAGAGCCTTCTCGGCGTTCAATGCTCCGAGAACCTCGGCCGCGACCGTCTTCAACATCATCTCAGCCAGACCTTCGGCCGCTTTGAGCAACACGTTGCCAACGAAGCCTTCGCAGATCACGACATCTGCGGCTCCGGTGTAAAGATCGCGTCCCTCAACGTTTCCAAGGAACCGGTCGCTGAAGACACTCTGCGAAAAGAGCGAGTGCGATTCACGGACGACATCCGTCCCCTTACCGTCCTCACTGCCAATGTTCATTAAGCCGACCGACGGGCGATCAACACCGAACATTTCACGCGAGTAGATCGACCCCATCACACCGTATTGAACGAGGTGTTCCGGACGAGCACCCGGATTGGCCCCAACATCCATCAGGACAGTTTTGCCCTTGGTGGTGGGAAGCGCCACAGCAATTCCGGGGCGTTTAACGCCCTTCAAGAAGAGCCGAGTCCGCAGCCCCGCAGCGACAACGGCTCCCGTGTGACCGGCACTCACGACCGCATCCACCTGCTGCGTGGCCATCAACTGCCAACAAACAGTGATCGAACACTTCGGCTTCGATCGCAAAGCCTCAATCGGCTTTTCACCCATCTCAACCCAGCCTTCGGCCGGATGCGGGTGCAGGCGACCGCCCGAATACCCGGATTTGGCAATCAACGGTTCGAGCGTCGGCAGGTCGCCGACGAGCGTCACTTGCAGATCGGGATTGTCCTTCAGCGCGGCAATCGCTCCGTCGATATTGGGTGACGCGCCGAAGTCGCCACCCATCGCGTCCAAGGCAATCCGCATGGAGGTCTATTCCTCGACTTCGAGCAACTGACGTCCCATGTAATAGCCGCAGGTGGGACAAATCACATGTGTCTGGATGCGAGTCTGACACTGCTGGCAGTGATGCAACTGCGGAACCTTAAGGGCATCGTGGCTTCGTCGGCGACGCGACCGGCCCTTCGATTGTCTTCGCTTCGGTACGGCCATGTTGCGGTCGCTTCCAACTCTAAATTGCAGGGACGAAATTCAATCCGGGCCAACCCTTCGCACTCAGCGGCGGCAAGGCTCCCCGTGACAAGGGGCGGGATGGTACGAGAACCCGAAAAGAAGTGTCAAGGAAGCGGCCCGGCAATCACCGCATTTCCTTCGTCAAAAGCAGGTTTCACTCGATTTCTCTGACTCGAAGAGCCGAACCGCCCCCCCGCCGCCGTCCGGCAAGCAGTCGGAGACGCGGACAAAGCTGGCTGGTCTGCAACAAGTCCGTACTTCCGCAGTCGTATTCCGCCGATCAGAACAACTCTTGAATCACCGCTCCCGGCTCGAGCGCGGCGACTGGGCGACCGCTGTGATTCAAGAAGCTCACATTCGGATCAACGCCCAGCACTTGGAACATTGTGTGATGAATGTCCGCAGGTGTGATCGGGCGGTCCTGCGGAACTTCGCCCAATCGGTTGGTCGATCCCACGATGCGGCCCCCCTTCACTCCGCCTCCCCCCAGCAAACAGAACATCGCGTTGCCCCAATGATCGCGTCCGGGAGTCCCCATGCTCATTGGAGCACCGCCATTGCCGCCGTCGTTCATGCGAGGCGTGCGGCTGAACTCACCACACAGCATCACCAACGTCTGGTCAAGTAATCCGCGTTGCGACAGATCTTCGAGCAGAGCCGACACGAGCGAATCGACCATCGGAAGATAGTTCTCCATCCCCTTCTTCAAGTCCCAGTGATGGTCCCAGCCGCCGAGATGGACTGTCACAAACGTGGTCCCCGCCTCGACGAGTCGCCTCGCCAAAAGAGTGCTTTGACCCCAACTGTGCCTGCCATACCGGTCGCGCAGTCGCGGATCTTCTTGTCCGAGATCAAAGGCTCGACGCGCGGCGGAGCCGGTCACCAGTTCCAATGCTTGGCGGTCGAATCGATCCATCGCGTTGAGCAACCCCGACGCATCGGCATCGCGTCGCAGCTTGTCGAAACCCTTTGTCAGCGACGCCCGATCATCGAGCCGTTGCACCGTCATGCCACCGGGCATTTGAATGTTCTGCACGCTGAAGTTCGACGCATTCGGATCGCCATCCGTCTCGAACGGGTTGTACGCCGCACCGACATAATTGGCCCCGAAGTAACCCGGCCTCAGCCCGATGCTCGACGCATACGGCACCGCGACATAAGGCGGCATCCCCGGTTGCCGCGCGCCGGTCGCCTTCGTCGCCACCGAACCAACAAATGGCGACTTTCCCGCAGTATCCGCACCGCTCGCTCCACCGCGACCGGTCAGCATCAGGTGCCCGCCCGCGAAGTGATCGCCGTTGTTGTGATAGAGCGAACGGACGAGCGAGAACTTGTCCGCACACTTGGCTTGAAGTGGAAACAGCTCGCCAATTTCAAAGCCATCGACGTTCGTCTTGATCGGATTCCAGATGCCCCGGTACTCGGCCGGAGCCTGCGGCTTGAGGTCATACAGGTCCATGTGACTCGGCCCACCGTCGAGCCAAATCAAAATGACAGACGTGTTCTTCGCCGAAGCCCCCTGCTCGACCGACGCCTCTTTCGCTCGCAAAATCTGCGGCAAACCGGCCATCCCCATCCCAGCCAACCCGACTTGGAAAAAGCTCCGGCGAGACACCCCATCGCAGTAACGACCGGTCGAACCGAGATCGAGTCGGAACATGGCAAACCCTTTCAGTAGCAGAGGCAATGGCTCGGAGCATTTCACCCCTCGCCCCGGCTCGGGCACCGCCGCTTCGGTGGTCGGGAGAGGGGCCAGGGGTGAGGAGTTCTGGAAGACACCCCTAAATCGGCAGGAGTCATCACAACCGAGACGGCCGCAACAACCGTTCAAAATCAGACGGGCAACAAGGTGGGAGGCCGTTCGCATCGGCCGGTCCCGATTCTATTCGGCTCCCCAGACTGGCGTCAAACAGGCTTTCTCAACTCAGCCTCCGACTCTCGCGACCATCGGTTCGCGGGACAGGTTTGTAACCTGCCCGAATCTCATGAAAGCACCGGACGAACAGGTTACAAATCTGTCCCACAACTCGCTGTCGGCTGGAACTCTTTCCTCTCGTAAGGCGAGCGGCAACAAATGGTTTACCCGTGGACACCAAACCCGAAGTGTGAACGAGGATGTCGATCGACTTCGCCCTCGTTCACACTTCGGGTTGGTGTGGGTCAGACAAGTCTTGCCGCTCGCCCAACACGCCCCTCAACACCAAAGGTCACAAACAATGGGTCTGTTCGCCGGAACGCAATGGGATCGGCCACCGGTTTGTGAGCGGTGCGAGAAGCTGGAGAGCGAGTGTTCGTGTCCACCGGTCGCAGTACCGAACAAACTCATCGCGCCAGAGAAGCAGACGGCAAAGTTGGCGGTCGAGAAACGCAAGAAGGGCAAAGTCGTCACCGTCGTGCGCGGATTGGCTATCGACGCGAACGACCTCTCGGCCCTCTTGGCCAAACTCAAAAACTCGTGTGGAGCGGGAGGGACACTCGATGGCGAGTCACTCGAAATTCAAGGTGATCACATCGAACGGCTACGCACGCTGCTGACCACTCTCGGCTACAAGGTGCGCGGCTGAGCACCAACCCGAAGCGTGAGCGAGGACGAGCGTCCCAAGCCCCCCAGATCAAAGTCGCGTGAAGCGGCCCTCCTCGCTTACGCTTCGGGTTGGTGTTGCTCAAATCACCGTGCTGCCTGCGGAGCAGCCTCGACGCGAACCATCTTCGGCCGAACCTCATCCACCAGCATCTTCACTCCCGCGATGACCAGCACCACGCCAAGCAACCGCCGCAGCACAGGAGCGGCCAGACGGCGCGTTCCCAGTTGTGTTCCGATCATCCCGCCTAGCCCGGCCGCAACCAGCCAAAGCCAGATCGAAGAGGGCAACAACGGAACGGCTCTCGCCTGCGCCGCCAAGCCCGAAATCGAATTGACCAGAATGAACGCCACCGAGACTCCCGCCGCATCGCGTGTCTTCGCCCAGCGCATGAACAGCAGCACGGGAGTCAACAACACGCCTCCACCTGTCCCGGTGAGTCCGGCCACCAAACCGACCAGCCCACCGACGGGTAGCGACCACCAAAACGATGGCGGCACGCACTCCTCCGCCTTGTCCGTCACCGGTTGAACAAACAGTTTCGTGGCCGCGATCAGCAACATCGCGCCGATCAACTGCTTGAACAACGATGCCGGGAGCGTCAGCACTCCGCCCAGAAACGCACACGGAATCGAAGCGACCGCAAACGGCCAGAGGACTCGCCACGGCAGGTATCCCGCCCGCGCAAACCTCACCGTCCCGATGCTCGCAACGAGGACATTCAACACCAGCGCGGCGGGCTTCATCACGGCGGGTTCCAGACTCATCAACCCCATCGCCGCGAGGTAGCCCGTCGCCCCCGCATGACCGACGGACGAGTACAACACCGCGAACAGAAAGATCAGCACCGTGAGTACCGCGTCGTTGGTCATCGTCATTCACTTAAAATGAGGGATCGGAAATCATCGGCAACCAGCGAAAAGTTCGCCCACACCAACCCGCCGCGTAAGCAAGGATGCGAGAACCGCAGCGTAAGGACCGACGCAGAAACAACTGTCGCAATTGTCGTCTTTCGCTCCGCGAAAGGACGTTCTTTCGCGGAGCGAAAGACGACACAGACTGATGTGCCGATCCTAAGCAAGGAATCGCGATCCGTCATCCTTGCTCACGCTGCGGGTTGGTATCGCCGGCCAATCTCACATCTTCGCCCAGTCCGGCACAAGCTTGAACAGCCCGATCGCGAGCAATGTCCCGCCCAGCGGGATCAGCACTGTCGTGACAAAGATCGGGCCGTAAGCGCGGGCGTGAGTCTCGCCACAGATCACGCGGATCAGCATCACGACGAAGCCGTTCGCGGGGAGTGTGTCGAGCGAACCCGAGGCAATCGCCACCACGCGATGCAACGCGCGCGGAGCGACTCCCAATTCATCAATGTAGATCGGCCTGAGGATCGGCAGCGCGATCGCCTGTCCGCCCGAGGCCGATCCTGCGATGGCCGCGATCACTGCGACAGCCAGCGCCGCGCCGAGTAACGGATCACCGGGAATGTGCGTCACCCACGCGACGACGTTCTGGAACGCGGGGAGGTCTTTGACCGCCGCTCCAAACCCCACGACTGCCGCCGTCGAACCGATGGCGAGGAACCCGTTCGTGAAGCCCTCACCCAAACATTTCCAACCGTCTTTCAAATGCGGCCCGAGCAAGACGAACGCCGCAACGACTCCAAGAAAGATCGACAACGTCGGGTCCTCCGGCACATGAGCCAACACCTTGGTCAGCCTCGCCCCCACGAAGCCCATCGCGGCGAACGCCGCCTCACTCGATGACGCCATCGCGCGACAACACCACGGCAACAGATTGAGCGCCGCCACCGTCGCCACCAGCGGCGCGATGGCTCGCCACACGCGCGGCAACCCTGCCGAATTCCGATCCACGCGATCACTCGCCCGATCCTCCCACCGCTCGCCGCGTCGCACGTCCCGACGAATCGCCCAGTCGAGATAGAGCTGTCCGACCAAGAACATCAGCGAACCGACAATCAAACTGACCGGCCACCCCGCGCGGGCATTCGTCAGCGGAATCTTCGTCGCCGCATCGACCAGATACTTGATCGGGATCAGATTCTGAATCTCAGGCGAACCGGCCGAAGTCATCGTGAACGTGATCGACCCGAGACAAATCGCACCGGGAATAAACCGTCGCGGCAGATCGGCCTGACGAAAGAGTTGCACCGCCAGCGGAAAGACCGAGAACCCCACCGCAAACACCGACACCCCGCCATACGTCAGCACCGCACACGCCAGCACCACAGCCAAGCACGCGCGATGCGCCCCCAACCGCCGACCGATCGAGTCGGCGATGCTCACCGACGCCCCGGACTCTTCCATCAGTTTGCCGAACACCGCTCCCAGCGCCACGATCAAATAGAACGACCGCACAAAGTCAGCGAACCCCGTCATGTACGGCCCGGTCATCGCAGCCAGCGGATCAACGCCACTCAACGTCACCGTGACCAACGCACACAACGGAGCGACAACAAAGATGCTCCGCCCCTGCACCACCAACACCGTCAGCAACGCCAGCCCACCGAGCAAGACCGATAACTCGTACAGCGATGTCAACATGTGTGGCAGCTCGTCCTGGTGTTGTTCGTTCCCATCATTGGCTTTGAAGCCCGGCACCATCTTGATCTTTACGGTGCCACCCTGCGAGCGAACTGGGGCAGGCGGTTCAACGTTCACAACATCCCAACGCCAAAGTGGGGGTTGAAGTGAGAGAGAGTCAACACCGAAGAGAATGCCAACCTTGTCAACATCATGGAACAAAGACATCCGGAGTGGCTGGAGTCGGCGGTGTGGCTGGGGTCGGCGCTTCGCCGCCCCCAGCAATCAGGGTGAGACAACTTCAAGATTGACCTCGACTGGGGGCCACGAAGCGTGGACCCCAGCCACCCCATCTGTTCATCACTTGCAGTCGAACAGGCACTCCGGCGGGATCGGATCGATCTGGAGTGGACCTGTCAGATCACCGGCATACCAACCGGCACTCGACCACTTCCAGTCTGTGGCGCGCTGGCACAGATTGCGTCGTACCGGATTCATGTGGATGTAGTCGATCTCGACCAACAGCGTGTCTCCTTCGGTGATGTTGTGGTCGAAGCCGCCCCCTGACTGCCAGAACAGGTGTTCCGTTTTCTGGCCGCGCACCCGTGTCAGTCGTGGCAGCCATTCCGGCGCATGCTCCTTGATGTAGGCCATCGCCTTGCTTCCCACGGGAGCTTTGATGGCCTTGCGAATCCGGGCGATATCGTATTCGGCATCGCGCGGGCAAACGATCAAATGAACATGCTCCGGCATGAACACATAGGCCCACAACGCGAAGTGGAATTTCTGGCGAGCCTCGTCGATGGCATCTCGCAGCCATTCGCAGGTTCGCTCGGCCTTCAAGAACGGGAAGTTGTGGTAGCAGCAGAAGTTCAACTGGTGTGCGTGGCCGGGGTCGTTGAAGTTGATTCGGTGACGACGCTTGTTCATGTTGCAACATCCCAATGGCAATGCGGAGGTTGTGACGAGAGAGAGTGCCAACATAGCCAACAAGACGGAGCAATTGCATCCCGTGTGGCTGGGGTCGGCGCTTCGCCGCCCCCAGCGATCAGGGTGAGATGACTTCAGAAGTGACCGCTGACTGGGGGCCACGAAGCGTGGACCCCAGCCACCCCGCCCCCCCAATCTCAGGTGAGGGCTTGCGCCATTTTTTCCATCTGCTTTGCCATAAAAGCAACCGTTTTGACACTCTGCTGTAACTCCTCCAGAAACGGCTTCCCGGAACCGTGTTTGCCCTTGAAGAACGTAGGGGGAGGGAGCATCTCTTCCCCTTTTCCCTTCCGAGAAGAGTAATACTTCTGAGCGAACACAAACAAATGTTCCACAGCAGATTTCAATGACTCGGCGATCACGGGGTCTTTCTTTTCACTCAATCTGACGAAGGCACGTCTCTTGTTGTCAGTTGTCAGAATTGGGCGAACAAATTCCCAAACAGCTTGTAGAACGAGCCAGCGAGCTTCGCGGTTGAATTGAACCCCGTGAGCCTGTCGGCGAACTTCATTCATGGCCCAATATCGCGTCAAGTAGAACAATGGTTCGTAGTTTGGAAACACGCGGTCATAGAATTGTTCGCTGAAGAGTTTCTCACGCGCGCTGCGTGAATGGCGGGCGTCAATGTCGCAAGCCGCCACAATCTGGGCCATGTCCTCCTTTGGAATGATCTTCACAGACTTTTTCCCCAAGGCTTTCGCCGTTTCACTCTTTGTTTGCCGCCGCCGCAGGTATGCATAACCGAACTTTCTCAACTCACGTTCGATGGCAACTTGCGTCCGATGATTCGTCATCAGATCAGATGGGCGGATGGGGTTTTGCCAATTCGTGCCAGCAACGATGCTGGAGACCAAGTCGTCAAAGTGTTTGTCGTGGTGAGGCTGGCGAGTAACCCGAATGACCTTCACCAAGACGGTGGCCTTTCCCGCAAGTTTTGGATGACTCGCTAGCGTGCGAGTCGTCTGCTGTCCGTTGATGACCTGCGGGTTGCTCACGTGAAGTTCGTCTTTCCCCTTTTGTGAATCCTTCTTCGCTTCGTCACAAAGAATGGTGATGCCGTTGTTGTAATAGAAGAATCGATCAGGCGAGATTTCCAGCGTTTTAACCATGCTGCGGTTGACCGCAGTGTCCTTCCCAAGAAAGCCACGAATGTTCCTAGCAAATAGTCTGATTCCCGCCGATTGGTATAGCTTCGCAATCGCATCTCCCCTCATGGAAAACACCCAAGATTCGATCTCGTTGTTTTCGTCATAGCGCTGCGAAATACCATTCACTCTGACCGCTGGGTTGCTTTCCATTTCGAGGATCAAAGCCGGAACCGGCGGAGTTACTCCATCCAAATAATCTCTCAAGAGAATGGCTGATCTTGCATAATCGATGAACTCAATTTTTGCCTGATGACCGGACGCTCGTACGCGCTGCTTTGCGGTATCCTGAACTACGTCACTGATGCGCCCAAGAGTGGCATAGTAAAGCCACGGCTGGTAACCCCGTTCAAGAATACTTTCCCTTGCTTGCCTTACCCGCTGTTCCACCAGCGGATCCATTTTCTTGAGAAACGCTTTGAATGTGTCTTCATTCGGCGTCGTGATCTCGGATATCACGCTAGCAAAACCAATCACATCGTTGCCTTTTTCCTGCACCTTGCCGAGGCTTCGTCTGAACTTCACTTGCACGATGAATACCGAATGGGAGTTGTCATCAATCACAATTGCATCGAGGTTCTTGTCGTTTGGTGCACCAACGATTGACGCATGGGCCGTGTCCTCGTCTTCCGTCACGTAGGCACGCAGAAACCACAAAGTGAATAAGTCGTCGTCACTTAGCTGTGGAAAGCGGCTTCCAATGTCCGCGATTACGTCGTCAAAGTCCTTCAGCGTAATCTGGCCTGTCATACGTACGTCCCTTTTCAGCGGAGGAGTGGCTGGGGTCGAGTCTTCGAGCCCCCCAGCATTGAGAACAAAGTGCATTGTGCTGGGGGCGACGAAGCATCGACCCCAGCCAAACTCATCATCGCGAAAAAGTTACGTCGCAACACGACCGGTTCGCTGTCCGGCCCACTGCAAGCCGGCGCGGTCGTAGGTGATGGTGAAGACGGTCTGCAAATCGAGCGTCACGTCCGGGTCGCCGTCGGTCAGCGGGTGGGCCAGCGTCCACGAGTAGACCTCGGCCTGCGTTCCACTCGCAACACAAACGCAAAGTAGTCTCCCGTCGCACGAGGCTCGACCGTTGGCAGCCGTTCGCCCCGCGCAGCAGGTTGAGCTCCACGAGATGCGGACGGCGCTTCGTCCTCGCGAGATAGACATCCTCCTCAATCACGACGATGTAGCGCGGGCGAATCTGTGCCATCAACTCGCTTCTCACCTCGGCAATGAACGCCGTGTGGAAGTCTCGCCAACACTGGCTTTCGATGAACGGGTCCATTCCGGGAAACGGCGATGGCATTAGGAGTCTCCACATCATCTTTTCGTGGTGGACGATCAGGGGTCAGGTGGTTCAAAGTTCATTTTTCG
>JAYTQJ010000209.1:0-11016 GCA_043746775.1 Schlesneria sp.
TAAGCCCTCTAAGCGAAGAACCGGGGGGCTTACGCCCAATGGCACTCACTTTGAGCGAATTTAATATTGACGATCGATGCGACGTAGCTGAATTCGTGAGAATTCAGCCGGCTTTGACGATCGTCTGAAGTCTTACGACTTCAGCTACATCCCAAAGTGAGTGCCATTGGGCTTACGCCGCCCCGCTCAGATACCTCATCACGGACCTCGCAGATAAAATTCGATTGAGTTCAGTTCTCTGGAAGGAAGGAGCCTCCCTCATGACGCGCGAAACCAAGGTCGGGCTGTTGATGGTCATGCTGCTCGTCGGCGTGTTCGGCTTCATGGTCTACAAGAAGATTCATCGCCCCTCGGAAGCTTTGGCCGGACAACCGATCGAAGGGAATCCGGAAGGCGGTGGCACAGGTGACGATGACGCGAACACGTCTCCGTTCGAGACGGCTGGAGTAGGGGGCGGGCCTCTGGGACGACGAGTTATCCCTGCGGCGGCCGCTGAGCCTGGTGCGCTGGTTGACAATCCGGCGGCGGTCAGTGCCTCACCGCGCGAAGTCGATCCCTTTGACGTGATCTCGAAACCGGCCCGTAAAACGAATGACATCCCCGTTCAACCGGTTGCTCAAATAAAGCCAAAGTTGCCGACCGCTGTCGCCGGTGACGACGCTTTTGCGGATGCCTTTTCACAGCCTGTGACCGCAGCCGCGCGCCCGACTGCGACAGCAGCTTCGTCAGAACCCGCGACCAGCTTCGATCCGTTTGAGCGTGAGGCCCGTCCGGCGACAACGGTCTCAACAACCATGATTGAATCGGATCGAAGCGCAGCCGCCAACGATCCGTTCGAGGCTCCGTTGGAAGTGGCTCAGCCCATTTCGCGCGGCGCTGCGGCGGATGTGACCGTGGACGAGCGTCCGGCCGTGGAGGCCGATCCGTTTGACGCGGCTCCGCAATTCTCGAGCAGCAACGCGCGCGAACCGGCTGCTCAAGTGGGCGATGCTTTTGCTCAAGACCGAACTCCCGCTTTGGAGGCTCCGTTGAGTTCACCCGCGTCGCGATCGACGACCGCGTTCGACGTGATCGAAGAACCCACGCAGCCCGCGTCTGTAACCACGGCTCCACTCACCGCTCCGCCAGCGATGAAGGCTCCCGCGTTTGAATCGCCTCCATCCACCAGTCCGTTTGCGTCGGAATCAACACCCACCAGAACCGCCACCGCTGACGAGGACCGCTTGGGCGGCTTTCGCCCCGCCGAGGTGAGTCAACGTGCGATGAACGAGTTCACTCGTGAAGAGCGCACGGCAACGACGGCCATTCCTGCGAGCGACCCGTTCGGCGCGGCGCGGCGTCCCGCACCCACGGGTCGGATTGATGAAGACTTCGCGCCGCGAGCAACCTCAAAACCGCTCGTGCCGGGCGACACGTACAACATCGAACCGAACGACAACTTCTGGACGATCTCCCGTAAGAAGTACGGAACGGGGCGGTACTTCATGGCGCTATCGCAGCACAACTTGAACGTCATTCCCGATCCCAAGCGAATGAAACCCGGCGTCACGATCGCGACGCCTCCGGCCGCAGAATTGGAACGGACGTACTCGACGTTGATCCCGCAAGCGGCTCCTGCCGAGCCGGTCCTTGCCGGATCGGTACAAGTCGCACGATCGACCTCTTCGGCAACGGCCACCAAGGATGAAGTGCCGGGCTTCTTCGTCTCGGCCGACGGTGTCCCGATGTACCGCGTGGGGCAGGAAGACACGCTCAGCGTCATCGCGCAGCGTCATCTCGGTCGATCCTCACGCTGGGTGCAGGTCTTCGAGATGAACCGGGAGGTCCTCACGGACGGCAACTCGCTCAAGCTCGGCACGGTGCTGCGTCTTCCTGGCGACGCGAGCCGAGTTGAGGTGGTGAGTGTGCCCCGACTCAGCCGATGACGTGGAGTCGGTGCGCGGGCTGGATCACTTCGTTCAACTGCGTGGCCAAGAGTGAGGTGTTTCTGAGCGGGGTGGCGTAAGCCCAATGGCACTCACTTTGATGTGTAGCTGAAGTCGTAAGACTTCAGCCGATCATCAAAGCCGACTGAATTCTCACGAATTCAGCTACGTCGCTCGGACCATCAATTTGAAAATCGCACAAAGTGAGTGCCATTGGGCGTAAGCCACCCCGCTCAGATGTCTCATCTCAGACCGCACGCCTCGTGTGCCAGATGCAAGTTCGTGCTTCCCACTCCCATTGAGAGTCTTGCCGTGTTCTTTCGATTCGGGGCGGCCTTGGCGTTGGTGGTGGCGATCGCGCTGGCGGGGACGGCCTTGGAGACGCAGAACCTCGCGTACAAGCGGCAACTCAGCCAGCAGCAGTATCGCTTGGAAGTTCTCGTTGAAACTCAGGCCAGCTTGAAGTTGGAAGCTCAACGATTGGGGGCGCCTGCCAAGTTGTTCGACGCGCTCCAGAAAAACGGTGCGACACTGCACCGTCCCGCGAAGCCACAACGTCACGATGTGCGACGGACTCCGCTGTTGAATTGGAATCCTTCGGCAGCACACCCGTCGGAATGAGGTCGTTGTCGTGGCTCCTCCGGCTTTGAACGCCGTGCCAAATGGATCAACACCGCGACCGCCGGTGTTCGGCCGGGCGCGGTTTGTCGTGACGGTCCTCGGGATCGGCTGGACCGTGCTGATGTTGCGGCTCGTGCAGCTTCAGTGGTGGCAGGAAGATCGTTTCGCGGATCGAGCCGAACGGCAGCGTGAGTACGCCGAAGAGATCGTGCCTCGTCCGGGAGATATCGTTGACCGGCAAGGACGACTTGTCGCAACGACGCTCACAATGCGCAGCCTGTACGTTGTGCCAAGCCGCATCGCGAAGCCGTGGGTTGTGGCGCAGGCGATCGCGACGGCGCTCCGCATCAGTGCAGATACGCTCTTCGAGAAGATTGGCGAGCGAGACGACCGGCACTTCTTGTGGGTCAAACGGCGCATGAGTTCGGCCGAGGTCGAGCGGGTTCGCCAACTCGATCTTCCGAAGGGGACGTGGGGCTTTCGCGATGAGTATCGGCGCGAGTACCCGCAGGGTGTCGTCGCCGCGCACGTCCTCGGTCTGCGCGACATCGACGGCGTCGGACGTGGCGGCGTCGAGGAAGAGTTCGACCGCGTGCTGCGCGGCGAGAACGGCAAGCGGTGCCTCGCACGCGACTCGCGCGGTCGTGTCATCGAAATTCTCGACGATGCCGAGCATCCGCCGCGTGCGGGTGAGTCTGTGCAGCTCGCGCTCGATCTCGTCGTGCAACTCTTCGCCGAACGAGAACTCGATGACGTGATGACGCAGTGGAAGCCGGAGAGTTGCTGTGCGGTGGTCCTCGATCCGAAGACCGGCCACGTGCTAGGAATGGCCAGTCGGCCGACGTTCGACCCGAACAAGACCGAAGCCGCGTCGGCCGACGCCTGGAAGAACCGCGCGATCGCCGACATCTACGAACCCGGTTCGACCTTCAAGCCGTTCCTCGTCAGCTATGGTCTTGATCAAGGTGTGATCTACAAGAACGATGTCTTCAATTGCGAGCACGGTCAGTACCGCATGGGCCGCCGGTTGCTGCACGATCATCATCCGTATGGCTCGCTCAATCTGACCGATGTACTGGTGAAGTCGAGCAATATCGGCATGGCCAAGATCGGCGAGCGCCTCACTAACGAGCGGTTGTTCGCGGCGGCGACGCTATTCGGCTTCGGCCGCAAGACGGGGATCGAACTTCCAGGTGAACTCCCCGGCATCCTGAGGCCGCTCAAAGAGTGGACCAGCTACTCGACCGGCTCGATCCCGATGGGCCACGAGATCGCCACGACCCCGCTGCAATTGATCGCGGCTCACGCGGCACTGGCCAATGGCGGACTGCTGCTTCGTCCGCGCATCGTGATGCCGCGAGCCGATGACTCGACCGCCGCCGTGCGATCGATCGCCGAAGAGACCGTCAGCCCCGAGACCGCGCGCTGGCTGGTCGCAGGTCCGATGCAGGAGGTCATCACGCGAGGAACCGGCAAGCGTGCCCGCGTTCCCGGTTACAACGTCTTCGGCAAGACCGGCACCGCCCAATGCCTGTCGCCGAGCGGCGGGTACGTTCACGGCAAGTACATCAGCTCGTTCGTGTGCGGAGCTCCCGTGGAAGACCCGCAGTTGCTGGTGCTCGTCGTCGTCAACCAGTCGTCGGTCGGAGGAGAAACCTTCGGCGGCAAGGTCGCCGCGCCGGCCGCCGCCAGCATCCTGAAGCAGTCCCTCGTCTACCTCCGCATCTCCCCCGACGAGCATCTCTTGAAAGCCGCGTCGAATTGGAAGGATGACGACGTTGAATAGAGTTGGTCACTTGATCGCGGATGTGTGGCACGCCCTGAGTCTTCAAAGGGCGTGGGATAGTGGTAGACGCTCATTTCCACGCCCTTCGAAGACTCAGGGCGTGCCACACTCATCACGGCTCATCTTGGTCGTGCCACCTTGCCGATTTTGTTAGGCCAGTCCAAAGTCATACTCTCAATTTACTGCGACTCGTTTTTGAATTCGCCCCCGGGTGCGCCCGGCAATCCCGTCATCTCTTGCAACTTCCTCGCAAACTCATAAGCAGTCCGAGGGACTTCATCTTCGGTTGTGGGAAAGCTCTTCACCCATAGCACAGCTCTTCCATCCACAGGTTTAAGACCGACGCTGCCCGTGTATGTGTCCGGCCCTTCGCCACCGGGGTGACAGAGATGCCGAACCACGATGTTGCTAAAGTCTGTCAAAGGACGACAGCGTTTGGATATCTCAAACCCGCAATAGTGCTTCAGCGTCAGAATCTGGCGGTCCGTAAAATCGACGTAAGCATGCTCGTTGTAGGGAAAAATCGCAGCAATGATAAACAATATCAGGGCGACAGTGTGAACCACGAAGATTGTTTCGGACAGTGGCCAGGAGGTCTCCACGTGTAGCAAAAGGTAAGTTCCAAGGCCCACGCAGGCGACGGCCCCAATGAGCCGCGCAGCGACCTTCTCGGAACTGTTTGTCGTCCCGTGAATATCAAGCGTCTGATTAGTCGGGATTTTATTCATACAACCGGTATCCCGAGAAACGCGCCATCAGCAGGACGACGGAGACCGGAGTCCCAATCACAACGAGCGCGTATGCGATGACTGTTTTCATGGCGCGGTGCGCAGCGGCCTAACGACCCAAGCTCAGCGACCCGGCCCACGAGACGCCACGATTGCAACAGTAGCGCACCGGCCGGGTTCGCTGCAGCGCATGGTTAGGGCCTCTCTTTAGCTTCATCGCCATCATTGACTTTCAGTCCACAACTAGGGCAACAATTCCAATTAAGCCACTCATTCACGTTTTCTGCTACTCCCCAGCAATAGCTGCATCGCGGACAATAGGGGGCGGCGGGTGTGTCGGTCCAGAAACAGATAACAAACCCTATCACTGAAACTAGCATTCCTACTACGGCTGAAACTCCCATTTTCTCTCCGAAGGTGCGATCTGGTCCCGGCAAGCCGAACCATAAGGCAACACCAGCAGCCACAAGCCCTGCGACAGCGACCGCTAAAAGACAACGGCCATCCCGCCTGTTCTTTTCGATGGTTAGCTTCTTCATTCGCGCAATCTCTGCGGCAAATCTCAGATCTATCTCGTGTGGTGTCATGTATGCCCTAACGGCGGGGTGGCCGGGGTTGGAGCCGCTTTGGGCGAAACCCCGGTGGCGGGAAGTTGGACGACGTTCGCGCGTGCCAAGATGGATGACGCGACCTGCGTTTGCAATGATGCCTGACGTGATTCATTGAGTCCTTGCCATCAACCGGGGTTTCGCCCAAAGCGGCTCCAACCCCGGCCACCCCCACCACCTTGCTGGCCACCCCGCCGTTATCGACGTGAGGCACCGATGCACTACCGTGACAGAGTTCAACGTCCCCGTGGTTACAACGATCCGAGACATGCTCACGAGTTGACATGCTCCTGTTTTCGGCGGCTCCAGATGTTCTCCAAGGATCGGACGTGCGAATGGCTGGCAACCGAGGTTCGTGAGGCGTGCCGCGAATTGAAGTATTGGCTTTGGGCCTACGTCTTCATGCCGGACCACGTGCATTTGGTGGTCTGTCCGCAGGACGACGTGTATGACACGTCGCAATTCCTCAAGCGATTCAAGGAACCCGTCAGCCGACAAGCCGTGCAGTTTTTGAAGCGCGAAGCTTCCGACTGGCTGACTCGAATTCAAGTGGTCCGGGGTGAGACTGTCGAGCATCACTTCTGGCAGCCGGGACGAGGCCACGACCGAAACATCACGACCACCCGCACTTTGCTGAGGATGATCGATTACGTTCACATGAATCCGGTTCGCAAGGGTTTGGTCGAACACGCTCGCGATTGGAAGTGGTCCAGCGCCGGATGGTACGAAGGGACACCACTGAACGATCTCAAGCCTGACCCCATCCCGTGGGATTGGCTGGAGGACCAGTGGTCAATTCCATGACAGACAACTCACCATCGACCGGGGTTTCGCCCAAAGCGGCTCCAACCCCGGCCACCCAAACGATTGCGCCCCGCCTTCAATGCGCACCGCGAACGTCCCAATTCAAACCCATGCTTTCCAAGGAGCCTGCATCATGTCGAGTCTGCCCAATCCCATTGAAGAATTGCTGACGGCCTATTCCGCAGGGCCAGCTTTGCTGCGGGAGTCGGTTCGCGGACTCACGGCCGAGCAGGTGCGGACGCCTGCGCCGCCGGGGCGTTGGAGTGCGCTGGAGGTTGTCTGCCACATCTCGGACTTTGAGTTGGTTTATGCCGACCGGATGAAGCGCGTCGTGGCGGAAGAGCGGCCGACGTTGTTCGGGGGTGATCCCGATCTGTTCGCGGCCAGGCTGGCGTATGGTCAGCGCGACCTGGAAGAGGAACTCGCCGTGATCGACTCGGTGCGGAAGCAGGTCACGCGGTTTCTGCGGACTCTCGACGCAGCCGCCTTCGATCGGGTGGGCGTTCACAGCGAGGATGGACCGCTCACACTGGCCACGCTGCTCAAGCGGATCGCCGGACACATTCCTCACCACGCCGAGTTCATTCGCCAGAAGAGACCGAACTTCGGGGCGGTGTGATGTGGTGTTTAAAGGATGGGCAGTCTTGGCGCGCCCGACAAAGGTCTCTGTAGCTCCGCGACAGGAGAGCCGACCGCATGTTCAGACTGCCTGGCATTTCGGCTCTTCGTAGGACTAACAGCCTGTTGAGGAACCGTAGGATGGACGCCTCGTCCGTCCGCTCCCAGCTAGAATAAACTCGGACGAGGGCGTCCAAGTTACGTTTTTCAACAGGCTGCTAACGCTCATCGACGACCACGCGACGTGTACCCTGTGCCGCGCTAACCCTGAAACTCACGAGACTCACCGCGCATGGCGATTGCCGCCGATCTCAACGCCGACACTTCTGGCTCACTCGGCCCCCTCGATTGGATCACCAGCGAGAGTGAGCCAGCATGTGGCGAATCGATCGGAGACGAGCCAGGTGCGTTGACTCGCGCGTTGAAGGCTGAGGCGCGGCGAGTTGGCTTTGAATTGGTCGGTGTCGCCCCGGCAGTCTCGCCTCCCGGATTGCCGAAGCTGCACGAGTGGCTGGCTGCGGGATTCGCCGGTGAGATGCAGTACCTGCCGCGACGAGCCGCCGCTTACGAGCATCCGCGTCATGTTTCTGCATCGGTCCGCAGCGTGGTCATACTGGCGATGAACTACAGAACGGAAGAGCCTCAATCGGCGGAGGCAAACGAGGGTCGAGTGGCTCGCTATGCGTGGGGGACGGCGGACTATCACGACTTGCTGCGCGAACGGCTGCGGCAACTGAGCGACTTCCTGCACGAGCAGCGTCCCGGTTGCACCACGCGCGGCGTCGTCGATACGGCTCCGTTGTTGGAGCGGGACTTCGCGCGGCTGGCCGGACTCGGCTGGTTCGGCAAGAACACGATGCTCATTCACAAACGAGCAGGAAGTTGGCTGCTGCTCGCGGGCCTGCTGACCGACCTCGAACTGGACCCCGACGCGCCGCACGAGACCTCGCACTGCGGAACCTGCACGCGGTGTCTCGATGTCTGTCCGACGCAGGCGTTTCCCGCGCCGTATGTTCTCGACGCGAGAAAGTGCATCTCGTACCTGACGATTGAGCTCAAGACCTCGATCCCGCTCGCACTGCGTGACGGCGTGGGCGAGTGGCTGTTCGGTTGCGATCTCTGTCAGGAGGTCTGCCCGTGGAATCGCAAGTCGCCGCGCAGTGCTGAACCTGCCTTTCAGCCTCAGCCCGACTTGAACGCGATCGACGCCCTCGCTCTGCTACGGATGACGCGCGCGCAGTTCGACGCGCGCTTCGATCATTCGCCACTCGCGCGACCCGGCTTTGATGGGCTGCGACGCAACGCGGCGATCGTGCTGGGAAATCGTGGTGACTCAGCCGCGATTGCGTGCCTGATCGGGAGCCTTCAAGATGCTTCGCCCTTGGTGCGCGGTGCCGTGGTTTGGGCGTTGAGAAAACTGGGGGGCGACGAGGCACAAGCCGCACTGAGTGAACGGCAACAAGTGGAGACGGACGCGAGTGTGATTTTGGAACTGACTCAACCGTGAGACGAAATCCGCAGGAACAGGAGAGACCCGATGGCCACCGCTGATTTTCGCGATCATCTGTTGAAGTGTCTGGGGGGCGAGTGGCCTGCGCCGTGTCCGCTCAACGTGCGTGTGCGCGAGACCATCACCCAGCCCGGCTACACAATCGAGTCGGTCTACTACGATGCCGAGCCGAACGATGCGATCCCCGCGCTGTTGCTCGTTCCGGACGGAGTGACGGCGGCCAAACCCGCTCCCGCCGTTTGTGTTTGGCATCAGCACGCGGGCAATTGGACGAAGGGGAAGTCCGAGCCAGCCGGTTTAATGGCCGATCCGACGCACCACACCGGCGCGGCTCTCGCGCGAGAAGGCTATGTCGTGCTGTGTCCCGACGCGCTTTGCTTTGAAGAACGACGCGATCCGACAGGCAAACTCAAAGACGGCAACTTCGAGCGGTTCGAGTTCCTGCGCTACGTCGTCTCGGGAAAGAGCATGGCTTGGAAGAACATCCTCGACATGCGGCGGGCCGTCGATTTTCTGGTCGCTCGTCCCGAAGTGCGTTCCGACCGGATCGGCTGCTACGGCCACTCGATGGGTTCCACGCACACTTGGCTCGTCGGGCCATGGGAACCGCGATTGAAGTGCCTCGTCGGGAACTGCTGCTTGCCGACCTACAAGGCCATTCATCGTGAACACATGCTGCACTGCTTCCCGAACTTCGTTCCCGGCATTTTCCAGCACGGAGACACTCCCGACATTGCCGCCCTGATCGCGCCGCGCCCACTGCTGATGAACTTTGGTGAAACCGACAGCGGTAGCCCGATTGATGAGGTTCGCGCGGGGATCGAGACCATTCAACGCGCCTACGACAGCGTTCACGCAGGTGACAAGTTTTCACCGTTCGTCGAAGCCAACACCGGCCACGTTCTTTCCGACGCGATGTGGCAACGGACGAAAGAGTGGTTCGCGAAGCACCTGCGAGGTTGATGAGTTCCACCGCGCGTCTGAGCAGCCTACTGAAACACGTAGGGTAAGCGTCTCGCTTGCCCGTGATTGCAATTGGAAGAAGGGCAAGCCAGAGGCTTACCTTACGTTCTTCCACAGACTGTTCGCCCTCAGCACTAGCCCTCAATCAAGCGACCCCACCGGGCTTGCCCCGGTGGCTCGCGGGTTTCTGCACTACTCGTGTTGGATTTCAAGTGATGTCCTGAGTAGTGCAAAAACCTATTTCCACCGGGACAAGCCCGGTGGGGTTCGCTTGTTTAAGGACTAGCAGCGTCTATTCTGTGTTCAACTCACGGCTCGCGCCGTAGACGACCATCTGCCGCCCTCCACGCACACGACACACTTCCGTTTTTCATTCACCTCGAAACGAAAGATCGCTCCGCATGAATCCCGAATGTCTGGCTCATCGACTGACGGCGGGAGAACGCCATTTTTTTGAAACGTCGGGTTATTTGGTCGTCCCCGATGCGCTCGATCCCGCCCTGAACGCGCGGCTGCTGGCGGCGGTCGATCGGGTCGATGCGCGCGAACGAACGGCTGAGAACCGTCAGAAATTGATGTCCATCACCAACATCATTCACGAGGATCTGGCGCTCGTCGATCTGGTCACCTGCCCAACGACGCTGCCGAAAGTCTGGGGCATTCTCGGTTGGAACATCTATCTCTATCACTCGCACATCGACGTGACGCCGCCCGCTGACGAACACGCGCTGACGTGGCGAGTCGCCTGGCATCAGGACAGCATGCGCGTGAATGACGAATTGGAAACGCATCCTCGACCTCGGCTCTCGCTCAAGATCGGCTTCTATCTGACGGACGCCAGTCAGCCCAATCGTGGCAACACGCTGGTTCTGCCCGGCTCACAGTTGCAGGATGAACTCGACTGTCCGGCGGATGGTGTGTCGAATCCTGTAGGGGCCGAGCCACTCTGTGTGAAGGCCGGAACCGCCGTCATCATCGACCGCCGCATCTGGCATTCGCGCAGCCCGAACCTGTGGGACCAGACTCGCAAGGTCGTGTGGTTGGGTTACAGCTACCGATGGCTCCGCACCAAGGACGCGATGACCGTCGGTCACCTCTACCCGCAACTCGATCCGATCGGCCGTCAGATGCTGGGCGATGGTCTCACCGCCAACGGCACCTACGATCCCGTCGATGGCGATGTTCCGCTGCGCGGCTGGCTGCGCGAACATAGCCCCGAAGAGGCGGAACGATCCCTGCACGGCCGCTCACAATCGCGTCCTCCCGCAATGGTGCGCGGCAAGAACTCGGGACGGCAGTAGAAGTAGTTCGAGTGTTCCTGTCCGATTCCCGCCACAGTGGCGTGTCACGGTTTCCTCATTTCACCATTCAAGGCGTTACCTACAAAAGTCGAAATCAGGCGAGCCGCGTGCCGTAAGGCCGCGGGTTTCTCATTGGGAATCAAGAACCCGCA
>JAYTQJ010000210.1:0-4715 GCA_043746775.1 Schlesneria sp.
CTACACCACGCGTTGGTTCGCGGAGCGAACCACGACTATCGAAAGACATCATGACCAAACTACCTCTCACTCTGATCACGATCCTTTTGGCTTGTGGACTCACATTCGCCGCTGAGCCGCGCACGCGTGTGTCGATTGTGGGCGAGGCGTTTCACATCAATGAGCAGCCGACTTATGCGGGGCGAACTTGGAACGGCAAGCGGATTGAAGGGTTGCTGTTCAATAGCCGCATGGTGCAGGCGACGTTCGACGACTTGAACCCGCAGACGCGCGAACGCTGGGCGTATCCCGATACGAAAACTTGGGACGCGGATCGCAACCCGCGCGAGTTTCTGGCCGCGATGCCCGAGTGGCGGAAGCACGGGTTGCTCGGCATCACGGTCAATCTGCAAGGAGGGAGTCCGCAGGGGTACTCGAAGGAGCAACCGTGGCATAACTCCGGCTTCACCGAGTCCGGTGCATTGCGGCCTGAGTACATCGCTCGGCTGGAGCGAGTGCTTGCGCGGGCGGATGAATTGGGGATGGTCGTGATCGTCGGCTACTTCTACTTCGGGCAGGATGAGCGATTGAAAGACGAAGCGGCTGTGATCGCCGCGACCGATGCCGCAACGAAGTGGTTGCTGAAGACCGGATATCGCAACGTGCTCGTCGAGGTCAACAACGAGTGCAACGTCAAAGCTTACGATCACGAGATCCTCAAACCCGATCGCATTCACGAGTTGATCGACCGAGTGCGGCACACGGAGCAGGACGGTCGGCGCTTGCTGGTCGGGACGAGCTACGGCGGCGGAGCGATCCCGCGCGAGAACGTTGTGAGGTCGTCCGACTTCTTGCTGCTGCACGGTAACGGCGTGAAGGAACCCGATCGCATCACCGAGATGGTTCGCAAGACACGCGACGTGCCGGGCTATCGTCCGATGCCGATCCTGTTCAACGAGGACGATCATTTCGACTTCGATCAGCCGAGCAACAACTTCACGGCGGCAGTCGGCGAGTACGCGAGTTGGGGCTACTTCGATTACCGGATGAAGAACGAAGGCTTCGACGAGGGCTATCAAAGCGTGCCGGTCAACTGGGGCATCAGCAGCACTCGCAAGCGCGGCTTCTTCAAGTTGCTCAGCGAGATGACGGGAGCGAAGCCATGAATCCGCGCCGAGTCTTGATCACCGGAGCGGCGGGGAATCTTGGAGTGAAGCTCGCCCATAGTCGTGGATCGCTCCGCGATCCAACGCTGGTTCGCAGTGATGTCGCTTCAATGCGTGCCAACGATTCAATGGGAACCAAAGAAGCCGCGTTGGTTCGCGGAGCGAACCACGACTATCAACGCTCACCTCTCGAACTCGTTTTGCTCGACAAACCGGACGGCGACTTGAGCGTTTGGGACGAGCATTGGGTCTCGCGCTTCGCGGACGTCGATGCGGTCGTGCATTTGGCAGGCAACCCGGTCGCGTATCACGACTGGGGCGAGCTCACCGGACCGAACATCGACGCGGTGCTCAACGTGTTCGAGGCTTCTGCTCGCGCGGGAGTGAAGCGGCTGATCTTTGCGTCGTCGAACCATGTGATGGGGGGCTATCAAGACGGCGAGCCAATCCCGATCACAACATCGCTGCCTTCGAAACCGGGCCTGCGGTACTTCGCGGACGGAGCCGATCGCTTCAGCGGTCCCTATGCCGCCGCGAAGTTGTTCGGCGAGCGCCTCGGTCAACACTACGCGACGACGCGGGGCCTCGAAGTGATCGCGGTTCGCATCGGCTGGGTGTGGCGCGGCACGAACGAACCCAGCGCATTGCCGCCCGAACGCGGCGAATGGTTCCGCAAAATGTGGCTCTCCGACGGCGACTTTCTGCACCTGATGGACTGCTGCCTGACGGCCGAACTTCGCGAGCCATTCGTCATCGTCAACGGCATGTCGAACAACTCCGGCATGCGCTGGAGCTTAACCGACACCGAGGAAGCCATCGGCTATCGCCCGCACGACAACGTCGAGCGGGTTTTCGGGGAGTAACCGCCCGACAGCGGCTTTGCCTACAAGCAGCTCAACATCGTGCCCAGAAAACCGAGCTTCTACAAATAGAGTTACGCGTCGCGCATCTCAGCATCGACCGTCTTCATGACCAAGCTCCCCGTCCAACCCAAGAAGTGATCAGCATGAAAAACAGACTCATTGTCCTCACACTCGCCGTCGTTTTTGCGGCGCATGGGTCAAGCTTCGCCGCCGGCCCGAAGCACGACTGGAATCTCGGTGCCACGGGCCTGCGGGGCTGGATGCGTTGTGACAAGATGGTCACCTCCGATGCCCGCCAGATCACGATCAAGAAGGTCGAGAAGGGCTCGCCCGCTGACGGCGTTCTCGAGGTCGGCGACGTGATACTCGGCGTCGGCAGCAAAGCGTTTTCCTATGACCCGCGCACCGAAACGGGCAAGGCTCTGACCCTGGCCGAATCGGAAGCGGGCCAAGGCAATCTCAGCCTGACTCGGTTGCGCGCAGGCAATTCGACGGAAGTCGTGTTGAAGCTTCCGGTGCTCGGAAGTTATAGCGCTACGGCTCCTTTCGATTGCCCGAAGTCCAAGCTCATTCTCGAACGAGGGTGCAGGGGTCTCGCCAAGCGGATGGCGGAGCCTTCCTATGCCGAGCGGCTGGACCCCATTCCACGATCGCTCAATGCGCTCGCTCTGTTAGCCAGCGGCGACCCCAGCTACCTCCCGCTGATCAAGAAGGAAACCGAGTGGGCCGCGAACTACAGAACCGAAGGGATGGCAACTTGGTATTACGGCTACGTCATGATGTTTCTGGCCGAATACAAGCTCGCGACGGGCGATGATTCGGTCATGCCGGGCTTAACGCGGCTCGCGCTCGAAGCTGCCCACGGTCAAAGCGCGGTGGGTTCGTGGGGCCATCGGTTCGCTCGGCCCGACGGACGACTTTACGGCTACGGGATGATGAACTCGCCGGGTTTGCCTCTGACGATCTCGCTGGTGATGGCCCGTGAGGCGGGCGTGAAAGACCCGGCGTTGGATCTGGCGATCGAACGCAGTGCCAAACTGCTTCGCTTTTACATCGGCAAAGGCGCGATTCCCTACGGCGATCACCATCCCTGGATTGAGAACCACGAGGACAACGGCAAGTGCGGAATGGCCGCCGTGCTGTTCAATCTGATGGGTGAATCGAAAGGCGCAGAGTTCTTCTCGCGTATGAGCGTTGCTTCTCACGGACCGGAGCGGGACACGGGACACTCCGGCAATTTCTTCAACATGCTTTGGGCGATGCCAGGCGTCGCACAGTCCGGCCCGAATGCGACCGGTGCCTGGATGAGTGAGTTTGGAAGTTGGTACTTCGACCTCGCGCGGCGTTGGGATCACAGCTACCTCCACCAAGGCCCGCCAGAACCTGACGAAGACAGCTACGCAGGCTGGGACAGCACCGGCGGCTATCTGCTGGCCTACGCCATGCCGCTGAAGAAGCTTTATCTCACCGGCAAAAAGGCTGGTGCCGTGCCGCAACTCGATGCCGCCGCCGCCCAATCACTCATCGTCGACGGGCGTGGCTGGAACAACAAAGACCGCCACAGTTTCTACAATGCGTTGAGCGACGACCAACTCATCGAGCGCCTTCATAGTTGGTCGCCCGTCGTGCGCGAGCGAGCGGCGATGGCTCTGGGGCGTCGCAAGAACGCGCCCGTGACACCTTTGGTCGAGATGCTCGACTCAGCCAGCCTCGACGCTCGCTATGGTGCCTGCCAGGGTTTGATCTTCCTTCGCGGACGTGGAGCACCGGCCGTGGATGCCCTGCGGACGACCTTGGCGCATCAAGACCTCTGGCTCCGCATCAAAGCGGCTGAAGCACTCGCTGCCATCGGCGCACCGGCCACGAAGGCGGTGCCGCAACTGCTCGAACTGCTGGCTCAGGTGGATGTGAAGAATGACCCGCGCGGCATGCAGCAGCGCTATCTTTCCTTCGCTCTGTTTGATCGTAATGGGATGCTTGGCCGCTCGCTGGAAGGCGTGGATCGCCCCTCGCTCTACAAGGCCGTGCGGGCCGGGCTGAAGAACGAGGACGGTCGTGCTCGCGGCAGCATTGGTTCCGTCTATCGCCGTCTCTCGCTTGAAGAGATTAAGCCGCTGCTGCCTGCCATCCACGAGGCGATCGTCCAGCCCGCGCCAAGCGGCGAGATGTTCGCCGACGGGATTCGCGTCGAGGGCCTGCGTCTCCTGTCGCAGCACCATATTGAAGAAGGCATGAACGCTCTCGTGATCTACACCCGCGATCAGAATCCCTGGGAAAGCCAAATTCGCACCCCTGAGCTGATGAAGATCCTCCTCACCTACGGCACCCACGCCAAGGCGGTCATACCAGAACTGACCAAGATCGCGAACTACTTCGAGAAGGATGAGAAAGACTTCCCACCGCATCTGATGCGCATGAAGGCCAAGAGCGTCCGCGAAACGATCGCCGCGATTGAAGCCTTGACGGACTCCCCGGAACTCATCCGAATCAAATAGGACAAGAGTCCCACCGAATCAGCTCAGCAAAGTAAACGCAACTGAAAGACGGAAAGGTATCAGAGTTCGCGGAAGGCGAAGTGATGCGGGGGGCGAAGCTGCGGGTGACCGGTCAGGGCAATGAGCAAGAAGGGATAAGCCGTCAGCCGACTCGCGGTGATGGCGGCGCGCGGCTCGGTGTCGAACTGACCGACGATCGCGAAGCCCAAGAT
>JAYTQJ010000211.1:0-2144 GCA_043746775.1 Schlesneria sp.
GCTACTTTTGGCGGGCGCATCAGGAAAGGGTTCTGATCGGATCTGTTTTTAGCCCGGCGGGCGGCAGGTCGTCGCCCACGGCGTGAGCCGTGGGTCAGCCTGACATCGCATCGGTTCGGATGCTGCCAGCATCCGAACCGACGCTGGCAGCGTCGGCCACGACAGTGATTGCTGCGCCGATCCTTAGGAACGGGGACGCAATACTTCCCGTACTGAAGACACCGGTCTTGTGAGCGGCAGGGCGCTAGCCGCCGGTCGCGCTGCAGAAACCGGCGGCTAGCGTCTTGCCGCTCACGATCAGTTCGGGAAGTTATTGCGGACCTGTTCCTTAGCCCTGAAAGGGCGCACTTTCGTTGGAAAAGTGCGTGTGTCGCAGGAGGCGTCGAACGAAGACGGTGTCGCCCCTCCGGGGCGAGTGCCCTGTCCGTTCTGAATTTGGGGGTAGCTGAAGTCGTGAGACTTCAGAAAACGCAGAACTCTGACGAGTTCGGCTACCCCTAAATTCAGACCTGACGGGGCACTCGTCGGTGCGTGGGTTCTGTTTCCCACGGCTCACGCCGTGGGAAACGATCTGCCGCCCTCTGGGCTAAAACCCGCCAGTTCAGAACGCTTCTCTTTCTCAAAACCGAAACCTCCCCGAAACGCCGGATGAGCCTCCTGAGGAACTCCCCTTTGGAGTGCGGCGGCTCGACGCCGCTTTTGGATTTTTGTTTTTCGTCTTTCGACATCCGCGGTGGCAAAAGAGAAAGAGAGAAACAAAAGCGGAGTCGAGCCGCCGCACTCCAAAAGTCGGTGGCACCTGTCTCTGATCCCAGTTCCTCCCCAACGAGTGTCCCCGATGGGCACGGAAAAACTACTTTACTAATCTGCGGCGCAACTCCAAAACTCGCAACCGAGATGTTCCCGACAGAAGTCGAAGTCGTAGTCCGGACCAAGGGGTCTGGACTACGGCCTCAGTTCGCCTGATTTCGACTTTTGTCGGAAACGTCAACGAAGGGCGCAGTGATCTGTCGGAATCAGGCGGCATTGCCGAAGTGGCATGGCTGCTGGACCTTTGTTCCCTTCGTTTCCTTCTGTTCAAAATGGGGTTGCGGCTCAAGGCCGCGCTGGGTTTTCCGTTGGTTCTCCATGAATATTGCGGGCTAGTTTTCGAGGTGAAGTCTGGCTTTGAGATGCCTTCTCGTCAGCGGCGAGTTCTGCCGCAGGACGAAGCCTGCGGACCCGGCGGACGGTCTCAGTAGTTTCAATACGAAGGACTCGCATTGCTCGGGATTTTGAGGCTCGGATACAACCCGTCCCTCATCCCGACCTCTCATTCAGCGCCGAACTCGCCAGCGGCCATTTCCTCTCCGGGGCAGGTTCCCTCAAAACAGGTGGCGTCATGAATCAAACGATGAAAACGTGCGGATGGTGTTTTGTTCTCGGCATGATGTTGCTGGTCGGTTGCACGACCGCTCGCCAGTCCAATACGGCGCGGACCGCGCGCGAGCAATTGCTGATCTCGAATGCCGTCGATCAGGCTCTGTCCAAGATTGATTTCGCCGCGTTCCAAGGCTCGAAGGTCTTCGTCGATGACAAGTACCTCGAATGCAGCGACAAGGGTTATGTGGTCGGTTCGATCCGACATCGCCTGATGGTGAACGGAGCGACGATCGCCGCGAAGCCCGAAGAGGCCGATGTCGCGTTGGAGATGCGCAGCGGTGGTGTCGGGACCGATAACGCCGACTCCTACGTTGGTATGCCGCAGATCGTCTTGCCCGGCATGTTGACGCTGCCGGAGGTGAAGTTGATCACGCGCACGCGCCAAACCGCACTGGCCAAGATCGGTCTCGTCGCCTTCGACACCAAGACGCACGAGTTGCTCGGTGCGGGCGGAGTCTCGTCGTCTGAGGCGGATGACTCGAATCTGTTCGTGTTCGGAGTCGGTCCCTTCCAATCGGGCACCGCGCGGGAAGAGTTGAACAGCACGACGCCCCTTCGCATGAATCAGTCCGTCCAACCGCTTCCTACCACCGTCGCCTTCAACGCCACGAGCGGATCGGATGACCGGCCGGAACGCCTGCAACTGACGGGCGATGAACGGGCCAGCAAAGAGTAGGGCGAGCGCATCAATGAGTGTCGTCTTTCGCTCCGCGAAAGGACGT
>JAYTQJ010000212.1:0-2144 GCA_043746775.1 Schlesneria sp.
ATCGCCGGATTCAGGGGACTCACGTCCCCCGCTCCGAAAGATTGATGAGTAAACAGAGTCAGGCTGGTGAGTCTCTCACTTCCAACCTCCGTGCAGTTCCAGCCGCATGTGGTCAGCGTGTTGAACGGTGTCGAATTTGATCGTGGTCAGGTGGCGGAGCAGCTTGCAGAGGAAGTCCAGTTCGCGAGCCGACTGCTCGGCGGTCTTGCCTCCTTGGATGCTCTTCGCGTGGATCACAGCGGCGTTCGCTTCGAGGAGGTCAGCACCGATCGCGGGATTCAGTTCTTGGACGAAGTTCGGCAGCGCGACTGCTGGGCCTGACGACCCCTTCGAGGTCGATTCATTCAGAGCGTCGATCAACTGACGGCAGAGTCCCAACGTGGACGAGAAGATGAACCGATCTCCCACCAACGCCGAGGCGGGTTGGAAGTTGTAGGCCGTCGGCAACTGATCCCCTTTCGGGCGTTGGAGGAAGCGGGCGAAGTTGATCTGCACGTTGTGATAGCTCTCGGAGGTCTGCACCCACGGCTGGCGTTTTTCCTGCCCGGCATTGATGTTCACGATGGCCAGCAACGTTTGCGTGACGACGTTGAACAGGTCGGCCCCTTCTTGCGGTTTGGCCAGTTCGACGACCAGTCCAAATGCGGGAAGCTGCACGCCCGGTTTGCCGTCGAGGTTCGAGAAGTCTTGCGGAGCGGAGACGAACGCGATCCGGCCTGTCAGCACCGGCAGGACATCTTCGGCGAAGTCCTTGCCGGGGAGAAACGTCGCGAGGCCGGTTTCAAACTTGTCGAACTCGGGCAACAGCTTGGCTTCGAGCAGCAGTTCACGAGCCTTGTACCAAGTGACGAAATTGCGGGAGAGCGAGATCGCGCCGAGTCGGCCCGGCACATTGGGGACGAACGGCAGCGAAGGCTTCGCGGGATCGACGAGCATCGCGCGATGAGCCTCATCCACATCGCTCGCCTTTCCCGACAAGGCTGCGTGAAGTGAGAACCCACTCTTGTTCAGATCGAGCGTCGCACCGACATACGGGCTGCTGTTGGCCAGTTCGAGCAAGCCGCCATACAGCAGCGAGACGACCGGGTTATCGAGCTTCGCGGGGATGAGTCGCGTCTGTCCGGTCAACTCCTTGATCCGGGCGAGATTCACACAGACCTGCGCGCCGTGACCGTCGCCCATTTGCTGCGACATCGTGTTCCAAGCGACTTCCTTCTCGACGCCGCTCGATTTCGATTCGGTCAGGTTGGCGAGCGTCTCTTTCAGCAGATCACTGTTCTTGCTCGCGACGACCCAGCGATCCTTCACGACCACTTCGTTGCCATCTTTGAGTTTGATGAGCTTCCCGCCTCCTTCGCGATCACTCAACGTCACGTCTCGTCCGGCGAACGCGAGTAACGGCGTGAGTTTCTCGATCAACTTCGTCAGGTCGCCCGCTTCCTTCACTTGCACGATCAGCACGCCATCGGGCTGTTGGCCGTTCGACGGAGCATAAACGCCGAGCAACACGCGGTCGCCCAGATACGTCTTCGCCGCCTGCCACAAGCTCATGCCAAGTTGAGCCTCGGCGAGGGCCTTTCCGGCCAACGCCTTTCGGACGCCGTCGTTCTTCAAAGCGTCGTCGTAGAGCGGGCTGTCGAGGTACTGCTTCAGTTCTGGCGAGTTCTCGATCGCGTTGATGACCGGCCCGAGCTTCGCGATCTCGACCGTGGCCAAGACACCCGATGGCAGGCGGTTGACGAGCGATTCGCTGGCGAAGGCACCGCAGGTCGCAAATACCAAGACAGACCAAGCGATAGATCGGAGACCAAGCAGACACATCCGCAGGCTGTTCATCATTGTCACGTCACGTCGCATGGTTGCTCTTTCCGCGAGAAGTCGCCGGTCGTTTGGAGGTCACCTTAGAACTCGTGCAAAAACACTGTCGTCTTTCGCTCCGCGAAAGCACGCCCTTTCGCGGAGCGAAAGGCGACAGAGCGATTCTTGGACAGGTACATAGGGGTGACACACTTTGGTGGGCAACCGCTCGTTCGTCCAGTCGGCGTTACTACCCGCGTCGCGTCCGACAGGTTTCAGCGGAAGCCGCCGTCCCGTGCCGTTCCTCAACACTTGTTTGTCCTCATTCGCGCCCCCCACAATTCGCG
>JAYTQJ010000213.1:0-2134 GCA_043746775.1 Schlesneria sp.
ATGAAGGCTACTTTTGTCGGTCACGTCAAACTTTACTGTGGCTCGGACGACGGACGCTGCAACAGCAGACTTGCTGTCCACTCCGCATCTGCGGGAGAAAGAGGCGGTTCAAGAGGCTCGGTGTAGTCGATATCAGACGAGTAACGCCCGGTTTCATAGACGTGATCGACCAGCGGCTGAAGGTCCAACAGAACATCGCTGTCGGCAGGACGAAGGGGGATTGGGATCGCCTCCAGCCGTTTCGTGAGGGGCAAGCAATACGCCCAGCCTTTCTCCGGTTCGGTCGCTCGGCTAACCCAAGCCTGATACGTCGTCCGCGATTGGGGTCTGAGCAATAAGATCGGCATGATCAGCGATCGTTTGCCGCGGCGCGTCAGGTCGATTTCAACGAGATTGACATGGCCCTCGCGGCACTCTTGCTGCTTCTGGCGATACTTTCGCAATCTGCTCCCTGATCGCTTGTTCGTCGGGCTGATGAACTCAATCACCGTGATAACCGCTCCACCCGTCCCCGCGTCGCGAATTTCGAGATAACGCTGCTTCTGTTCGCGCTGGGGAAGCTGAACGCAAACTTGATCTGCGATGGCCACTGTTGCCGCTGCTGTCGTCGGATGTGTCTCAACGCTTTCTCGCTCAATGACGGAAACATCCGGCGAGATGTCTCGCTGATTGTCGTCGTCGGTGGCTATGACCGTTCTCATTTCGGTGCGTGCCACCAGCCCCGGAGGAAGCAGCCGGTTAATGGCCTCGCGCGCACACGTGATGAGAGTCGAATGGACATCTGACCATCGCGATTCCAAAAACGGGTCCATGCCGGGAAACGGGCTTTTCATGAATCACCTCCCACGAACGAATGACCAAGTCGCGAGCGATTGTAGCCGGACCAGTGCCTCTGATCGCCTCCCGCCACCAATGTACGACGGCCTCCAACACGCCGCCTCACTCTGTCCCCTGATCTCTGACTCCTGACTCCTGCCCGCTGACTTCTGCCTCCCGCTTCCCGATCGCGTCGTACAGCGCTGGCACCGCCGCCTTGTGGTCGCCCTGGACGTAGAAGCTTTGGCCGCCGTCGGCGACGGTGCGAACGAGGATCGTTTTGAAAGGGCGGAAGTAATAGCGCGGGTCGTGTTTGGGAGCTTCGGTCGAGAGGTCATCGCCGAGATGCGGCAGGTCGAAGACGGCCGTCGTGAAGTGGCGGATGAAGCGGCCTTCTTGATGAGCGACATTGCGGGCCATCGACAACGCCTTGAGATAGACCTCCGGCCCCATGACGGCCGAGCCGATGTTCAGCATCACACCCCCTTCGAGCTTCGTCACGGTCTCGGTGAAAATGAGGAAGTCGGTGTACGAGGCGGCTCCCGTCGCGGCACCATCGCAGTTGGGATGTTCGTGAATGATGTCTTGTCCGATGGCGACGTGGATCGTGACGGGGACTCCCAACCGATAGCCCGCCGCCAAGACGCTCGTGTCGGCGTAAGGGAAATTTTCCTCCACGATCATCCGCCCGAGTGCCTCGCCGAACCCGATCCCGTCGCGCTGAGCGATGACCGCCGCGTCGTTCAGTCGCCCTGTTTCTTTCCACAAACCGAACTGTCCCTCGCTGACATACTTCGCGACGCTCTCGCACGTCTGGCCGATCATCGCCAGTTCAAAATCATGAATCGCACCGGCTCCGTTCAGAGCAAGATGCGTGAGCAGACCGCGCTCCATCAAGTCGATCAGTAGCGCTGAATTGCCCGCGCGCAGAACGTGTCCGCCGCAGATGAACATCACCGCGCGACCGTTCTCTTTCGCCGCGACGATCCGCTCGGCCAGCACCGGCAACGCGGGATGCTCGAACGGAATCCGCGGGCCACTCGGCGCGATCCGAATCTTGTCGCGTTGCAAGTCGTGAATGCGGTCGGCCAGCGGAAGCACGATCAGTTTGCTGCGGTCGAATTGCTTGAATGGCATCGGAAGTCTTTCTCATTTCGCGGGCGTCAGCCCTCGTCTGTTCTTCGGCGTCAGCCACTCGGACTCATCCGGAGCGGGGGACGTGAGTCCCCTGAATACGCTCGATTCAACTGTTCGACACACACAGATCTCATGAGGCTCCGCCTCCGACCAAAGTAGCCATCATCGCTCCGCGTGATGA
>JAYTQJ010000214.1:0-4683 GCA_043746775.1 Schlesneria sp.
GCGTCGTGCGGCAACACAACCTCAAACGTCGCTCGACGCGCGGGGCGTTGCCCACGCGGTTAAACAACAACTCGTCAACCTTCGACCATCAACCCTTCAAATCGTCTGCGCTGTGAAGCCGCCGTCGATCAGCAGATTGTGTCCCGTGAGAAAGCTGCCAGCCGTGGGAGAGGCGAGCAACAGAATGCCTCCCGCCAGTTCTTCAGGCGAACCGAAGCGGGCCATTGGCGTGTGACGCATGATGCTCTCAACGCGATCGGGCGTGAGGACCTTCTTGTTCTGTTCGGCCGGGAAGAAGCCGGGTGAGAGGGCGTTGACGCGGATTCCCTTCGTGCCCCATTCGCGCGCGAGGTTCTGCGTCAGGCTGAGGACCGCCGCTTTCGAGAGCGAGTACGTGAAGACGCGCGACAGCGGCGGGCCAGCACTGACCGACGCGATGTTAATGATCGAACCCTTCGTCCCACGCTCCAGCATGTACTTGCCCACGACCTGACAGGCGAGTCGCACGCCGCGCAGGTTGACGTTCAAAATCCGCTCCCACTCTTCCTCACCGATGTCGAGGAACGGCGTCGGCGAATTCACGCCGGCTCCGTTGATGAGGACATCCGCCTCGCGACCGCTCGCCTTCAGATGCGCCACCAGCGCGTCGAGGTCTTCCCGCGAAGTCGCCTCACACTTGAAGTACTCAGCCGAACCGCCGCTCGACGTGATCGAAGCGACTCGCGCCTGACCATGTTCGTCGTTGCGACCGACAACAATCACGTGAGCACCCGCCCCCGCGAGTGCCTCGCAGAACGAGCCACCCAACGTTCCGGTCCCACCCACCACGATGGCAGTGAGACCATCGAGTCCGAACATGTACTTCAAGTAATCGCCAGACGACATGGATGCAGATTCCTGATCTGTAGGATGGGCACTCCTGCCCGTCCTGTCTTAGCTTGATTGAGGAAAGATGAGGACGGGCAAGAGTGCCCATCCTACAAACGAGATCACCGCTCAGCCGATGAATTCGACATCGACCGGGTGCGGGATGATCTTCGCGTCGTAGGCCCGTTTCAACAGCAGGGCCACTGCGTCACGGCCGCGTTGGCCGAAGTCGATCGTCCAGTCGTTGACGTACATCCCGACGAACTTGTCCGCTTGGCTGCGGTCCAAGTCGCGGCCGAACTGCAAGGCGTAGGCGAGGGCTTCGGCGCGGTGATCGAGGGCGTATTGAATGCTCTGCTTGAGCAAGACGGTCACTTCATCCATCGCCTTGCGGCCGAGGTCACGACGGATCGCGTTGCCTCCCAGCGGCAGCGGCAGGCCGGTGTCTTCCATCCACCACTTGCCGAGGTCCACGATCAGACTCAGCCCGTCGTTCTGATAGGTGAGTTGTCCCTCGTGAATGATGAGGCCCGCATCGACCTTGCCCGCTTTTGTCACGGCGAGGATCTCGTCGAATGGATAGACGACCGGCGTGAAGTCGTCTCCCAGCGCGAGCCGCAGCGCCAAGTAGGCGGTCGTCAGCTTGCCGGGGATGGCGATCGTCTTGCCTCGAAAATCGTTCAGGCTCCCCGGCTGACGAGCCACGATCATCGGGCCGTAGTTGTCGCCCATGCTGCACCCACACGCACACAAGGCGTACTTGTCGGTCATGTACGCGTAGCCGTGCAGGCTGACGGCAGTCAGTTCCAACTCACCCTTCAGCGCGCGGTCGTTCAGCGTCTGAATGTCTTGAAGCTGGTGCGTGAACTGGTACTCGCCCGTGGGAATTTTGTCGTTCGCCAAGGCATGAAACATGAAAGCATCGTCGGGATCGGGGCTGTGGCCTACGCGGATGAGCATGGTGGTGGGTCGATGGTGGAAGATGGATGGTTGAGGGTCAAAGCCACGGCCGACAAACTTGCGGTGGCGGCGGCGGGGCATCATAGTCGCGACCGCAATCACTGGCCACGAAGCCAGTGAACTAGACTTCGATTAGCGACCCCACCGGTCTTGCCCCATTGGTCTCTAAACAACTCCCGAGACATCGCCTTTCCAAGCGTATTTGTTTTGTCCCCCTCTTCATCCGTGCCCCGGCCTTGCCATCCGTGCTAAAGGAGTTGTCCTAGAACGCTTCAACTAGCACGGATGGCAAAGCCGGGGCACGGATGAAGAGCTGAAGCCAGAGCCGAACACATCAACGAAGGATGCCTGCTCTGAATTGTGTTGAGACCAATGGGCTTGATCCGGTGGCTCACGGGTTTCTGCACGACTCACGTTGGGTTTCCAGTGAAGTTCAAAGTAGTGCAAAAACCTAAATCCACCGGGGCAAGCCCGGTGGGGTGAGTTTCAAAACAAAGCCTAGGATCGATCACCTCTGACCCTCAACCTTCCACCCTAGACCATCAACCCTTCCATGCCTCGCTTCTCCCTCCCCGATACCACCGCCGCACTGACCGACCGACTCATCATCGACCAGATTGGTCGAGGCCGCCGGGTGCTTGACCTTGGGTGCGGAGACGGCCGCCTGCTGTGTCGTCTGCGCGACGAAGCCGACTGCTCGGTGCAGGGGATTGAGCTGGATCATGCCGGAGTGATCGAAGCCATCTCCAAAGGAATGCCGGTCATTCAGGCGGACCTCGACGAGGGGCTGGACGAAGTTCCCGAGGACTCATTCGACTTCGCGGTCCTCAGCCAGACACTGCAACAGGTGCGGCATCCCAAAGCGCTGCTGCAACGGATGCTGCGGGTTGCCAAGCGCGCGGTCGTGCTGGTCCCGAACTACGGTCATTGGCGCATCCGGTTGCAAATCTTGTGGCAAGGCCGCGCCCCGATCACCGGCTCACTGCCGTATGACTGGTACAACACGCCGAACCTCCACTTCCTGTCGATGCTCGATTTCCGAGACCTCTGCCGCCAGATGCAGGTCCGCATCGTGCAAGAGACCCCAATCATCCACGGTCAGTCGGCTGCAGGCGCGTGGGCGGCCAACCTCCGCGCTGACAGTGCCCTTTACGTTTTGGAACACGAGTAGAGCAATGACCACAAGCGGCTCGTTTAACCGCGCGGGCAACGCCCCGCGCGGCGAGCGGCAACACAACCTCAAACGTCGCTCGACGCGCGGGGCGTTGCCCACGCGGTTAAACGAAATCGATCCCCCTTACTGGAGTCTCCGATTATGCGTCTCGTTCAGTCACTCGCTCTTGTCTTCGCACTAACCTCGCCCCTCATTGCCGCTGACCCGGTTAAAGCCACCAAGCCCGATCAGGCCGCGCTCGAACAAGCCTTCGCCGAGAAACTGACGGGAGCCTCACTCGTCGGTTCGTTCTCGACCGATGGCAAAGACGGGAAGGCGGGAGACAAGTATCAGATCGCCAGTGCGAAGAAGTTGCAGGGAGACACGTGGCAGATCGTCTACAAGGCGAAGATCGGCGAACAATCGGTGGACCTGCCGATCGCGATCAAAGTGCTGTGGGCAGGCGATACGCCAGTGATGACGCTCGACGACTTCACGATCCCAGGCATCGGCACGTTCTCCGCACGCGTCCTCTTCCATGGGGACCGCTATGTCGGCACATGGCAACATGGCGATGTCGGCGGCGCGATGTGGGGTCGAGTCCAGAAGATCGAAGCCAAGCCTGCGGCCGAGAAAAAGTGAGTCGACTCGCGCGGCAGCGCGGCCGGGGCAACGCCTTGATTGATGTCATGATGTCACGCCCGTCGTCAGACAAATGCGATGGATCAGACGGATCGGACTGATCCGTCTGAATCTCCTCTCATCGGCCCGATGCTTTCACCCGTGAGGCACCTCATGAACCGACAGCCCTTTGCCACGCCGCCGCAGTCGTGGGAACCGAAGATGACGCCGTGGTTTGCTCGGGCGTGGTTCCCAATCGTGCGGCGAGAAATGCGGAAGCACGCCGACATCCAACACGTCGAGTTGCACGGGTTGGAGCATCTCCAAGCGGCCGTTGCTTCGGGCGCGGGTGTCCTCGTCACGCCCAACCATTCGTTTCACTACGACTCGTATGTCCTCGGCCATGCGGCGCATGAGGTGGCTCGTCCGTTCCATGTCATGGCGGCGTGGCAGGTCTTTCACGCGGCGACGCCGTTCCAGCGATTCATCATGCAGCGGAGCGGCATCTTCAGCATTGATCGCGAGAGCGCGGACCTCGGGGCCTTCAAGCGGGCGGTCGAGATTCTGCGGTCGCATCACTGCCCGCTCGTCATCTTTCCCGAAGGGGACATCTATCACACGAACGACCGCGTCAGCCCGTTCCGCGAAGGAGCTGCCGCGATCGCGTTGTCGGCGGCGAAACGAGCCGACCGATCGACGGTCGTCATCCCCGCCGCGATCAAGTGCCGCTACGTGACTGATCCGACGCCGGGACTGCTCAACCTGATGAGTCGCCTCGAACAGTCGCTTCACTGGCGACCTCACCCGCATTTGCCACTGCCCGAACGCATCTATCGCTTCGCCGCAGGACTGCTCGCGTTAAAGGAACTGGAATATCTCGGCGGCCCGCAAACGGGGACCGTTCAGTCGCGCACGGCCGCGTTGATTGGGCAGCTTCTCGACGAACAGGAACGTCGGCACAACATCGAAAAGAGAACCGGCACGATTCCCGAACGAGTCAAAGAACTGAGACGCCACCACATCGAACGGCTCGCGACAGGCGAGGCTGGAGCCATCCGTGAGCGGCACGGCGCTAGCCGCCG
>JAYTQJ010000215.1:0-2127 GCA_043746775.1 Schlesneria sp.
CCGAAGCGTCAGCGAGGGCGGACGCTCCGAGAAATCCACGAATGACAGTCCCCCTGATCCCTCTCCCGAAAAAGGGAGCCGTTCTGAGCGCTCGCCCTCGCTGACGCGTCGGGTTACATCGGCGGCGCGGAGCGATGCGGCGTCGAAGCTGCCGCTCAAACTGCGCGACTGGAATGCCATCAAGTTCAAAACGAAAGGAGACACGCTGACGATCGAACTCAACGGCGACGTCGTCTTCACGCACGACATCGAACCAACCAACCTGCGTCACTTCGGCCTATTCCACTACGCCAACGAATCCGATGTCCGAGTCCGCAACGTCCGCTACCGAGGTGACTGGCCGACGAAGCTGCCGAGCGTCGCCGATCAAGATCTCGCAGGTGGCCCACAAAAACTCGCCGTGATCCCCGATGCCGACTTGCCTGATTCCATAAGCTGGGACTTCACGAAGTCGAAGTTCAACCGCGCCGATTTCCGCTCCGTCTGGGATTCCAAAGCGGACAAGTTCATCACCGCCACTGACGCGGGCCTGCGCTTTTCCATGCCCGCCGATGAAGCGAAGCCGCAATCCGCTGGCATCTCGCCGAAGATCGAACTTCAAGGAGACTTCATCGCGACCATCGAATACGCGGGACTCAAAACGATCACCTCTCAAGAACAATGGGGCAGCGGGATCGGCTTCAACGCCGTTCTCGACGGTTCGTACCACGTCGGAATCAACGTCCGTCACGGAGTGAAGTCTTCCTCGAAAGTGACCAACGCCAGCGCGACACTCTTCGCCCCCAATCGCCCGAACTATTTCTCGAACGAAGCGATCAACGAGTTCCCTCCCGCCAGCCGCCTCCGCCTACAACGCAATGGCCCGGTGATATACCACTTCATCGCTCCTCCCGGCTCCGACAACTTCCGCCTCATCACCCAACGCCCACTGGGAACTCAAGACATCAAGCGCCTCGCCGTGAACGCCGACGCCAGCGACACGGCCAGCGGCTCTGAGTTCGTGCTCAAAAGCCTGACGATCCGTGCGGCGAAGATTGTGAAAGTGAAGTGACGATCGAGACACGTTCGCATCCGATAAGAAGGCTCGTTTCGATCGACTTCACGTCCCCACCGACGCAAGGTCGGCGGAGACGTTTTCATCGTGCTCTTTCATACTGATTGAATGGATCGAACTTGGAGGAAGCCGAACATGACACGCGATTGTCCGCTGGTTATCCCGTTGATTGTTCTCGTTGCACTGACGTTCGTCGCGCGAGCAGACGACGACTCGCCGAAGAAGCCGGAACCGTCAACAACGGTCAAAGTAGCTCACGAGCACATGACGGAGATCAACGTCCGCTCGTTGGCCAAGGGGCGTGACGCGGCGGTGGAGCTGTTGCCGAATCCGCTGCTCACCTATGGCGACGCCACGCGGAACAACGAAGCGGGGACGTTGTGGGCGTGGGGCAAGTCGGGCCGGCCGGTCGCGTTTTTGGAGCTGTATCGCAACGTCGGCAAGAACGAACCGTGGGTTCACGCGCTGACGCTGACGTCGCCGGAGCTGATTCAACTCACCGGCCCAAACGGCAATCACTGGACTCCCAAAAAGTCGCACTTCGCGTTGAAGGACATCCCGAACGCTCCCGAAGTCGGCAACAAACCGGCGATCCGCTTGCGGCAGATGAAAGAGATCAGCCGCCGCTTTGAAGCGCACGAGTTTTGGGAACCGAACAACTCCCGCTTTGAAATGCGGCTGCTGGTCCAGCCGGTGCATCGCTATCAAGACGAAGCCGCGAAACTGCTCGACGGCGCGGTCTTCGTGCTGGCTCACGGCACGAACCCGGAAGTGCTCATCCAAATCGAAGCCGACGCCATCGAGCAACCGCCACGCTGGCGATACAGCTTCGCTCGGCTCGGCAGCGCGGAGTTACACGTCCTGTTCGACGGCCAAGAAGTCTGGACCGAACCGCGCACCCCCAACATCGTCGGCCAGCCGGTCGATCCGTATTGGCTGTTCTGGACCAAGTAACTCACGCTTCGGGTAACATCGCCGAGACTCGGCTTGAAATTAGGGTTGGCTGAATCAGCCGCTGGGCGCTAGCCCAATGGCACTTACTTTAGAAAGTAGTAGGCACATTCCATGTGCCG
>JAYTQJ010000216.1:0-4671 GCA_043746775.1 Schlesneria sp.
CGGGAAAGTAAACACATGCGGCCAAAGTTCTCCGTTTCTTTTTCGTCCAGACCGTAAAGAGCGCGCGTGGCCTCGGTTTCTTGCGTGATATCGACCGCATTTGGTGCTGCCGATTGCATTCGATAGGCGAGTTCGTAGCTGGCGATGCGGGCTTCGAGTTCGCTGTTCTCAGGGTGCTGTTCGGCGTAGCGGCGGTTGAGGCGGTCGAGAAAGGCGAGCTTGCCGCGCTGGCGGGAGTCGGTGACGGCGGCGGGCGGGTTGATCGACGTGGCCGTGCAATGCAGATATCACCGTGACATTCGCACACGGCCACGTCGAAGCTCCGTGATCGTGGCACTCCCGATTGAAAAAGGCGATGGCCCTAGAAGGGAGACGAGGCGAGATGATGTCCAACCAACACCGTTCCGCCAAGCCTCGCGCGCTGGCAATTCAACGACTCGGCAATCACACTGCGTCGCGGTCTTGCAACCTCGAACAGTGGAGTACGCCATGCGGTCGATAGCGTGTCTGATTGCCGGTCTGGTTGGGTGTCTGTTGGCGAGCGATTGGATGGACGGGTTGGCTCCCGCATGGGCCGCCGATGCGAAGCCGCTGATGCTGAACATGCGGAAGCGGGTCGAGATTCCTGTCGAAGCGAAGGCCGGTGCGGCAACGGCTCCGGCTGAGAACGCGGTGGCCGTGACGAAACGCTATCACACGATCACGACTCCCACCGAATGGGATTCGAAGCAGACCGCCGTCGTGATCTGCGATATGTGGGACAAACACTGGTGTCCCAACGCAACGGCTCGCGTCGGTGAGATGGCTTCTCGAATGAACGAGGTGGTGAAGGCGGCCCGGGCGCGCGGGGCATTCATCATTCACTGCCCCAGCGACACGATGGACTTTTACAAGGACACGCCCCAACGGAAGCTGGCTCAAGCGGCTCCACAGCTTGAGCTCAAGCGACCGCTGGAACGCTGGTGCCGCATCGACCTCACGTACGAGGGACCGCTCCCGATCGACGACACCGACGGCGGCTGCGACTGCGCGGAGCCGGTCAAGAACTACCGGGCCTGGTCGCGTCAGATCGCCGCCATCGAGATTCACGACGGCGACGCCATCACCGACAACGACGAAGCCTTTCGCCTGATGAAGAGTCGCGGGATCACGAACGTCATCGTGATGGGCGTCCACACCAACATGTGCGTTCTCGGCCGCCCGTTCTCGATCCGGCAGATGGTCTATCAAGGCATGAACGTCGCCCTGATGCGCGACATGACCGACACGATGTACAACCCGGCGATGAAGCCCTTCGTCAGCCACTTCACCGGTAACGATCTGGTGGTCGAGCACATCGAGAAGTTCTGGTGCCCGACGATCACCAGCGTCGATATTCTTGCTCCCCTCGCCCCCGCCTTGGGGGGAGAGGGGCCGGGGGTGAGGGGGTCTTCGGGCGAAGTGAAGCCGTTCCACTTCAAAGACGACCAGCGCCCGCATCTCGTCATCATCAGCGCCGAGGACGAGTACCGCACCGAGGTCACGCTCCCCGAGTTCGCCGCCAAACATCTCGGCCGCGACTTCAAAGTCAGCTTCGTCTTCGAGACGCCGTCGAAAAAGTACGACCTGCCGGGGATCGAGGTCGTCAACGATGCCGATGTCCTCCTCATCAGTGCCCGCCGCCGACCGATCCCGAAGGAGCAGCTCGATGTCATCCGCAAATATGTCGCGAGTGGAAAACCGGTTGTCGGCATCCGCACCGCCAGCCATGCCTTTCATCTGCGCGACAAGCAGCCCGAGGGACTCGATGCGTGGATCGACATCGACAAGGAACTGATCGGCGGCAACTACCAGGGCCACACCAGCAACACGAGCAAGGGGATCATCCGCCCCCTCGAAAACGTGAAGCATCCGATCCTGACCGGTGTTCCGGCAGGTGAGTTCCCCAGCGGCGGCACGCTTTACCTCAACACGCCGCTCGACCCCAAGGCCACAGAGTTGATGCGAGGCCGCATCGAAGGGAACGACAAGCACGAGCCGGTCGCGTGGACGTTCGACCGCAAAGATGGCGGCCGGACGTTCTACACGTCGCTCGGCCACCTCGACGACTTCCAGCAGCCGGCGTTTCAACGGCTGTTGCTGAACGGCATCTTCTGGGCCGCCGGCCTGTCGGTTCCTCGCGCCGACATGAAGACCGGAGCGATCCTGCCAAAGTTTCCCGGTGATGAAGGCCGAACCGATTGGACGTTCCTCTCGGTTCCCGGGACATGGGAGTCTCAGCACAAGAACTTCGCGAAGTACGACGGCTTCGCGTGGTACCGCTGTGAAGTCAACGTCCCCGAAGCGTGGAAGGGGCGTGGCGGATACCTCTATGTCGAGAAAGTTGACAATGCCGCCGAATGCTTCATCAACGGCGCGAAGGTCGGCGTCAGCGGTGCCATGCCGCCGAAGTACGCCAACGGTGTCGAGAACATGCACCGCTACGTCGTTCCTCCCACGGCGATCAAGCCGGGCGAAGTGAACGTCGTCGCGATCCGGGTCTACAATGAGGGCGGAGCCGGCGGCTTCAAGGGTGGCGCTCCGCAGATCATCGCTGGGAACGAAGCGATCTCGTTGGAGGGGACGTGGCAGTTTCGAGTCGGCGACGATTTGAAGTGGGCGACCGAACCGGCTGGCTTCTTCAAGGACGACGGGATGCTCCCGTTCGAGAAGCTCGGCCCGGCTCCCAAGGTCAGCCAGTTCGCCACCGTCATCCGGCGCGAAGCCCAGCAGACGCCCCTCTCGCCGCGCGAGTCGATGGATCACTTCAAAGTCCCCGACGACTTGCAGGTCGATCTGGTCCTCGCCGAGCCGATCGTCTCACAACCCCTCTTCATGAACTTCGACGAACGAGGCCGCCTGTGGGTGATGCAGTACCTGCAATACCCCGAACCCGAGGGACTCAAGCTCCTCAGCAAGGACCAGTGGTGGCGAGCGGTCTACGACAAGGTGCCGCTTCCGCCTCCACACGGCGTGAAGGGGAAGGACAAGATCACGATTCACGAGGATACCGACGGCGACGGCGTCTACGACAAACACAAGACGTTCGTCGATGGCCTGAATATCGCGACCTCGTTTGTGCAGGGACGAGGCGGCGTGTGGGTGCTCAATCCGCCGTACCTGCTGTTCTATCCCGACAAGAACGGCGACGACGTGCCGGACGGCGATCCCGAAGTTCATCTGTCGGGTTTCGGCCTCGAAGACACGCACTCGGTTATCAGCAGCCTGCGTTGGGGACCGGACGGCTGGTTGTATGCGGCGCAGGGAAGCACGGTGTCGGCGAGTGTGCGTGTCGGGCAAGGGACAAGGGCTGAGGGCCAAGCGACGGAGAAAAAGGATGAGACCTCTTCCGTCCCTCGCCCCTCAGCCCTTGCCCCTCAGCCCTCCCCCGTCTTTTCCCAAGGTCAGAACATCTGGCGCTACCACCCCGACACGAAGCGTTACGAAATCTTCTCGGAAGGTGGCGGCAATGCGTTTGGGTTGGAGTTCGACTCGGCGGGTCGAGCCTTCTCCGGCCACAACGGCGGCAACACGCGCGGCTTTCACTACATGCAGGGGGCTTACCTCCAGAAGGGCTTTGGCAAGCACGGCCCGCTGGGGAACCCGTATGCGTTCGGCTACTTCCCGGCGATGGAGCATCACAACGTCCCGCGCTTCACGCACCAGTTCATCATCTACGAGGGAGCCGACGCGCCGCTCGCCCTGCCTGAGAAGTACCGAGGCAAGCTGTTCGGCTCGGCCGCGATTCTGAACCACGTCGTGATGAGCGAGGTCGAGCAGGTTGGATCGACCTTCAAGACGAAGGACATCGGCTACGCGATCGAATCGGCCGACACATGGTTCCGCCCGGTTGACACGAAGGACGGCCCCGACGGAGCGATCTATGTCGCCGACTGGTACGACGGACAACTCGCCCACACGGCCAACTATCAGGGAGGACTGGATCGTGACAACGGTCGCATTTACAGAATCCGTCCCAAAGACAAGGACACTCTGAGCGGGGGACGTAAGTCCCCTGGCTCTTCGGCGTCAGCCGTTTCGGATTCAAAGACAGGGCTTACGCCCAAGACCAGGGGACTTACGTCCCCCGCTCAGAAAGGCGATTTGAGGAAAGTAGATTTGGGGGCGATGTCTTCTGTGGAGTTGGTCGGGCTGCTCGATCATGCCAACCGTTGGCATCGGGAGGCCGCGCGGCGTGTCCTCGCCGATCGAAGAGACGAGTCGGTCGTTCCATCTCTGAAACAAAAACTCTTCGCGACGAAGGGGCAGGTGGCGGTTGAATCGCTCTGGGCGCTGAACCTTTCGGGAGGACTTGATGAAGCGACGGCACTCAAGGCGATAGACCACACCGAACCGCAGGTCCGATTGTGGACGGTACGGTTGCTCGGCGACGCCCGTTCGCTGCCGTCGGACATCGCGCGGCGCGTCGCCAGTCTCGCGCTGACCGAACCAAACATCGAGGTCCGCTGCCAGCTTGCCGCGACGGCGAAGCGGCTCCCGCCCGAGCAGTCGCTTCCGATCATCCGCAGTCTCATGACGCGCGACGAAGACGCCACCGAAGCCCGTCAACCGCTGATGGTCTGGTGGGCGCTGGAAGCGGCCATCAGCGCGGAACTCACCTCTTCCTCCCTCCCCTCGGCGGGGAGGGCCGGG
>JAYTQJ010000217.1:0-4667 GCA_043746775.1 Schlesneria sp.
CGAAGCTCCGTGACCGTGGCACCCCAAATTAACAAAAGCGCTGGCCCTGCTGAGTCACCGAGCCGATTGATGTTCGTCGTGACGCGGGCCAGAATCGCCGAGTCGCCTTCCCGTTTTGCTCACGACTCTCCATGGAACTTTGAACGTGACTCGTGCTTCTTTCTTCGCATTGCTCGCTTCGTTGTCCGTTGTCATCGCGTCAATCGCACTCTGTGCTTCGCCCGAGCTGCCCGATGGGACCGATGCCGCCACCAAGCGGATCCCGGCGTTCAAGGTTCCGGTCGGGATGAAGGTCGAATTGTTTGCGGCCGAGCCGAAGCTGGCGTCTCCCGTGGCGATCGGGCTGGATGAGAAGAACCGCCTATTCGTGGCCGAGGAGTACCGGTTCAATCTCGGCACGGAAGAGAACCGGACGCGGCCCTTCTTGCTCGACGACGACCTTCAGATTGAGACACTCGACGACCGGCTGAAGATGTTCGAGAAGTTCGCCTCGAAGTTTGAAGGGGGCATGGACTGGTTTCGCAAGACGGCCGATCAGGTCCGTCTGGTCGAGGACACCGATGGCGATGGCAAGGCGGATCGCTCGACCGTTTTCGCGCCCGACTTCAACGGGACGCTGGACGGTCTCGCGGCGGGAGTCATGGCGACCGATGGCGATGTCTACTTCACCTGCATCCCCAATCTGTGGCGGCTGCGCGACACGAACGGCGACGGCGTGGCCGATGAGCGGACGATCATTCACACCGGCTTCGGGGTCAATGCAGGGTTTCTCGGTCACGATCTGCACGGCCTCTGTTGGGGACCGGACGGCAAGCTCTACTTCTCAGTCGGCGATCGTGGCTTCCATCTTCAAACACACGAAGGCCGCACGCTGCATGGCCCGCGCAACGGAGCCGTCTTCCGCTGTTATCCCGACGGCAGCGAACTGGAAGTCGTCATGCGCGGTCTGCGGAACCCTCAGGAAATCGCGTTCGATCAGTTCGGCAACCTCTTCGCCGCCGACAACAACTGCGACAAGGGCGATCACTCGCGCCTGGTCTTCGTGATCGAAGGAGCCGACGCCGGTTGGAACATGGCGCATCAGTCGATCCCCGATCCGTACCTCACCGGGACGTGGCACGCGGAGAAGATGTGGCATTTGGTTGAGGGTCGAGGGTTGAAGGTTGAGGGGCAGGCAGAAGGGACGAGCCAACGACCATCAGTGAACTCTCCGACTCTTTCTGACCCTCAACCCTCAACCCTCGACCCTCAACGTCCTGCATGGGTCTTGCCTCCCGTGGGTAAGCTGGGAGCCGGGCCGTCGGGGTTTGCGTACTACCCCGGCACGGGACTGCCCGCTCGATACGACCACCACTTCTTCTTGTGCAACTACACGGGGAACGGCGGGATCGAGTCCTTCGGCATTCAGCCGCGCGGAGCGGGCTTTGAGATCACGGACGAACACGACTTCATGAAGCCGATCTCGGCGACCGACTGCGAGTTTGGCTACGACGGCAAGCTGTATGTCTCTGACTTTGTGAACCTGCTCTGGAACGGAGGAAGCGTCGGCGGCCGGGTCTACACGCTGTTCGACACCACGCACGTCAACGACCCCGCTGTGAAGGAGACGGCTGAACTCTTCCGCAACGGTTTCAAGCAGCTCGCGCCCGAGAAGCTGGTTCAGTTACTCAGCCACCCCGATATGCGAGTCCGCCAGCGGGCGCAGTTCGCTCTCGCCGCGCGAGGCGGCGATTCCGTTCCGCTCTTTCAATCGACACTGGCAACATCGAAGAACCGCTTCGCGCGACTGCACGCGCTCTGGGGCTTGGGCCAGATCGGCACAAAGTCCTCCGTAGGACGGGCACTCCTGCCCGTCCGCACTTCGCCAACCAACGGTCCCTTGCAGAACAACGCCACGAAGACGGACGGGCAAGAGTGCCCATCCTACAAACTCATCGCGTCGTACCTCGAAGACACCGACCTCGAAATCCGTGCCCACGCGGCACGACTCGTGGGCGACGTGCGGCATCTTCCGGCAGCCGATGCGTTGGTGACGCGGCTCACCGATGAGAGCCTGCGCGTCCGTCTGTTCGCGGCGCAGAGTCTGGGAAAGTTGAAGCACCTCGCGGCGCTGCCCGCACTGATCACAATGCTGCGTGAGAACAACGATGCCGATCCGTGGCTGCGTCATGCGGGAGTGATGGCTCTCGTGGGGATGGGTGATCGCGACGCGCTGCTGATTCACGCGAAAGACGCCAGCCCGGCGGTGAGGCTCGCGGTGCTGCTGGCTCTACGCCATCAAGTGTCTGAGCCGCAGCGAAGCTGGCCGACGGATTCTACTCCCCTCGCCCCGGCCTTGCGGGGAGAGGGGCCGGGGGTGAGGGGGGCTTCGGCCAGCACGAAGCCCGTCGTCTCGCGACCTCCCTTCACGCCGCTCCGTCCGTTCAATCCAAACCCCGATGACGTGACGCCGTTCGTGCAGCTTCTGCAAGACGATCAATGGCCGCTCGTGACGGAGGCGGCGCGAGTGATCAACGATCTGCCGCTCGAAGCCGGGTTCCCGGCGCTGGCGTCGCTCGCGTTGAAGCCGGACGCCTCGCCATCCGGCAGCGTCCCCGAGGCTCTCGTTCGGCGCGTCATCAACGCCAACTTCCGACTCGGTGGCGTGGAACAGGCGCGGCGAGTCATCTCGTACATCGTTGATCCGCGTTGGTCGCTCGCCATCCGGCGCGAGGCGTTCGCCGCGCTGATCGACTGGGACACGCCGTCGCCTCGTGATCGCGTGAACGGTTTCTGGCGACCCGTCCCGCCGCGCGATGAGGCGACGCTGGCGAGCTTCCAATCGCTGCTCGCCGATCAGATCGCGACGCTGCTCGCCGGGACATCGGCCGAGTTGCAGACGGACGTGGTGAAGTTGATCGGCAAGTACAAACTTCCAACCGACGACGCGGTTTTCGCGGGCTGGGTGACGGATGCGTCGAAGAGTGTCCTCGCTCGCAACGCCGCGTTGCGATTACTAGCCACTCGCAAGGCGAAGCAACTCGATGATTCGTTGGCCTCCGCGCTGAAGAGTGATCTCGCGCCGCTGCGAGCCGAAGCGCGAGACCTCATCGCCACGCTCCGTCCCGCCGACGCGATCCCGCTGCTCGGCGAGACGCTCGCCAACGACGCCGCTTCCGTTCTCGAACGACAACGCGCGGTGCTGATGCTCGCCACGCTGAAGTCAGACGGAGCAGATGCGATCCTGCGAACATGGGCCGCAAAACTGACGGCCGATCACGTTCCCGAGCCGCTCCAACTCGATGTCATCGAAGCGGCGACGGCTCGCGATCTGCCGGACCTCAAGCAGACCGTCGATCTGTTCAAAGCAAAACTTCAAGCGGGCGAACCGCTCGCACGCTACAAGCCATCGCTGCAAGGCGGCGACATCGAACGCGGCCGCGAAGTCTTCACCACGCACCGCGTCGGCCAATGCGTCCGCTGTCACAGCATCTCACCCCTCGTCCCGGCTCTGCGGGGAGAGGGGCCGGGGGTGAGGGGATCTTTGAACTCATCGACAACTTTCACACTCGCGGGAGGGACCGCCGGGCCAAACCTGTTTGAAGCGGCCAAACGCCACGACCGCATTTCGCTGCTGCAATCGCTCGTCGATCCGAGTGCCAAGATCGCGAAGGGCTACGAAACGGTGACACTCGTCCTGAACGACGGCCGCACCTTCGGCGGCATCATCAAACAGGAAGACGCCAGCCATGTGGTCCTCGAACAACCCGATGGCAAGACGGTCACGCTCAAGCCGAGTGACATCGACGAACGAACCTCGCCCAAGTCGGCCATGCCCGAGATGAACCGTGCCCTGTCACCGCGCGAGTTGCGAGACCTCGTCGAATTCCTGACGACGCTGAAGTGAAGTCCCAGCGAGGCCGCGGCCGCCGATCACAGTCGCTTCATCGTTCCGCGTGATGAGCCATGTACTACTCACGTTTCGTTTCTTTGCCGGGCGCGAAGGGTTTTGACCGAGCCATGCGCCCGTGACTTTGCTGTTTTCTGGTCCTTACTCCGAAGGAGTTGCGTCTCATAGCCCAGCGGTTGCCGCGCATCGCGGCTACCCTGGGGACATCGGAGCAGATCACGCCATTCCCCCAACGGGGTTGCGTCTCGCTCGCCGTGTGACGGAACCCCGTTGGGGTACGTGACGATCCGGCTTCGCTCACCCTCGCAACCCTGGGCTATGAGACGCAACTCCTTCGGAGTAAAGGCGTCTTCAGTTCCACTCGAATGAACGACAACGACAATCGCGTTAGGGTACGGGCAAAGCTCGCGCTGGATGATCAGGCGTCCCTTGACGAAAGGCTCATCACGCGGAGCGATGATGGCTACTTTGAGGACCATGCCAAAGCTGGACTCGTTCGCAATCGAAGTTGACTGCGTGGCAGAACCGCCCTTACGAAGATTTTCGTCTTGGTCGCCAACTGTCTCGTTCGCGGCGATTTTTCGGCTGACAGCAACGCAAGTCTTGGCCGGGCCGTGACGTGGGCCAGTGGCACGCGGTTGGCTTCGCGCGAGCGGCCACTTTTCTTTCCTCTACGATGCCGCTCGATGTAGCCGAATCCCGTGCAACACACGGGAGCGGGGAACCCAATCGAGGTGGCTCGTTCGCGAGGCATCTCTGGGGCGTAGGTTCGATCCCG
>JAYTQJ010000218.1:0-4664 GCA_043746775.1 Schlesneria sp.
TCGGTGACCTCGGGGATCGACAGGTCGTCCAGCCAGAGTTGTCGCACCTCGTGCAGGTCGATGCTCTGCACGGTGAACTTTTCGGGGAGGTCTTCAAACTTCGCGAGGACTTGTTGTGGCTGGCCTTCCGGGGTGAGCGTCACCTTGCCGCCGAGAACCAAAATGTCGCGGATGGCGTTGCGGCGCGGGTCGTACTTGCCGCCGAAGACCTGGCAGTTGGGGAGCTGTTGTTGCAGCCGCTTCACGCCGTCGGGAGTGATCTGCGTCCCCTGCACGATCAGGTGCGTGAGCCACTTCAGTTGGCTCAGCGTGTCGATGCACTGGTCGGTCAGTTTCGATTTGCTCAGTTCGAGCACGCGCAGGTCCGACAGCCTCGTCAGCGGGACGACTCCGTCATCGGTCACCTGAAAGCCGACCGTCCGGAGTTGGACCAGCTTCGATGAAGACTGTGCGATCGACGCGAGACTGGGGTTGCTCACCTTGTCGCTCACGAGCGACAGCGTCCGCAACTCGGCCAGCTTGGCGAGCTGCTTGATGCCGTCGTCGGTGAACGGCTGCGGCAACGGGGACACGCCCCCGTCCGCCACGAGGAATTTGAGATTGGGCATCCGCCCCAACGACATCAGCCCGCGATCCGTGATGAGGCACCCCTTCAGATTGAGCGAACTGAGCGTCTGCAACTGCGGCAGTGACTCCAACCCGTTGTCCGTGACCTTGGTCCGCGACAGGCCAAGTTCGCTCATCGCGGTCAGGCCCCACAACTGATCGAGCTGCTGATCGTTCGCCGCCTCGATGCCATCCAGCCCAAGCGACTCGACCCGAAAGTCCCCCTTGGGCAACGCCCCCGAGGTGTACACGTCATAGCTGCTGTTCCGCCCCGGCTCCAACACGCGGACGCGCCCCCCGACCGACACCACCCACTCCGCCGCCGCCCGCTCACTAAAGGCTTTCGCCTTCGGCTTGGGCAACTCGGGCAGAACGTCCTGCTTCGCTGTGCCTTGCTCGACGACCGGCCCCGCGACTTCAACTGGCTTCCACGGCCGCAGCACTGCCACCACCAGCAACACGACGATCAGCAACGCCCCGCCGCCCATCGCGCCCCACAGCAACACCGCGCTCGAATCAGACGACTTCGACTTCGCCCCCGACTTCTTCTTTGGGCCACCCGAGTTCCCCGAGCGTCTCGACGAACGATGATCTTCAGACATGTTGTTGGCCTGTGGTGAGTGGCGTGGGAATCAGGAATCGGACGCCCATTGAAAAACGGAGCGGGGTCGCCTCGACCGAGCGAATTCCAAGGGGGGCGGCCGGACGAGGCGTCCATCCCACGGGCTTTCAGCAGGCGGTTGGCCGCGTGGCAGAGAATAGACGCGTCTGGCTACTCACCGAAACGGAGCTGCTCCCGACAGACGAAATGAAATTAAGAACCTGTCCAAGAACAACTCCGCCGTTTGTCGCCTTTCGCTCCGCGAAAGAGCGTTCTTTCGCGGAGCGAAAGACGACACTGTTTTTGGACGAGTACGAGTGCCCCGTCAGGTTTTAATTTTGGGGTAGCCGAACTCGTAAGAGTTCTGCGTTTTCTGAAGTCTCACGACTTCAGCTCCCCCTCCCAAAAAAAATTAAGAACGGACAGGGCACTGTCCTCTGACCTCGCAACGAGTTGACCTAGGGCCGAATTCAATCCGCTCGACGATCACGCCAGCTTGAGCAGCTTTCTCGTCAGCCATTCGGCGGAGAGGAGGGCGACGAGGAGGTACATGACCCAGTCGCGGTCCCAGAGGGTGCGGAGGCGTTCGGGGATGAAGAATTGTTCGCCTCGGTTGGGGAGGAGGGCGGGGAGTTCTTCTGCCGCTTTGTCGATGCTGAGGTATAGGCCGCCCGTGTCGCGAGTCAGTTCGGTCAGCAGGCGGACGTTTTGGCGGATGTTTTCGTCTTCGAGTTTTGGAATGGCGACGGAGACTTCTGTCGCGAGGCGTTCTCTGGAATCGGGAAGCTGGAGTTCCAACTTGTAGGTGCCCGGCAGGCTGGCTCGGAAGTCGCCGACGTACTCGCCCGGTTGAGACGCTTCCTTGCGGAGTTGTCTCGTCGGCGTGAGGGGCTTGCCGGTTGGATCGAAGACTTCGAGCGGGACGGATTCCAAGTCGAGCGGCGCGAACTGCGAATCGAGCAGTCGTGCGAAGACGCGCACCGTCTGACCGAGCGTCGCCTTCTCGGCCTCGGGGCGCAGTGAGCCTCGTTTGACTCCCTTCTTCGTCCGGCCTTGAGCCACTTCGCGGATGAGCTTCGTCCAGAAGCGGTCGTAGTCTTCGTCACTCACCGCACGGAGCCGCCACATTTCGGGACTGCCCAGATAGAACGATTGGCCTCGCCCCACGTTTTGAGCCGCCATCAAAACGGGTGGTTCGGCAACGGCTCGCGGGTCGGAGAACCTCGCGAAGACGCGCGCGGCCGCCTTGTGGCCACCTGTCGGATAGGCCCGATAGAACCCGGCGAACTCTTTCCAACGCGCGGCCGATGTGGTCGGGTCGTCCGTCAGTTGCAGGAAGCCCGCCCCCTGCCCTTCCGGTGTGAAGGCGATCGGCCACGGTTGGCTCGAATCCTGGTCGAACCGCGCGGAGGTGAAGTACGAACTGAGATAGACCGGATAGAGCTTGCGCAATGGCGACAGTTCATCGTGTACTTCGTCGGCCCCTTCCGAACCCGATGCGACCTGCGGCGTGTTGACATCCCCCGCGATCAGGATCAGTCCGCCCGACTCATCCGCGACCCAGTCGTAAACGAGCGGTAAGGCATCCTTGGGGATCGACTTCCAATCGGGATCGAACGCGATGATCGCGTCGTATTCGTAGAGTTGTTCCCGCGTCGCGGGGAAGGCCAACAAAAGATTGTTCGACTCCTGACTGGTGCCGGGCGCGCCGGTCTGGAGCAGCACATCGACATCGAACGACTTGTGACGGAAGAGCATGTTGCGGACGAACTGATAGTCGCGCATCGGGCCTCCCGCGACGAGCAGTACGCGCGTCGGCCGGTCGAAGACCGTGACCGCGAACGTCTGCGAGTTGTCCTGCGGATTGAACTCGGCCACGCGTGAAGTCGGTGTCGTGCGGACCGTGTAATTCGTCCGACCAGCCAACGTCGGCAAGCGGTCAAACTTCACTTCGACGCGCGCGCCATCTTCGAGCAGCGTGACGGACTTCTTTTCGACGAGCGTCGGCTCGCCCTCTTCGCCTTCTCCCAGCGCGAGCAGTTCGACTTCGACCTCGCGCCCGCTGAGTCCCTGCCCTTGGACGAAGACTTTGATCTCATACGGATCGTTGATCGCCACGTCGGTCGGCGACGCGACCTCGGCCACCGCCAAGTTCACCGGCTGCTCGGTCGTTCCCGTCCCGACCGCGATGAGCCGCGTCTTGGTCGAGACCGCGCGATCGTGAGCCGTCGCCACATCGATGCCCGCGTTCGAGGCTCCGTCCGTCACGATCACGATCCCCGACAGAGTCCGCCCTGCCGCCTGACGGATCAGTTCGCCAAGGCTCTCGCCCAGTCGAGACTCCAACCCGCGCGGTCGCAGCGTCTCAGTCCAGTCGAGCGGCGTTTCGATTTTCGTGGTCGCGGGCGGCCCGCCTGCGACGGTCTTCGTGTCTTTGCCTGAGTCCGAAGAAGCAGCAGGCGAGCCGCCCGCTGCCACGGCGAGCGGATACACCCGATGCGGTCCGGCCAGCGTCGAGTCGAACGTGAACAGGCTGACCTCATGCTGCACCCGCAGTCGTTCGATGAGCTTCGACTGCGCGAGCAACTTGTTGGCCGCGTCGGCTCGCGACGGTCCCGCCGTCGCACCGGGAGACCCATCCGCCCCCGGAGCCTCCGCCGGATGCCGCATCGACAGCGACGTATCGACCAGCACCGCGACCCTCGACGGCCGAAACGCCTGCTTCTGAGTCCGGTCCGAAGGATTGAGAGCAATCACCAACAGCCCGGCCAGTACACCGAGTCTCAACGCCGTCAGCCACAGCTTCCACCCGACAGACAGATCGCGCGTGTCTCGCACATACAGCCAAACGACCCACAGCACGAGAGCCAGTCCGCCTCCGAGCAGCAACAACCAACGAAGCGGCGAATCGGGCCAATCAAACTCGCGCGACGTGATCGTCGCCGAGGCATCAGCCGCGAGCAGAAATAGCGATGTCGGGTCAGGCGTGTTCATACAGGGGTGACAGTTCGTCGTTTGGCTTCGCCTCTCCGCGCGGGCGATTGCGGTCGCTCGGACGGAGTGGCAGGGTGATAACTCAGTTTGTAAGCCAGAGCCTGTTCGGCGAGGAGGAACGCGAGGAGTGTCCAGAGCAGCCACTGCCGGATTTCGGAACCGGCCTCTTTCCCTTGGACCCATTCGAGTTGGCCGAACTCCTGAATCGTGACGTGAGTGTTGCCGCTGAGCCGTTTGCGCAGGTCGGGCGTCGTCGCCAGTTGCAGGTCGCCTTCGCGCGGTGACACGTTGTAAGCGATCAGCCGGTCCTCGCTGACCTGACTTTGAGTCATCAGGCGGACGGTGTAGATGCCGGGGTCATCGGTCTCGCGGAACGATGCGGCCAGTCGGAGCGAGCCTTTTCTTTCTCGAGTGAGCGGCAAGGCGCTAGCCGCCGGTGGATTCTCGTGCTTCCCGTCAGAAC
>JAYTQJ010000219.1:0-10883 GCA_043746775.1 Schlesneria sp.
GACGGGTTTATTTTTCTCGCTGAGGCTAGTGCCAACGTGATCACCTACCTGCACGAGCAAGGCCCGGCCCTGATGGAAGCGGCTGGCGGCTGGCTGGCCTTGCTCAAGCCGATCGCGCAATTTCTGGCAGACCATCCGGGGGTCTTGTCGGCGTTGATCGCCCTCAAAGTGACGGGGCTGTTGGGCCTGAACCAAGCTGTGATCAGCGTGACGAGTGCTTTGTTCTCTGGGGTGAGTGCGCTCTACACGTTCAGTCAGGGAGCGAGTGCGGCGGCCACGGCGGCGGCGGGTGCCACGGGCGCGATGACGGGAACTTCAACTGCGATCTCGGCTGTGTCCACCGCTGGTGTTCTTCTGAAGGGCGTTGGTATTGCGGCGCTCGTGGTCGGCATTGGGCTGGCGGCTCACGCCGCGATCATGGAGTTCTCGGGACTCAATGCTGAGATCAAGAGGGTGAACGAGCAGGCGAAGGAACTCGACGAGAAGCTGTCGGATCGACGGAGCGACAAGAGGAAACAACGGGAGAAGCAGATTGCCGAGATGGCTCCTGAAGAGAAGCGAGCGGCACTGACCGCAGACCTCTCAGAAGCCGAGAAGAACGCCATCGGCAAGAAAGATCAGGTAAAGGGGGCAGAGCGGAACCTTGCAGAGCGTGGGGGACTCGACGCCTACAACCCGTTCGGTGGCTCTGACCGCGCGCAGTCGAAGCAAGAGTTGAACGACGTGAAGGCGGCCGCAAAAGAGGCTCGCAATGAAGTCCGGGCCATCAAGGACCAGCTCGCCGCTCTCGGTCCAGCCGCTGACGCGGCCGGTGGCTCTCCCGACGCCGCTCCCGCCGCCGGCGCCGCTGCTGCCGCGCGTGCCGCCGCCGAAGCGGCCAAGGACCAAGAGAAGATCGACAAGAAGCTCCAGCAGGGCATGAACGACGACGCGGGCCGCGAACTCAAGGGCTTCGACAAGCTCCGCGACTTCATCGGCATGGAAGGCGTGAACGGGGATCAAGCCGGGCAGTTCGCGGGCACCATGAAGGGGGTGTCACCCGAGCAGGCCGCGCAGTTCGGCGAAGAGTTCACCAAGAGCGACAAGTCGCCCGCCGACATGGACGCACTGGCCACTTGGTTCCTCACGAAGATTCAGGCAGGCAACGATCAGGCTGACCGGGAGAAAGACGCAACGAAGGGTGAGCTGGGAATCGCCGACACGATGGGCGATGCCCAAGGCGTATTGTCCACGGAAAAACTCGCCGAGTTCCAAGCGGCCTTCGATCAGGTCAAACAGAATTTCGTCAATGGGACGATCTCAGCCGACGAGTACCGGTTCGCGATGTCGAACGGCGAGCAGATGGTTCGGACTGCGACCCAAGCCCAAGAGCAACTCAACAACGTCTTGGACGCCCAAGCCAAGGCCGCGAACGAAGCCGCCGCTGCGGAGCGGAAGCAGAACAAGCTCATTGCTGGTGACTTTCAGGGCGCGGGACTGAACTTCCAAGACGCCATGCAAAAGAAGATGGCGCAGATTCAGGAGGGCAAGTTCAACCAACAGGTTGATGAGGCGGCCAAGAACGCGCTCGGTCTGGGAAACGCGATCGACGGGATCACAAACAAGTTCACCCAACTCGGCGGCCAGATGAACCAGTTCGGGCAGAGCATGCAGAAGCAGGCCAGCCCGGAGATGATGGGCAAGGCTGTGAACCAGATGCTCGCCACACTGAACTCGGTCGAGGGTCAGATCGCCCTGACCTACAACAACATCAGCCTGCTGGAGCAGGCTCTGAGCGTGGTGGACACGTACCAGCAGAAGCAGGCGATCATGGAGCAGATCGCGAACTATCAGGCCGAGTTGGACAAGCTGATGAACCCCGTCGCGCCCATTCTTACAGCCTCAGAGCCGTTGCCGGGCGACGACCCCGGCTTACAACGGGGCAAGACAGGGCCGACAATCAACTTTGATTTCCCCAACCTGACGCGGGTCTCGCAGAGTGACGCCGACATGATCACGACCCGCATCATGGATGAGATCGACCGACGCGGGGGAGGCAGCTACCGATGACACGCGGCCAGCTACGGTGACTGCGCCACGCATTGTGGCACCTTTTGCGGTCATGCTGGCCCACAATGTTTTAACTCAGATTGCAAACTCACCGGCGGCGTTTCGCGATGTCGTGAAAATCGACCGTGACGGCGAACTGGTGTGCCTTTCTTCGGTTCTCGACCCGTGGCAGCGTTCAGACTTCGAGTCTACAGATGCGGGCTGGCGGCGATGTGTTGGGTTGCCGGTTTCCGGCGAAGTGAAGTTGCGTGCATTCCGTGAACGGCCGCGTGGGCACAGCAAGACTTCAGATCTCGCCGTGATGGTCTCTTGGGCGTTGTCGTTCGCCACTCGCATGACGAAGGGTTATGCGGCAGCAGCGGACAAGGATCAGGCCCGCCTACTCAGGGACGCGATCGCCCTGCTGATTCGCACCAACCCGTGGTTGAGTGAAGTTCTTGAGGTTCAGAACTACACGATCAAGAACATCGCCACCGGGCATCCTGGCGCGGGTTCGTTTCTTGAGATCCTGTCGAGTGATGTTGGTTCATCGTATGGGCTTCTCCCCGACTTCATCATTTGCGACGAGCTCACGCACTGGCAGGGTGAGGGCGATCTCTGGCACTCATTGATTTCAAGTGCGGCGAAGCGTTCGACGTGCATGGTGGTTGTGATTTCAAACGCAGGCACGGGCGCTGGCTCGTCTTGGCAATGGAAGGTCCGTGAGTTCGCCCGCAGCTCCGAGGGCTGGCACTTCTCGAGAATCGACGGCCCTCAGGCGAGCTGGTTAAGCCCCGCCATTCTGGAAGAGCAGCGGCTGCTTCTGCCGCCCAAGGTCTATCGAAGGCTTTGGTTGAATGAATGGGTGACCGGGGGCGACGCGCTCGACTTGAATGACATTGAAGCGGCAGTGCTTCATGGGGCCGGGATGGTAGGCAAAGAGCCCGGCTGGCGGTTCTGCGCTGGTCTCGATCTAGGAGTGAAGAGTGACCACAGCGCACTCGTCGTGCTGGGTGCGAACAGCGCGGAGCAGCGTGTTCGGCTTGCTCGTTGCGAAAGCTGGCGACCGATCGGCGGTCAGGTCGATCTCGACGCGGTCAGCGCGGGTGTGCTCACCGCGCACAGGCAATTCGGGCTGAAGCGAGTTCTCTACGACCCTCATCAGTGTGCCCTCATGGCACAGCAACTCGCCCGTGCTGGAGTGCCGATGGTCGAGATGCCGTTCGTGGGTGGAAACCTCCATCAGATGGCCAGCACTCTGGTCGAATCGTTTCGCTCAAAGCGACTGGAGCTTTACCGCGACGAGTCATTGGTCACCGACCTAACGCAGCTCTGCATTGCCGAGAGAAGCTACGGCTTGAAGCTGGAGGCGAAGCGGAGCAGCAACGGGCATGCAGACCGTGCCATCGCGATGTCGATTTGCCTGCCCTACGCAATGGAGATGCTTACGAACAACCCGCCCGATCTCGGTGCTTGGTTGGCCGCTGGAGCGTTCTAAACGGGGGAGTCGCAGGGATGCCACAAATGGTCGATCCATCGCTGCACGAAATCGCCGAGATGACTCGCATCATGCGCGAGTCATGGGGGGCTACAGTGCGTGAATCGAGGTTGGTCGTGAGCGACCTGGACTTTCTTGAGCAGGTGGCCAAGTCTGAATTTCGCGGCGTGGCTCTCACGTTGATGGAATGGTCTCGTCGATGGAACAAGCCCGCCCGGGGGAGGGATTTTCACAACCTCCTCTGGCGAACGTCGCTTTCATTGGAGTGGATCCAAGGAACACCAGAACCGGGTCAGGCAATGATGTTTGAAGAAGCTTGCGAGGTGCTTCGGTGCGATCCTGTGGAGACCAGAGACCACATCCTGAAGCGAGCCATCACGCCTCTTGCTCTTTTTTGGTTGAGGATGTTCTTGGCGATGGAGCAGGTCGCAAACGAACTCTGTTTAGACCCACCGGGCCGCGATATACAGGAGTCTTGTAATTCATCTAAAAAGCGGCGCTAAGTCCGTCGTGCGGCCTCGCGAATATGGCAGAAATCTCTGAAGAAATCAACATAGAGGCACTCGGACTATTGATATCGGACGATCCCTAAGATGCAATGCGAAGCCAGTCCGTGTGGTTTTACAAATTTTGCAGAGGGAGCACGATGTCGATTATACTTCGGCGGAATTCGTTGGTTGGCGTTCAAGGGGCGTCTCGTGGAACTGCTCAGGGCAGGGTTCCTCTGCCACCGCAGAATCCGGCCCAATGCCTGGATGGCACGGTCGAGCAGGCGTTTGATTTGGTGTTCGTTCCGCGCTTCAAACTGAGCAAAAGATCTACTGCGATCATGAGGCGTGGGCTGTGGCTCTGGGAAGCGGTCATGAACCGCCCGCCACTGAAGGAGATTACGTCCGATCTGGCTCTGGAATTCGTTGATAAACTCCAGCAACACGGGTACGCGACAGGGACGATCGAGCAGCACTGGTGGGCAGTGCGTCGAGTGGTCTCGCATTTCTACCCCAAGACGAATGCCAGGCGGCACTCACTGGGGCTACTCAGTGGCCAGCCGCCGCAGGTGAAGATCAAGGCGGTTTGTTCGTCGCCAGCGTTGCGAGGAAAGGGTTCGCCACTCGATCTGCGGCTCTATGATGCGTGGTGGCAGTACCATCGCCCTGAACTTGAAACAGATTGCGCGTTATCGACGATTCAGGAGTACGAGACCACGCTGAGGCAGTGGGAGGCGTACACGACGAATCCCACCCTGAGGCAGATCAGCAACGGGACGTTGGACGAGTTCAAGGCCCGACTCATGAAAGAGGGGCTGGCGGCGGCAACCGTGAATAAACGACTGAGGCACCTCAAGGCCATTCTTCGCCGACTTGGCCCACAAGAGACCCGAAACCCAGCAGGACTCGGGATTCTCTACCGCATCCCCTATACGAAGACGCTTCGTGGGCCAACACGATTGCCGCGGGTGATTCCGTTGGCACAGTTGAAGCAACTGCATGATGCGTGTGAGGCGGCAACATGGCCGCCGCAAAGCAAGTCGGGGGTCTCACCAGGGACTCTCTGGCGAGCGGTAGTTGTCATTGGCTTCAACCTTGGGCTCTCGAAGGAAGATCTGTTCGGGCTGAGGCATGATGAGGTTGATTTGAACGAGAACCTGATCACCTTGGTTCGCGGCAAGACCCATCGCGTTCTCAGGCTGCCGATCAATCAGGCGGTGCGACAGACGCTGAATGAGTTGTGGAGACCCAGTTTCGGCGACTTGCTCCTGTACGAGACCCGGAGCAATCGGCAGGTTTACGTCCAATGGCATAAAATCCAGATTGAAGCTGGCGTAGCCAGCGAAGGCCAGAGTGAGTTCTACGGTTTTCATGACCTCAGAAGAACGTGCGCGACTGAGTTTGAGAGCCTCTCCGCTGGCTCAGGCACGTTCATACTTGGGCATTCAACCCCGGCTGTCACATGGCGGCACTACCGCAATCCCAGCGTCGCGACGAAGCAGGCTGCCGACGATCTGCCTCAGCCTCACCTTGAGAGGGGAGGGGCTGCTCCATGTGTGGAATAGTGATCGACCTGGCCAACAGAGTCGTCTACGCGAGGGAGCCGGACGAGATCGCTTGCAAGGTGATCGATGGCCAGTGGCTGGAGGTTCGGGCGTTCACAGAACTTGAGCTGCCGACATGGAAGCTTGTGGGCCACGCGGTGGGGTGGGGGTGCTTCGTGATGAACGATCGCAGTGACCTGGAGGCGATGGCCTCGGGGATGCTTGGGAGTAAAGATCGTTCTGCTGATCGGATCGCCTTGAAAGCTGACGAGTACAAGGCGCAGGCGGATCGTCTTGGCCTCGGATGGGGAGACAACTGGGAGCCGGCGTTCGATGCTTGGAGCTGGGAGTGATCAGCCCAGGCAAGCAGGAACTTCCCGCTCAAGTCTCACCAGCTCGCGTCATCCCACCCCACCGCAACCCTTCAACAGCGTTCGCACCGCTTTGGCTCGTTCTCTGGCCGGCAGCGACAACGAAGCGAGCATCTTGACGCCTACCGTGAGGTCCGGCTCGGCTGGGGCTTCACGGTAGGTGTCTCTACAGCCCCCACCGAAGCGACATCCCCCCGTTTTAGTCGTTTGGGCGGTTCGCTAGTGCTAGTGAATCTCAGTCGATGATCGCAATCACACCATTTTTGCCTGCGCTCGGAAATAGCTCAAAGGCTCGGGAACACTCGGCGTGCAACTCCCATCGGCCTCTCGGGGGGAACTTGTTCAAGAAGGCAAGATGATGTTGGTTGGCCCACTGGTCCGGATGCGGGAAACGCTTGTCAGGGTAGTTTTCGTTGCTAAGCCGAAACGCTTCAAACTCCGTGTCATCGTCGAAAAATCTGATCATCGACGTGGTGTCTTCAGAGTGAAGTTTTTTCGCCAGTGCGATGAGCTGCGTCTCGCTAATTCCAGTCGGAATAAGGATCGACCTCGATTTTCGATTGGTCGCGCGACTTGAGGTGAGTTCGCGGTACTCGACAAGCAGCGGAGCACTCGCCGCAAACTCAGTTCGCTGGCGATCCTTAGGGGCCTGCACCACAACCTCATTCGGTCGCTCGGCCAATACCTGCTCGTTCTTCAGCGGGTAGAGTTCTTTGGCCGCAGGCTTCGGAGGAAAAAGGAAGTAGACCACAAGGCATAGTCCCAACACGCCGAGTGCCCCGGTAGTGACCGCCTTCCAAATGCCTGGATGAACCTGTCTCTGGGGAAGTGGCGTCGGCCGTTCGTCAGTTAGACGGTCGAAAAGCTCGCGTCTCACCACAATCCGTTCGCTCATTCCAAGTCCCGATTGGTTGTCCGCCGTGTCCGCCGCGTCCTCAGCCTGACAAGTGGGGCACGCGGTAAGCCCATCGACTGAAGGGACGGCGAGTGTCTTGTTGCAGAATGGGCAGATCCACTTCACTCGTTCAGTCATGGTTAGTCCTCAAGTCTTGAGCAACGACTCGATTTCAGCGAGCAAGAACTGCCCCACCAACGAACCGGGCCATCGCGAGGAATGCCCAAAGGATCACCAGCAGCCGTTCGATGGTGAGCAGCTTACCCCTGCCGCTACCAATCAAGGAAGCACCGGAAACGAGCGCAAACCCGCCAAGCAGCGAGAGGACAAGCTGGCCAGCAGCAGATGGCAGATGATGAACGTACCTTCCGCTGGAGAACTCGCTGGCCTGCACTTCGACGTGTGTGGGCAGACAGATTGCCGCGCCGGTCATCAAGATCCCAAACCAAAACAGAAGCCTTCCCATCTCCACCTGCGATCGATTAGCCCCTTCGTCGTCGGTCTCGCCTACCGCCTTTCTCTCTGCCGATCGTCGAATCGCCTCGCGGATTGCGGTGGTGGGCGTCGAGCTACTTGCTGCAAGCACCGCCGCGCCGTTCTCATGAACTGCCGGGGCGTGCCCACTGCCCGTGGGGCCATTGCCGTCTGGCGGCTCCTCATCGATCTCCGGCTGTTCAACAGCAGGGGGCGGTATCTCAGCAGCCTTGAACGACTGATGGCATCCCGGCCGAGTGCAAGTCACGTGGTTCCCGATGGCTTCGCTTTGCACTCTGTATTTCTGGAAGCATCGCGGGCACTGAATCACCGCCATCATGACCCTCTCTAAAGGCTGAACTGCATCCAGTAGACGACCCCCGCTGGAGAGCGTCAAGCGACCATCGAGAGGTGCCCAGAATCTCTACCCGCCCACTACCCGTTGTCAGCGTCAATACCCATATCACATCCAATCTTTTGTTGCCAAATCTAACCAATTGAAACTCTATGGAAATGGCGATAAAGTGCTTAGATTCATGAGGAATAGTGGCTGAAGACTCGTCTCGGGAGCGGTTTTGAGGGCCTAGTGGTAGCAATACCGTGCAGGTTCGATTCCTGTCTTGGGCAATGTTAGACGCTGAAACGAGTTACGTTACCTGACGACGTTCGTCAGTGCGGCGAAAATCCTTGAGTTATTCGGTAGTCCACTACCGAATAACCGGGAAACCCGCACTATGGCATGTCCACGGAACACGTTACCGTCCTATCAGCACCACAAAACGACCGGCCAAGCCCGCACGTTCCTCAACGGGCGGGACTACTACCTTGGCCTGTGCGGAAGCGACGAAAGCCGCCGCAGGTTTGGTGAGTTGATCGCCAGACATGCGGCTGGCCTTTCGTTGGTCGATCCTCTGGCTCAACCCAAAGCCGAGTTATCCGGTAGTACTACCGACAACCCGATCCCGGCCCGTCCGTGGCTGAGTTGATTGTGGCGTTCAAGGCACATGCCGACGCCTACTACCTGAAGCCTGATGGCACGCCAACGGCCGAGATTGATTGTCTCGAATCGGCGATCCGTCCGCTCCGTGAGTTGTACGGCTTGCTGCCGATCAGTGAGTTCACGCCCTTGATGCTCAAAGCCGTTCGGGAGCGGTTCATCGCCAAGGAATGGTCGCGCGGCTTCTGCAACAAATCGACGAACCGCATCCGGCACATTTTCAAGTGGGGCGTCGAGAACGGGATGGTTCGCGTCGAGACGTTGCAGGCTCTGCAATGCGTCTCGCCCCTGATGGCGGGACGATGCAAGGCTCCCGATCACAAGCGACGAGAGGCCGTGTGCGAGGCCGACATTGAGAAGGTCCGTCGTGTGCTGCGCCAGAAGAATCGCGACATGCTCGACCTGATGCTCTTGATCGGTTGTCGTCCCGGTGAACTGGTGTCGTTGTCGTGGTCGGGAATCGACAAGAGCAAGTCGGTTTGGGTGGCAGAACTGATCGACCACAAGACCGCCCACAAGGGGAAGTCTCGCCGACTGTTCATCGGCCCCAAGGCGCAGGCCATCTTGACCGCCCGCTACACTGACACTCCGCCAGCCGAGCGAATCTTCCCGACCCGCCGCGACGTGTTCTCACGAGTACTGCAACTGGCCTGCGAACGGGCGAAGGTGACACCGTTCGTTCCGCATCAACTCCGGCACTCGGCGGCAACCCGCATTCGCGACCAGTTCGGCATCGAACACGCGCAGGCGACGCTGGGGCACGCTCAACCGTCGATGACCGCCCACTACAGCAGCCGACTCGCCGAAACGACGGCGGCGGCGGTTGGTTGAGAATCGCCGCTCCAGCGGTAGCATCGCATCATGCTCGGATAGGCTTAGCGGCCGACACGGACGAACTTCCTGATCGTCCTTTCGAGTTCTCATTTCATCAGGACATCGGCAACAGGGGGCCGATCATCATGGCGAAGAAACGAACCGCCTCCAAGACGGATGGCAAGGTATATGAACCCCGGCTCGTGACACTGCTCAAGAGGCTCAACCGCGAGTTGGAGGCGATGGATTCGTTGTGGGCGGCTCACGGCGACGAAATCGAGGACACGCTTAGCGCGCCGCATCCGGTGGAAGGCGTATCCGTGGGGTCGTGGACAAGCAATTGCTACGCAAACATCGTCTACCTCTTGGGGCACGAACTTCGCCGCGCAATACTCGCGAGCGTTGCGGTTGAACCTGTGCATAGCGCACGTTGGGCGAAGGCAATCATCGCGAAAGAGTTCGCGCCAATCGCGACAGACGTTTCGCATGACGACCCCGAATACTGGGGGCGGATTTCTGACGCGGTTTTCGCGCGGGAGGCTACGTTCAGCAAAGCCGACTTGCATCAGCTTGATATTCCGTTGCGGAATGAATGGAAGCGAACCGGAAGCATTGAGGCCGGGCGACTCGCGATGGATCTTGCGGCCACACTTGCGTTCTTCAAGAGCGAAGCATCAGCAGCTCCGACGGCGACGAGTGGTACGCCGCCGACCGATTTCGCGCGTTTGATGACGTGGACGAGACCGGTGGAGTTCTCTGCAACCAATGTTTCAGCGAACGAAACGGCGACGGACTCGCGGCGATTCAATGGCGGAATGATTGGGACTTCTCGATGACGCATCAAGAGCGTGGCAGCTCATCTTGACGGCGCAGGCGGCGAGAGGAAGCCAACGGACACCGTGGCGGACATGGCACAGGCGAAGCGAATGCCCGTCGAGTCGCTCAGGGCGTTCGGTGCGAAGCCCGACTATCGCGGCAAGCTTGAAGTTGCTCGCGTGCCGATATTCGATCAGTTTCAAAAGCAATGTTCCTACTTTGACATGGCGGACATCTCGCCCGAGTTCTCAAAGGGCATGTCCGCCAAGGGGCAAGTCTACACTGAAGGGAACCGATCACGCCATCTGGCGGCGTCTGCTGCTGATTCCGTTCGCCAACAAGTTTTGGAATCCGGCGAAGGGCGAGAGCGGACCTGATGAACTGCGGCAGGACAAGGAACTCCCGGCGAAGCTCAAGACCGAAGCGGAAGGCATCCTCGCTTGGATGGTTCAAGGTTGCCTCGCATGGCAGCGCGACGGACTTCAAGTTTCCGACATCGTTCGCGCGGCGACTGAAGTCTATCGCAGTGAGTCAGACACCGTCGGCCGGTTCGTGGCGGAATGCTGTCTCGCCATGCCGTCTGTGCGGGTCAAGTTCTCCGAGCTGTACTCGGCACTCGAATCATGGTGCGAAGACGCGGGCGACTCCCGAGGGCAAAGTGACCAAGCACTCGTGGACGAGCAAGATCTTCGAGGGGACCGTGCGCGACTACTACGTCTACGTTCCCGCAAAGTATGACGCCTCGAAGCCGACCGCCGTGATGGTCTTTCAGGATGGCCATGCCTACGTCAACAAGACGGGCGATTACCGCGTGCCGGTCGTGTTCGACAACCTGATGGCCAAGGGAGACCTGCCACCGATCATCGGCATCTTCGTCGATCCCGGTCATCGCGGCGACCCGCTCCCCGAATCGCGCTGGAAGGCGAACAACCGCAGCGTCGAATACGACTCACTCGGCG
>JAYTQJ010000220.1:0-10876 GCA_043746775.1 Schlesneria sp.
GACTGCCGCCGCCGCCGGGTCTCACGAACGGAGACTTTGGGTTGGATCAGAGAGGCCGGTCGGACTGACCGTCCGTCGTGTGGTTCAAAATTCGAGATCGACGATGCGGCCCATGATGAGGCGGACGGAACGGACTTGGTTCTGCTTCGATCCTTCCGGTCCCCATTCAGACTTCACTTCGATGATGTGCGGCAGGCCGGGCCAGAGCGGATCGGATTCGAGCCGCCAGACTTTTCCTGTCCACTTCACCTTCATCCCCTTCGCGGTCACTTCGTAGTTCTCGGAGAGATGTACATCGACCATGCCGACGCGCGGATGCTTCTCATCATCAATGGGGCGCGAGCGACGTTTGTACGTTTGGCCAAGCGTCCCCGGTGGCGGTGCAATTCCGTAGCCATCGCTGCCCTCGAAAGGAGTGCCCGTTACTCCCGAACTGTAGCCGGGAGCAACTTGGTCACCGAACTGAGGGATGGCTCCGTTCAGAGTGGGTTGCGAAAATGTGCCGGGCATGTCGCCCAAGAATTCTTTCTTCTTCGGCGGAGGAGCCTGAAATTCACCACCCAGCGGCCCGTGGTACATCGCTCCACCACCTCGATTTGTCGGGAACTGCGGAACGTTTACGGGAAGATCGGGAGATGGATGCGGTGGTAATTGCGATCCGCTCGCCGATGGCGAGTCCGGCAACGGAGCGCTGGGCAACGGCGTCGGCGACAACGGAGCCGGTGACGGAATCGCGTTCGGATCGAACTGGCGCGTCCGCGCGTTGGCAGATCGAATCGGGACTCGCACCGAATCAGCGGCAACGCCAGGGACATCGACCACCGCAGCGAGAGCCAGCCCTGCAAGCACGGAGGCAGAAGAATTCAAACGGTTCATGGGAACGGCTCCAAAAGGGCGGGGCGGTCAGGCAAGGAATACTGACGGTGACGACGGTCCATCCCATCGACAACGGCATCAATGCGCCTGTCACAACGGGACGAGTGAGCCGCCGCAAAAACGATCCGGCACGGCTCACGAGCAACTCTACAACCCGAGTCTGGCAACGCAGGCGGGGCGCACGCCAGATCGAAATTTTCGCCCGGCGACTCACGCGGTGACACCGCAACTGCGGGCGAGGCTGACCTTGCCGGAAGGACGGCGTCAGTCGAAGCGACCGTCCGCGTCCGCTCGGAACTCGCCCTCAACCCTGTAAACCCCACCGGGCTTGCCCCGGTGGATTCAGGTCTTTGCACTACTCCTGCGATCACCTGAATCATTGCAGAGAGTAGTGCAGAAACCCGCGAGCCACGGGGACAAGCCCAGTGGGGTCGCTGGATTCAGGACGAGCGGCCGTCACTCGTGACGCAGCGCTTCGATCGGGTCCATCTTGGCGGCGGCTTGCGCCGGGTAGATGCCGAAGATGATGCCGATGCCGACAGAGATGCCGAACGCCACGGGCAGGCTCCACCATGCGATCTGCGGCTCCATCTCGGTGAACATCTTGCCCATCTGCGAGACCTCGGATGCGCCATCCAAGATGAAGCTCTGGACGACTTGCTTAATCCCGAGAAAGGCGAGCGGCGTGGCCAGTCCGAGCAGGATGCCGATGATTCCGCCCGATCCCGCCAGCACGATCGTCTCGGTCAGAAACTGTTCGATGATGTCGCGCTGTCTGGCACCGAGGGCGCGGCGGATACCGATCTCGCGCGTCCGTTCCGTCACCGTCGCGAGCATGATGTTCATGATGCCAATGCCGCCGACGAGCAGACTGATCGCCGCGATCGACCCCAGCACGATGTTGAAGATTTGCCGAATCTGATCAGCCTGACGGAGCAGTTCGAGCGGCACGATCACGTCGTAGTCGAGTTTCGTGCCGTGCGTCTTGCGGAGCGATTCGCGCACGACTTCGGACGTGGGCACGACATCGTTGCGGTCCTTCACCTTCAGCGTGATCTGGTTGAGCTGCACCTCCTCGGACATGAACGTCCCGCTGAGTCGCGTGAAGACAACATCGCCGATCCGGACGCGGAAGGTGCTGAGCGGGATGTAGATGTCCTTGTTGAAGTCCTGTCCCGAGAGACTGCCGCCAATCGCCGCCGACGCCGTGCGCGACCGCGTCACGCCGACGACCTTGTACCGGTGCGTGCGAATTTGAATCGTCTGACCGATCGGGTCTTCAAACGGGAACAGAGTCGAAGCCGTCTCAGCACCCAACACCGCGATGTTGGCCATTTCCGTTTCATCGTCGTCCGTCAGGAATCGGCCGCGCAGCAAGGGGAGATGGTTCATCTCGGCGTACTCGGTCGTCGAACCGACGAGACGCACGTTGAGAATACGTTGGAGATAGCGAGCTTCACTGACGATCTCACGCATCCGCACGGCACCGGTGATGGTCGGAATCGTATTGGTCATCAGGTCGTAGTCGGCGCGAAGCAGTCCGTACTGAGGCACCGAAAATCCACGCGAACCGCCGCGACTGCCGCCGGACGACGCTTGGGAATCGGCCGGCGGCTTGACCGTCACCACGATGATGTTGGTCGCGCCGAGAGCCAGCACTTGCTGTTGCGCCTGAGCACTCGCTCCTTCGCCGATCGCCAACATCGCGATCACCGAGAAGACTCCAAACACAATGCCGAGCATCGTGAGACCCGACCGCAGCTTGTGCAGCAGCAGACTCTTCAGGGCGAGGCGAATGGCTCGCAATGTGTTGGCAAACGGCATGGTCGAGGACTCGATAAAGGCGGCAGTAGGCAGGTGGGCAACAGGCAGTGGGACAGGTGAGCTTCAGTGATCCAAGAACACTAACCCGAAGCGTGAGCGAGGAGGCGAACTAAGACTCCTCGCTCACGCTTCGGGTTGGTGTGGCCGATGTCAGGTGGCCGATTCATCGGCCGTACAAGTCGATCCTCAACGGACGCCGCATCACGATGTAGGCGGCGGCACCGAGGACGTTTCCAAAAAACACGATCAATATCCATTTGAGGCGAGTCGGTTCTGAAGCCGGTTCACGAACCAAGCACTCGAACAGCGCGAACAACCAAAATCCCAGCCCCATCATGAGGGGAGCGATTAGAAACACGAAAAACACGAGGGCCATTCCCCATTCCCTTATTTGGAGTCAGAGTCCGTCGTGAACATCCCTTCGCTCGCGATGACCCCGTCCTTCATCACGATCTGGTGGCGAGCACGTCGCGCGACGCTGGTTTCGTGCGTCACCATGATGATCGTCCGACCCTCGCGGTTCAGACCGGTCAGCAGCTCCATGATCTCCTTCTCGGTGGCCGAGTCCAGATTTCCGGTCGGTTCATCGGCGAGGATGATTTCGGGATCATTGATGAGCGCCCGCGCGATGGCCACGCGTTGCTGCTGTCCGCCTGACAACTGGAACGGACGATGGTCAAGGCGGTCACTGAGTCCCACTTTCGCGGCGAGATCGAGACAGCGGTTGATCTCGGCCGAACCGATCGTGCGATGCCCGCTGCGATAGTGCAGTGGCACCTGAATGTTTTCGAGGACTGTGTACTGCGGGATCAGGTTGTACGACTGAAAGATGAACCCGATGAGCCGGTTCCGAATCTCGGACAACTCGTCGTCATTCAGCTTCCCGACATCGTAGCCCGACAGGATGTAGTTCCCGGTCGTGGGACGATCGAGCGCCCCCAGCAGGTTCAGCAGCGTGCTCTTGCCACTTCCCGACTGTCCCATGATGGCCACGAAATCCCCGGTCGGAAAATCGGCCGAGACGCCTCGCAGTGCTTTCACCACGTTCTCACCCAAGTAATAGAACTTCGTCAGATCGACAAGTCGCGCGGCGTAGGACATGGTTCCGTTTCAAAGCAGGGAGGGCGTTTGGGCGGGCATTCCCACACCAACCCGAAGCGTGAGCGAGGACTGCCCGAAACATAAGTGAGGACGGGGTGAAGCGTCAGCAAGGACGGGCTGAAGCGTGAGTGAGGAGTCGAACTGCATGTCCTCGCTCACGCTTCGGGTTGGTGGGTGATCCGCAGTCCGGATCAATTCCCGCCAGCATCGCCTGCGGGGGGACGCTGACCACCACCGCCGCGAAACTTGGCCATCGCGGCGGTCAATTCCTCTTGTGTGACGCCGCCATCGCCATCGGTGTCGAAGGTCTCGAAACGCGACTGCATTCGTTCGTCTGCTTCGTCCTTCGTGACTTTGCCATCGCTGTTCTTATCGAGACCTTTGAACCGCGCGACGGGATCAAAATTGGGGCGCGCTCCCTCGGTGGGTGCTCCCGGTGGACGGCCTCCTTCTTGAGGACGACCTTCACCGGCGGGGCGTCCCTGCGGCGAGCCACCTGCGACCGGAGGTTGCCCCCCTTCGGAGCGGCCTCCCGACTTGGCTTCGTCGTTGCCAGGGCGACCACCGGCCGAACCGGCTCCCGAAGGCTTGTCCTTCATCCGATCCGACGCTTTCTGAGCGTTCTCTTCGCTCGCCTTGGACTGCTTCGCCGACTGCTCGGCCTCCAGCACATCGATCTCTTTTTTGAAGTGCGAACGAGGATTCATCACGACTTGATCGCCATCGTTCAGACCTGCCGTCACCTCGATCATGCGTTCGTTGGACTGACCGATTGTGATCGGCTTGCGACCAACGCTATTGCCAGAGACGACGAACGCGAACTGCTCGGCTCCCACGGTGACAACGGATTGAACGGGGATTTGCAGCACGTCATCACGCCGTTCGACCAAGATTTCGATCGTGGCGGTCAGACCGGGACGCAGCTTGTTGACCTTCTCGGGGTCGTCCAAGATTTTGATGACCGCTTCGTACTCTTTGATGTCCCGGCTGAAGGAGCTGGTCGAACTGGGGACGGACGCCACAGAATCAACCTCACCGAAGAAGTCGATGTCGGCGTAGGCATCGACCTTGATCTTGGCGGGGAGTCCCGTGCGCACCATCGAGATGCGCGACTCATGGATGCGCGCGTTGACCTTCATGGAGTCGAGGTCGGGCAGATTGATGATCGGCTGACGTTCGCGCACCGTGCCGCCGACTTCGATCAGGACTTGATCGCTCGATCGTCCGTCACGCGTGTTGGCGTAGACGATCTGTCCGTCCTGAGGTGCTTTGATTTTGCAGGCCGCAATCTGCGTCTTGAGTCGATCCAGTTTCTTGGATTCCACTTCAAACGTCAGCTCGCGCGACCGGTGTTCGGCCTCGTACTGAGCCAGCGCCGCTTGACCCTTGCGCCTGATCCGTTCGATCTCGCGGCCGGACTCGGTCACACCGGCTCGCAGCTCGGCCAGCGTCCGCTTCTGGGTGAAGTCCTCCAGAACTTCGAGCTTCTTCTTCGCCGAGGCCATCTTGAACCCGGCATCCTTGAGATTGAGTTCTTCGGCCTCAAGGTCGTTCTGGTTCTTGTAGCCCTTCTGCACGAGCCGCCGGATGAAGCCGCAGCTTTCCTGCGATCGGGTGAGGTTCGCTTCCGCCGTCGAGAGTTCGGCTTTGATGTCGGCGACCTGCTGGAGGTACTCGCCTTTCTCAAACTTCTCCAAGTCGAGCTTCGCCAGTTCCAGCTTGAGCTGTACGGCGGCGGCATCGGATTCGTTCTGAGTCTTTTGAATGCCGAGGTCTTCGTCGGCTTGTTGCAGCAGAGCCTTGGCCTTCACGACCAGAATTTCTTGTTGCGTTTCTTTGTCGATGAGGGTCGAGGCGTCGAGTTCGCAGACGATGTCGCCTTCTTTGACCTGCGTTCCCTCGGGTTCGATGCTGATGATCGTCGTCGTGCCTTCGACCTTACTCGTCAGTGAGGCGTTCCTCATACTGTCGAGCGTTCCCTTCTCCGTCACCGTGATCTGGAAGGGAGCCTTTTTGGCGAACTCCAAAACCAACCCCTCGGTCGCGGAGTGTTGCGGCACCCACTGCGCCTGGATCGCGGGCCAATAGACGATCCCACCACCCAGGCAAAGGATCGCGATCACCAGCACGATGATCCGCCCTCTCCACGGACTGCGTTTCTGCGCGAGAGCGCGACCCGGCGACGAGGCGGACGCTCCCGGCGGACCCGTCTCGTTCGAGCGGGAGGAATGCGGCGGGTTCTGGGAGAGGGGCTGGTTCGGCAGGTTGGACATTGGCAGGTTCACTCATCGGGTGGGAGTTCGACGCACCTGAGAGACCCTGGTAGACAGGATCGACCCACAGGCCGCGTTCGTCGATCACCATGATATCCATGTCGCGATGAATGTTGATCCTGTTGCGCTCGTAATCGACCCACGTTTGGACGAGATCGTTTTGAGCCTGCAGGACCGAGTTCAACGCATTCAACAGGTTCAGACCAGTGTTGCCGGTGCTGGCAGTGGTGCCACCGCGACCGACCTGTTGCTGTGTACTCGGACTCTTGGCGTTCTCCACTACAATATCGAGTTGAAGTGCCGCTTGGCGCAGATTCTTCCGGCTCGTCTCAAAATTCAGGCGGGCTACACTTAACTGCCTCCAGTCGGTCCGAACCTCGAACTTCACCTGATCTTCCTGCCGCATGTACTCGCGCCGGAGTCGCTGGTACGAGATCAGTGCGGCCCGGTAAGCGTTTCGCTCGGCAACTTGGCTGATCGGCGCGGTCATCTGCACTCCGAACCGGAACGAACTCCGATCAGCTCGGAAATCGAGCGGGTGATTTCCGGTTGCCGAAGTCCCGATGTCGCCTGCTGCAACGAGGTTGAGCACGGCCTCCAATTGATTCGCGGCGACTTCCATCGCGCGACGGGCATCCATCACGCGGCCGCGCGCGTTCATCAGATCGAGCCGGTTATCGAGAGCCAGCGCGACGGCGGTCTCCTGCGACACATCGAACTCGGGCAGCGAGATCAGCTCCGCCCGCAGACCAATCTGTACGACCCGCAAATTCTGAACAACCGTAAACAGCTCTTCGCGCGCGTCGCGCATCGCAATCAGCGCCGTCTGGCGGTCTTCACGAGAAATGTCGTCGTGAGACAGTCGTTCTTCAATTTGCTTGAGGTCCGCCTCGGCCTTCTCGAAGGCTGCCCGAATCGTGCGGAAGATGACGCGATCCCGCTCCAACGCGAATTCGACCAAGTCGCGAGACTTCTCGAACTTCAACTTCCCCAGCCGTTGCGGTGTGTTCTGAGCAACGGCTTGGAAGTCGGACTCGATCAACTGAATGCCACTGGAACGGACTTCCTCGACCATCGACGAGAGGCGTCGCGCCGCGGTTCGCAGTTCGGCGAGCGGCGGGTTCTCATCATTGATCGAAGAGGTGATGTCGGTGAACTCCAAGACTTCCAGCTCTAGCTCGTTGATGCGCGGGTCGATGAGTTGGAACTTTTTGAGCATCGACTTGTCGAGCGTGACCTGCATGTCGGTCGGTAGCCCGAGGAACAGCTTGTAGTTGTCCAAGGCATCCGTGAAGGTTCGTTCGAGCGTGCGGAGTTGGTTCTCTTGCTGAGTCAACCGCGTGGCGAGTTGCAGCATGTCGGCCGTGATGACGCCTGTACGAAGTTGGTCGAACAGTCCTCGCACGGCGAGGCGATAATCGGCATCGGCGTTGACCGCCAGCAACTGCTCTTGCTCGGCGGCGGTCATCGGATCAGTCGCCTTCCAACGTAGGATGCGGCTGCCCGCGAGATACTCGATCTTGGCGGTCAGTGTCGCGGGGAACTCGATCCCTTGCGGCAATGCCCCGGCCTCCAGACGACGAAAGGGCGTTTGAGCGGTCAGTTCGCGCTGGCGTTCCGTCTGAACGTACAGGCCCTGAATGTTGTCGCGTTGATTGCGAATCTGTTGCGTTTGTTGAAGCAGCCCGAGATAGCCTGCTCCCGATCCCGATGCGGTTGTGGCACCGACGGTCACGCCGCTGACAGTTGCTCCACCACCTCCGCCCGTGTTGGCTCCTTGTCCCGCTGCAACGGTGGCCGAGAAGAACAGCTTGCGATACCGCGCGAGCGTTCGGAGGTCGTAGAGAACTTCGCGTTCGCTCAGCGTGAGGTTCTCCAGCACGATCTTGCGACCCGCTCCCAGCAACAATGGCTGGACCAGCGAGTACGACAGCACCGACGCCGAACTCGTTTGATTGCCGCCCGAGAACAACCACAACGTGTTGTTCGCCATTTCAACGATCCACTGCCCGCCGGTCGGCAGCAGTTGGCTCATTCCAAATCGTGATCCGAAGCCGACGCTATCAACGCGCGCGACGCCTGTCCCCGGCAACAGCGTGTTGGTCAAAGTTCCCGTCGGCTTACGAGCGCCCAGCCCGAGATACCGTACGTTGAACTGAAACTGATCGAGCGTGAGCTGCAAGGCGGAGAGGTAGGCGTTCTCGATCTGAGTCTGGTAGTCACGGCTGTTGATGTTCGCCAGTTCAATGGCCTGTTCCAGCGAGAGGTCTGGAATCGCCGGCACCATCTCGGCCGCAGCCGTCGTTGCCGAGCGACTCATCCCTTCCGGAGAAGTCGCGCTGACCGTGGTCAATCCGTCTGACAGACCGTAGTCAACGTAAGGGGCCGCCGGCGCGAGACCGAAGTTCGCCAACCACGCCGGATTCTCGACCGACATCGACTCGCCGAACTCGTGCCAACTCTTGTAGCCGCGCATCCCATGCACCGCGTCCATGTACTGACTCGCCGCCGGATCGTCGGGCGGGAGCGGAGCACAGTCGGGATCGAACGGATCGTAAAAGCGGCTGCGCGCGTCGGCCTCGACCGTCGTGCGCGGCAGGTTCCAACGCGGGTCAAATTGCTTTCGTTGGAGCAAGTTGTACGTGTCGAAGTCGGCCTGCGAACGCCAGAACGGGCGCGAACACCCGCTCCCGAACAGCATCCCCACGATGGCTAACACGACGAACCCGATGCGGTGGCGAGGCGACTTCATCACGTTTCGTCCTTCACTAACTGATTCACCAGCCCGAGCGCCGACAGCATTTGTTCCAACGCGCGATGGGGTGAGTGAACACCCTCGCCATCCTCTTCATCACGAGCGACTTCGGACCAACTCAACGAGTCCGTCGAACCCTCAGCATCAAATGCAGAGCGGGCATTGCGCGAAGTAGTCGATCCGCGCGAGGAGACCGACGCCCCTCCCTTCAAAGCGGAACGCCCTTCGTGGCTCGCGACCAATTGACCGAGCAACAATCCCAGCGTCGCACGATCATCGGCGGGCACACCCTGCAATTGACGCAAGGCCCAGTTGCCCTTGGCGTTTTCCACACGCTCCACCAACCGCGTACCAGTCGTGCTGAGCAGCAGAACGCGCTTCCGCCGATCGGCATCCGATCGCAATCGTTCCACCAAATCGTCTTGAGCCATTCGCTCGATCAGCGTGCTGACGTTCGACTCTGACTGCATCAGCCGTTCGGCCAGTTCCGACTGCGATAGCCCCATCTCACCGGCTGAGTTCAACGCCACCAAGACCGAGTAGCGGACCTCCGTCAGTCCGAACGGGTCCAGAAACTCGCCGAGCCTCAATCGAACCAACGAAGCCGCCCTCACGAGACGGTCCAGCGTTTCACCGGCCTCCGACATGGGCACCGACTTCACTGAATTCACGGTTCTTTCCACAAGATCCATCCGCAATGCCTCTTTAGAAGTGCTGTCAAAAACTCGCGATACCCCACGCGACACAAAGTGAGAGGTTTCCGAGCGGGGTGGCGTCAGTCCAATGGCACTCACTTTGGGGTGTAGCTGAAGTCGTAAGACTTCAGACGATCATCAAAGCCGGCTGAATTCTCACGAATTCAGCTACGTCGCCACGAATTCAGCTACGTCGCACAGAACGTCAGTTTGAAATTTACTCAAAGTGAGTGCCATTGGGCGTAAGCCCCCCGGTTCCTCCAAAGAGGGCTTACGCCCAAGAACCAGGGGGCTTACGCCACCCCGCTCAGATGTCTCATCACTGACCGCGCGAGGCAAAACTCACGCGATCCAGATAGACGTGACCTCACCCCGCGCGAGACGGCCTCGCATCTGGAAGATTCGACCAAGAATGGTTCGAGACTGAAGGAGTTCTCGGCAAAGGCCGGAAAGTCGCGGAGGTTCACTGACATTCCTGCGCCACTGCCAACATGACGCTCACGCAAACACTGCCATCGCTGCGGATTACAAGACACGGTCGAGAACCGGCAAAGGCTGCTGGTCCCGTCGGCCGATCTCATTTCGGTCTGAATCACGCCCTTCGGAAATCGAGATCACGGGCCTGACTCTCATGCCGCACGGGAGTTCCGTGACTGACACACAGCGCACGAGTTGACATGAGTGTTCGACTGAATCGTGGTGCCGATGCGACGCGGACCGGCCTACTGGCCGATCCGCCTGTGAGTCTCTGCGAAACAGATGCTTGGGCGAGCGGCAGGAAATAGCTTACCCATCAAAGCCTGACGCGCAAGCGAAGCCGCTAGGTAACCGAGTCTTCGCTTGCGCGTCAGGCTTTGATCTACAAGTACGGCAACTCATGCCGCTCGCCTTGAGACCCACTCGACACACGGCTAACATCTGCCCCGCGTGAACGCCTTTGCCGCTGGGCAAGAACTCGACCTTCACCTTATTCTTCGTTCTGCGGACCTCAATCCGATGAGTGACCTGTTGCAATTGGAACTGACCGACCGTCAACGCGAACTCCTGTTGCGTGGCCTGCGCTTCGTCCGCAGCAGCCGCATGTTGGAGATTCGCGATTCGTCCGACCTCACCGACGACGAACGCAAAAACGAACTGGGCGAACTCCGCGAGTTGTCTGAAATGCTCGGCCAGAACACCGCCGTGGCCAAGCCCGCCCGCGTGTGAACGCTTCCGTTCACTCGACACGAACAATCTGATAACGCGAACAGCCGTCGAACGATTCGACGGCTGTTCGCGTTATCCAAGGCCGGAGACTAAGGAACGGGGGCGCAATCACTTCCCGTGAGCGGCAAGGCGCTAGCCGCCGGTTC
>JAYTQJ010000221.1:0-10875 GCA_043746775.1 Schlesneria sp.
AGAATTCTGACGACTCCACGGCTCGCCAGAAGTCTTACGACTTCTGCTACGTTCGATTGGCCCTGTTTTGTAGCTCCGAAATCCTTAACGGCGTTGCCCTCCGGGGCTAAGAATGTGGTCGTGGGCCTTCACCCACGGCTCACGCCGTGGGCTAGTATCTGCCGCCCTCCGGGCTAAGAACCCGTCCATAAACAGTGTCGTCTTTCGCTCCGCGAAAGAACGTCCTTTCGCGGAGCGAAAGACGACAAACAGTCGATTGAATCCAAGATCAATCCCTCCTCAACGGAATTACCCCATGCCAGCCCCGTTCATCTCAACGCGCGACGCCTTAAGCCGTCGTCACTTTCTTCGCGGCACCGGAGCAGCGTTGTTGAGCTTGCCGTGGCTGGAGTCGATGTTGCCGACGTTCGGCCGTGCGGTGGGAGCCGAAGCGGGACGCTCGCCGAAGCGGTTTGTGGCGATGTGTGCGACGCTCGGTTTTCACACGCCGTTCTTGTTTCCGGAACAGGCGGGAAGTGACTACGAACTCACGCCGTATTTGAAGTTGCTCCAGGACCATCGCCGAGAGTTCACCGTCTTTTCGGGACTGTCACATCCCGAGCAACAGGGCAACAACGGCCATGCTTCCGAAATGACGTGGCTGACAGCGGCTCAGCGACCGGGCCTGGCGGGGTTTCGCAATACCGTCTCACTGGACCAATTCATCGCCGAGAAGATCGGCGTCGCCACGCGGTTTCCGTCTCTGGTGTTATCGACGAGCGGCCGGTCGATGTCGTGGACCTCGAGTGGTGTCGAGATTCCCGGCGAGACATCCCCCGCGCGGCTCTTCAAGGCGTTGTTCATCGACGGATCAGAACAGGAAGTCGTGGCCGAGCTGCGGCAGGTCCAGCGCGGTCGCAGCATCCTCGACACCGTGCTGGGTGAGTCCAAAAAACTGGAACGAGACATCACCGCCCGCGATCGGCAGAAACTCGACGAGTACCTCACGGCGGTGCGCGATCTCGAATCGCGGTTGCAACAGTCTCAAGGTTGGGTGAAGCGACCAAAGCCCAAGACCGATGCGCAACTGCCGAAAGACCTCGTCGATCGCAACGACGCCATCGGCAAGCAGCGGATGATGAACGACCTGGTCGTGTTGGCGTTGCAGACCGACTCGACCCGGACGATCACGTTTCAACTCAGCGGCATGAACGCGGTACCGACGATTCCCGGCGTGAAAAATGACTGGCACAACCTGTCACACCACGGCAAAGACCCGGAAAAGATCGACGAGTTGAAGGTGATCGAAGAGGCTGAGTTCACCGCGTTCAACGACTTCCTGACGCAACTGAAGGGACTCGAAGAGAACGGCCGGTCTCTGCTCGATCACACCGCCGTGTTGTTCGGCTCGAACCTCGGCAACGCCAGCAGCCACGACGCCCACAACATCCCGATCCTCGTCGCCGGCGGCGGCTACAAACACGGCCAACACCTCGCCCACGACCAGAAAAACAACACGCCACTCTCCAACCTGCTCGTGTCACTCGCCCAACACATGGGCCTCGAAACCGACAAGTTCGGCACCAGCACCACAGCAGGAATTCGCGGGTTTGAGACCGCCTGACCGATGGGAAATCTGCCGCCGTAGAAGTGAGTAACTTTCGCCCACAAGCAATTCGGGGTTGTGTGCTGCCCCCTTTAATCTCTCCGTACTTGGCTCGTATTGCGTCTCAGCACGCATTTCCTTGATGAACCCAATTAAGGCACATGAATGGCAGTTGAGTTAGCAATTCGGGAGCATTTCTTATTTGCAATCGTCGGCATGTGTCTCCTTTGGTCAGTTGCTTGGTTGCTGGGCGGAGTGGCTTTGCGATACGCGAAGACGGTTCGATCTCTACCCATCGACCAAGGCATGCTGCGTGTCGTGCTGGGCATGAATCTGTTGGCGTGGTTGGGCGTCGTGGCGGGAATGTCAGGGGCGCTGGCGACTGACAGAACGGTCTGGTGCGTGGGTGGACTGGGTCTCGCGGCGGCTTGGGAGTGCTGGCTGAAGCGGCGTGAGTTGGTTCGAGTTCCGATGGTGATCGGTTTGCTCAGTCGCCACCCGTTGCTAGTCGCCCTCTTAACAGGAGCGGGCTTGCTGACGCTCGGTCCCGCCTTGGCATATCCGACAGGGTGGGATGAGCTGGTCTATCACAACGTTCTGCCTCGGCGATGGCGGGCCGATGGCTGGCCTGCCTTCTATCCCGATCTCCCCTATTCCGGGTTTCCTTCGGCGTGCGAAATCCTGTTATGGCTGATCGCTCCACTGGAGAGTGTCTTAGCGCCCCGACTGTTCATCTGGTCCTGTTGGATCGTCGGGCTGACATTGATGGGGCGGATGATCCGTCGCAGAGTGGACGGCCTCACAACGGTGGCTCTCGTATTGGCATTCGCCGTGTCTCCCACGACGCTGATGGCCAGCGCCAATTGTTATGTCGAGTCGTTTCTGTTGATGAACGTGGCGGCACTGATGTTCGTCCTCGGGACGAAGTATCAGACGGGACTCACCGGACGCTCGCAGGAAACATCCGAGTTTCAACGGGCATCGCCGCTGTTGCTGGGCGTACTCGCGGGAGGCTCGGCGGCGGTGAAGTTGACCGGACTTAGCGTGATCCTGCTGCCGCTTCTCTGGTATGCGGGCGGGCTGTGCGGGAAGCGAACTCGTGCCCGACAGTCTTTCCGTTCTGCCGTCGTCTATCTCACGGTGGCGGCGTGCGTTTGCGCTCCGTTCTATCTCAGGCCTTGGTGGATCACGGGCAATCCGTGTTACCCCTACCTCGCGGACTGGTTCAACAGTTCCTCCGCCGTGCAAGAAATGAGTCGCTTTCACCATGACATCGGTGGAATGACGTATGGGATGCGAGGTCCGGTCGCCTTACCTGCCGGATTGGTGCTGTTGGCATTCGATGCCCGGCTTTATGACGGCTCCTATGGCTGGCAGTTCTTGGTGTTCGTCGGCCTGTCGCTCATGGCGATTGGGAAAATGACGGGACGCAGGTCCGTTCGATCCGTGGCGGGATGGCCAGCGCTCGTGTTCACGGTCCTCTATTTGTTTTGGTTCGCGACGGCTCAGCAAGCGCGGTTCGCTCTGCCAGCAGTGATGGTGATGGTTCTGTTGGCGAGCATTGGGGCGCGGAGAACCAAGAACCAAGAACCAAGTCGGTTGTGCGCGGGGCGGGGTTGGTGGCGGGACTGTTACTGGTTACAGCGTTGGTCAGCCTTCCGTGGAGAACTGCGGGGTACTACTTCGGTTCGTGGGAGACAATTCTCGGGTTCTGGACGTGGACCGAATACGTCGAAGATGGGACGGACCACCACTACGTTCCTCTGATTCAAGCCATTGCCAATCACACACCGACCGACGCCAAATTGCTGCTGATCTTGGAACATCGCAGCTTGTATCTCCCGCGACGATGTGCGATCGGGACGCCGTTCTTTCAGTCCGATCTCTTCACTCCACCCGAACCGTATTCCGATCCAGACCGCATCCTGCAAGTCTTGAGCGATCACCGATTCACACATGTGGTCGCCGCTCGATCAGCACTGGGGCCGGACCACGGGCCGCACTGGTGGAGTCGGATGGAACCATTCCTCCACGGCCTGCTCCTCTGTGAGCAGCGGGGACGACTGACGACTCTTTGGCAGTCCGAGGACCACATCGTCTTCACCGTGCAACGCTGAACGACAGGCTGGGTGGCCCGACATTCTTCGATGGATAGCGTGAGGAGTGCCAAGTCGAGCAGGGCCACCCGGCCCAGAGTGGCTGGTCCGCAGACTTCAGTCGTACTTCACCTGGTATCCCGCGATCATCATTCCGGCATCGACGGTGAGCGTCTGGCCGGTGACGAGACTGCTGCCGGTGATGAGGCTCATGACTCCTTCGGCGATGTCTTCGGGATGGCAGACTCGCGCGAGTGGCAGTGTTTTCTCATACGCCTGCTTGATGCCGTCGTAACGTGGGCCGAGTCCCGCTTGAGTCCATCGTCCCGCGATGAAGCCGGGAGCGATGCCGTTCACGCGAATCTGCGGTGCGAACGTGCGGGCCAGTGAGACCGTCAGGTTGTCGAGAGCCGCCTTCGTGCAGCAGTAGGGAATCGAACTCCCCTGCGCGAGCTGAGCGGCCACGCTGGAAATGTTGATGATGACCCCGCCACCGACCGCCAGCATCGGCTCGCGCACGGCGCGGGCACAGTGAAAGGCACCGACGACGTTGACCTTGTAAAGCCTCAGCCACGTCTCGTCAGTGACCGCTTCCACGTCTTGGAACGCGATGAAGTCGGTCGTCCCCGCGCAGTTCACCAGCACATCGACTCGACCGAACGTCGCGACAGTCTCGGCCACCATCGCCCGACACGCGGCGTCATCGGACACGTCCCCTTGAAAGACGAGACCGCGTGAACCGAGTGCGACGATCTCGCTCACCGTCGCATCGGCTTCAGCCCGCGATCGCGAACAATTCACGACGACGCTGCATCCGAGCTTGGCCAGCGCCAGCGAAGTCGCTCGCCCCACACCCGTCCCGCCGCCGGTCACGATCGCCACTTTGTTCTGCATCTGCATGGAATCTCTTTCTGAAAGGAATCTGTTTTCTCAAGGGTTGCCGCTGCTGACGGAATGTAGAGCTATCCGCGCAGGCGGCGAGATTCAATTCTGCCAGTGACATTGGTCTTGGCTCGGTGCCATCGCCTCTTTCCACGTAGGGTGGGACCCGGCCCACCATCGGGAATCGTCGAGAAATCTTGGTAGGCCGGCGCGACGAAGCGCCGCTGGTCCCACCCTACAGGTTTCGCAGACCCAATATGGCGGTGTGTCCGGGGTGCAGTCGCCAATTGGTGGTAGCCCTGTCGCTCCGCGACAGGAAGCGAGAATACACGAGTGGCGTTTGCCGTTGATCCGAGGTGACTCGGCAGGTCAACGCCCCCCTGCTGATCGCGCTTCCTGTCGCGGAGCGACAGGGCTACCTTCCCGAAATCACTTGCACAGCAGTGTTTCGTTGGGGGACCACCCATTGACGACTGCACCCGTGTGTCCGCGAAATTGCTCGTGCTGCTGTTGTGATCGCACGCTCTGGATTATGGTCTGGCCCGCACGCGATCCCCGACGACCAACGATCTGAGCGTGCTGTTGTTCTCGCCCTGTTCTTTCGGAGACTTCCTCATGAATTGGCAACTCAAGGGCTTGGTTCTGCTCGTCGGTGCTGTCGTCTTCAGCGCGAATGCCCTCGCTGCGGAGCCTGCTCGTTTGAACGTCCTGCACATCGTGTCGGACGATCTCACGGCGCGGCTCGGTTGTTACGGCGACAAGCAAGTGAAGTCGCCGAACATCGACAAACTTGCCGCACGGGGCGTGAGGTTTGATCGGGCGTACTGCCAGTTCCCGCTCTGCAATCCGTCGCGAGCCTCGTTCATGACCGGGCTGCGGCCTGACACGACGAAGGTACATGAGAACTCAACCCACTTCCGCAGCGTCCTGCCCGACGCGGTCAGCATTCCGCAATCGTTTCGCAAGGCGGGCTACTTCGCGGCGCGAGTCGGCAAGCTCTATCACTACGGCGTGCCGACTCAAATCGGGACTGACGGCTTGGACGACCCGCCGTCGTGGCAACAGGTCATCAATCCGAAGGGGCACGACAAGGATGTCGAGGACCGCATCTTCACGCTGAAGAAGAACGCGCAGGGAGTCCCTCAATTTGGCGGCACGCTCAGTTGGCTGGCCGATGAAGGGGAGGACACGGCTCAGACGGACGGCATCGGCGCGACGGAGGCCATTCAACTGTTGGAGGCTCACCGAAACGAACCGTTCTATCTGGCGGTCGGCTTCTTCCGGCCGCACACGCCGTATGTCTCGCCGAAGAAATACTTCGACCTCTACCCGCTGGCGTCGCTCACACTCGCCACATCCCCCGACAATTTGCGAGACCTCTTCCCCAAGCTCGCGCTGGCGACGATCAAGCCGGAAGAAGAGGCGATGACCGACGATCAACGCCGACAAGCCTTGCAGGCGTACTTCGCCGCGACGACGTTCATGGACGCTCAAGTCGGTCGAGTCCTCGATGCACTCGACCGGCTCAAGCTGGCCGATAAGACGGTCGTCGTGTTTCACAGCGATCACGGCTATCACCTCGGTGAGAAACGGCTCTGGCAAAAGATGAGCATTTTTGAAGAGTCGGCTCGCGTCCCGCTGGTCATCGCCGTGCCGGGCAACGCGGCCAACGGTCAAGCATGTGGACGAACGGTCGAGCTACTCGATCTGCATCGCACGCTGACCGATCTTTGCGGCATCGCGGCTGACTCGAAGACCGAAGGAGCCAGCTTGAAGCCGCTCATCCAGAATCCTCAAGCCGCGTGGAGCAAGCCCGCCTATTCCCAGGTCACGCGCGGCGCAGTCGCAGGGCCGGGAGCGGGCGCGAATGCGAAGCAGACCAAACCGCGATCCCCTTCCATGGGTCGCAGCGTCCGTACCGAACGCTGGCGGTACACCGAATGGGACGAGGGGACTCAAGGAGCGGAACTCTACGACCACGACGCCGACCCGCGCGAAATGAAGAACCTCGCGACAGACGCTTCGCACGCGCAGACCGTGGCCGAGATGAAACAACTCCTGACGAACCCACGTCCGTGAAGCGAGACTCATCTGAGCGGGGGACGTGAGTCCCCTGGTTCTTGGGCGTTAGCCCGTCTTCAACGAACCCGTCTTCAACGAACCCGGGGACTCACGTCCCCCGCTCAGAAATCTCAATCCATCCCGTGCGAGTTGAAGCAACCATCCCACACTCACCCCATTTTGCGAGGCTCTGGCGTCATGTTTCCCTTCTCTCAAGACGCGGTCATGGGAACGGGATTCATCGTCTGGTGCCTGTTCCTCTGGTCATGCGAACGCCGAATTCTCGACCAGACTCGCAAGGGACAACGCCTTGTCGCATGGTGCGGCCCCGCACGCGCCCCGTGGGTGTTGCGAGTCCTCTTGCTGGCCGGGATCACGTTCGGCGGCCTGCTCGCCAACGGCATCATCCGACCGATCCAGTGGTGAGTCGGGCGATCAGGCGACCGGCAAGAAAAAGCAGACCCATCGAAGCCTGACGCGCAAGCGAAGGATGCTCGATATCCCAGGCTTCGCTTGCGCGTCAGGCTTCTATTGTCGGTATGACAACTACTGCCGCTCGCCTAAATAGTCTGCTGAGGCCGCATCCGATTTCGTGCCGCTCAGCCGTTCGACAGGCCAAGCTGAACGAGCGCGTCGCGAGCGACCGAGGCCACCACTTCATCCTCATCGGCTGAGGCGGTTCTCAACGCCGAGGCGACCACCTCCGCAGCGACTCCCGACCGACCGAGCGCCAGCGCGGCGTTCTCTCGGACCAGTGGCTCGTCATCGTCGAGGGCGATCACCAGCGGCTCGATCAACGCCGCCGCAGGCAATCCCCACGCAGCGACCGCCGCCGACACGCTCTCGCGCACCTCAGCCTGCTCGTGAGCCAGCAGCATTCCATACCGAGAGGCCAGCCCTGCGAGATCGACGTCCGTTCGCTCCGCCAGCGCCGTCACCACCGACGCGAGCATCAGCGGCTGAATCTCCTCTTCCGCGAGCAGCAACAACAACACGTCTCGCGCCGCCGCATCGCCGCCGCGAACTCGGCCCATCGCCCGCGCCGCTTCAAACCGCACGTCGATGTCCGAGTCACTCAGCCGCGCCGTCAGTTCGTTAGCGATGTCAGCCCACGCTGTGGTGTTCGTCGCGCCGAGCCGCTTCGATTCCCCCAACATCTTCGCCGCCAACGCCCTCACCGCCGAATCGTCATCGCCCAACGAGTGACGACTCCACACGATCGTCTCGTCCACCGAGCCAAGCGATTTCACCGCCAACAGCGCCCGATAACGCTCGTCCGCCGCCGCCGCCCCCTGAAGCACGTCCGTCCACTCCACGAGCGATCGGCCAGAAAACGGTGTCACAATGCGAGCCATAAAAGAACCTATCCAGTCAGTATCAACATCAACCCCAGCCACAACGCCGACGAATCACCCGCTCCTAACAGAAAGACGCGGGAACAGAAAGATTCAGGAACAGTCCAGCCACCTCCGACTGGTCCGTTGCCGTCTTCAAAGTAGCCATCACCGCTCCGCGTGATGAGCCTTGTACGAGCGACGTTCGAGCGTTTCCAACAGGCCGCTTCACTTTGGCGTTTTTTTGACGTTCATCGACTTTAATCAGAGGTCGAACTGCGATGAATGTCGAATGCGAATTGGGAGTCGGTTCCGCGAGGCTCATCACGCGGAGCGATGATGGCTACTTTGCGGCATCGAGCAGCGTGCGGATGTTTTGCAGGATCGCCTTGGGGTCGGGGCGTTTCACTCGGCGGCTGTTTCTCGAACACCGTGAAGTCCAGCCCGAGGTTCTCGGCTTGGGCGTATTTCACGAACGCCCACGGGTTGCCGAACCGCCGACCGTAATGGCATTCGAGCAAAGTAGCCATCATCGCTCCGCGTGATGAGCCTTGTACGAGCGACGTTCAATCGTTTCCAACCGGCCGCTTCACTTCGGCGTTTTTTGGTGTTCATCGAATTTAATCAGAGGCCGAACTGCGATGAGTGTCGAATGCGAATTGGGCGTCTGTTCCGCGAGGCTCATCACGCGGAGCGATGATGGCTACGTTGTTTTACTTCCCCAGCAACTCCGCTTTCTCCGGGTCGTTCTTCCAATTGAAGGTCTTGGCGAATTCGGCGGGGGTGTAGGTGCGTTGGGAGCCGTCGGGGAGCATGGCGACGTAGACGAATTGGTCTTCGACGCCGGGGCTGCCGCGGTAGTGGCCGGTGGGGCCGACGCAGAGCCAGTGGTCGCCGGTCAGCCACGGGAAGAGCAGGCCCAGCCGGCGGTTCGTCTCCACGTCGAACCCGATTGTTCCGTAGTCCGGCTCCCAACCCAGGAAGCGGCGGCTGTCGGGATGCCACTGCGCGGTCGAGCCCAGGTGTTGGCCGAGCAGGCGGCGGTCCTGAGCGTCTCGGCCGCGGACGAACGTCCAACGCTTGACTTCCCGCGCGAGCAGCCGCTGGCCGTCCGGGGACATGTTGAGAAACTGCACGGCCTCACCGTAGTTCTCCAGCGGGCCAAACGTGCCCGTCGCCACGTCGAGCGGCGCGATATGGTTCGTCAGTACGATCCACAGCCGGCGGCTGTCGGCGGTCCAAGCGAGGGCGTGCCCGTAGCCTTTGTTCGGGATGATCTCTTCCGGGAACTGGTCGTAGGTGGCGACGAGTTTTCCGGTACTGGGATCCCAAAGGCGGACGGTTTTGTCCTCGGCGGCCGAGGCGAGGCGGGTGCCGTCGGGGGACCAGGCGAGGCTCCAGATGATCGTCCCCGTGTGTCCGGCGAGTTCGTGCTCGATCTTCCCGGTGGCGACATCCCACACGCGGACCAGTTTGTCGGTCGCCCCGGTCGCCAGCCATTTCCCATCGGACGACCACGCCACGCGGGTGACGTTGCCATTGCCGTGTCGCAACTCGTGTCGAGTTGTTCCCGTTCGCGAATCGACGACGAAAGCGAGATTCTGTTCGCCCCAAGCTGCGGCGAATAGCGCGGCATTTGGTGACAGAATCACGCCCGCCAAATGCGCCGTAGGAACGCGCCGGCGCTCAGCACCGGTGGCAGCGTCGAAGACACGAAGTGCTGCTTGGAACGGATTTATCGAAAAGACTTCTTCAGCGTTCGGAGCCAATACAGATGCATTGAACAAGTCGGCATGAATCTGCGCACGTTCCTTCCCTTCGCGGAGCTTCTGGCCGGTGGACGTGTCGTAGAAGAACAAACGACTGCCGCTTTCAAAGACGACTTGCTGGCCCTGATCGAAGACCGCATCACGGGCGTGTCCCGGACCGGTCTCAAACTTCGTGAGTTGTTCGCCGGTCGTGATGTCGAAAATCCCGCTTGGTGAGCCATTCTGTCTCACGGCCAGCCGACGACTGTCTGGCAACCATGCAATTGGCCAGGCGCTAGCCCCAAACGTCTTCGTGACCTCCAGAGTCTTGGCATTCCGGATTGCGACTTTTCCGTCCGCCGTCTGTGTGGCGAGCCATTCGCCATCGGGCGACCAACGGGCGACTGGCGTGAAATATGTCACCGCTGCTGGGCAGTCGATTTCTCGCAAGACGACAAGTCTGTCCACGTCCCAGATTCGAAGGTGATTGTCAGCCGCCAATGACGCCAGCTTGGAACTATCCGGCGACCACTCCAAGCCTCGGCCTCTTTGTTCTCCAGTCGATGGTAATCGCAGTCGTCCTGTTGCGAGATCGATGATGCAAAACGAAGTCTGATACTGAGCATCAATGCTCACTGCCAACTGCTTGCCATCGGGTGAAAACCGGATGCAATTGCAATCTTCGGCCGGCAATGGAATCAACATTTGAAGTGCGCCAATTTCGACATTCCAAATTCGAGCGGTCGGTCCTGATTTACCTCCGTGGTCGCAGGTGGCCAGCCAGCGACCATCGGGAGAGAAATCGAGCGATCCAACAATCCCTTCATGGCCCAACAGTGCCTTTTTGTACTGGCCGTCGCGGTCCCACAGACTGATCTTGCCGGTGATCATGCTGCCGGTGGCGATCATGTCGCCCTTCGGACTTACCGCGATGCCCCTCACTTGGTTGGTGTGCGGTCCGGCGAGTTCGACCGACCAGCTTTGCAAACCGGGGATGTTTTCGGGGCGCGGGACCAGCGCGGGGACGCTCAGCGGTTGGCCCGCGCGCAGCACCAGCGGACGGTCGAGCGGACCCGGCAGCGGCTCGCCATCGAATTGCTTCAGCACGCGGAAGCCGACGTTGGAACTCGGTAACTCATGCGGTGCATAACCCCAATCAGGATGAGCGA
>JAYTQJ010000222.1:0-2115 GCA_043746775.1 Schlesneria sp.
CAAATTGAAATCATACGTCCCCCCACTTCTGCTACAGAAACGGCGTTGGCCGACGGATGGGGACAACCCATTCGTGCCGCCAATTCAGGCAGCTCTGCCCGCGATTGACCTCGGCAAGCGTTGATGCTGACTCGCGCGAACGGCCCTCACCCATGTCATCGCATCACGGATGTGAACTCTCACCCCAACATCGCTTCGGCTATCCGAACGATCCTGCTCGTTTCTGCAATCGGTCTCCAAGTGGCAAGCGGATTGCCTAAGGGAGCCTTTCGTAGGGTGGGACCAGCGGCGTTTCGACGCGCCGGCCCACCATGATCAATTGCGATCGCTGATGGTGGGCCGGCGCTCGAAGCGAGCTGGTCCCACCCTACGAAGTCGCTGAACGCATCAAAGACCGAGACCATTCCATGATCGCTCCTCGCCCCCGCAAGACCATCGTTGTCATTGGCAACGGAATGGTCGGTCATCGTTTTTGCGAGAAGCTGATCGAGTACGACGTTTCCGGCGAGTACCGGCTCGTCACGTTTTGTGAAGAGCCGCGAGCGGCCTATGACCGCGTCGGTCTCACCACGTTCTTCGCTCATCGCGATGCTCAGAAGCTGATGCTCGCTCGCAAGGAGTGGTATCTCGAACACGGCATCGAGCTGCACATCGGCGACCGGGCTTGCGAGATCGACCGCGAACGAAAACTGGTCCGCTCTGACAAAGGGATTGAGATCGAGTACGACGCGATCGTCATGGCGACCGGCTCGTACCCGTTTGTCCCTCAAGTGCCGGGGATCAAGAGTCAGGGAGTCTTCGTCTACCGGACGATTGAAGACCTCGAACACATGATCGCGTACTCGGAACGACTGAAGAGCGAGGCTCTGCACCGCGCGAAGGCCGATGTCGAGGGGACGAATGCGCCAGCCGTGGTCTTTCCTCCCGTCGCGGCGGTCATCGGCGGCGGGTTGCTCGGGTTGGAAGCGGCTAAGGCGGCGTTCGACCTCGGCATGGAAACACATGTCATCGAGTTCGCTCCGCGACTGATGCCGCGCCAGATTGATGACAAAGGCTCGAAGGTGCTCGTCTCGAAGATTGAGGCCCTCGGGGTGCAGGTCCATCTCAACACAGGGACGAAGGAAGTTCTCGGCAACGGCAAGGTCGAGGGGCTGAAATTCAACGACGACACCGAGATGCCAGTGGACATGATCGTCGTTTCGGCGGGCATTCGGCCTCGCGATGATCTGGCCAAAGCGAGCGGCTTGGAGTTGGGTGCGCGAGGTGGCATCGCCGTGAACGACCACCTGCAAACCAGCGACCCCGACATCTATGCGATCGGTGAATGTGCGTTGCACTCCGGCATGATCTATGGATTGGTTGCCCCCGGCTACGACATGGCCGACATCGTGGCGGCGAACTTGTGTTCGAGTGGTGGCGAGTGGCGAGTGGCGAGTGGCGAGAAAGAAGAAGCGAAGAGACAAACGACGGAGATCTCGAGTCCGCCTGCTTCACTCACCACTCACCACTCACCACCCACCACTTCTTCCCGCCTCTTCTCCGGGGCCGACATGTCCACCAAGCTCAAGCTGATGGGGGTCGATGTCGCCAGCTTTGGGCAAGTGGATGTGGCTCCCGAGCAGGGGGTTCCACTCACGTTCGAAGACCCGTTCAACGGCAAATACAAAAAGCTGATTGTCTCGCCTGATGGGAAGCGGCTGCTTGGTGGAATCCTGGTGGGAGATGCCTCCGAATATGGAACGCTCTCGATCCTTGCCAAAAGTGGCAGCCCACTGCCTTGCGAACCGCATGAATTGATTGTCGGAAAGTCGGGGGGAGGAGCAGTCGGAGGGGGCGTCGATGGGCTGCCCGATGCCGCCCAGATTTGTTCCTGTAACAACGTCACCAAGGGGGCCATCTGCTCCGCGATCCGTGACAATAACCTTGATTCCGTGGCTGCCGTCAAAAGCTGCACCAAAGCGGGTGCGGGGTGCGGAGGCTGTTTGCCACTGGTGACTGATATTTTCAAGGCAGAACTGAAGAAGGCGGGCAAGGCCGTCAATAACCACCTGTGTGAGCACTTCCCGCTCTCCCGAACCGAATTGTTTGCGGTCGTGAAGGTCAAGGGGCTGAAAA
>JAYTQJ010000223.1:0-4653 GCA_043746775.1 Schlesneria sp.
CGCCACCCCGCTCAGATGTCTCATCAATGACCGCGCGAGGTATAGAAGGCTGATCGACAGAGAACGGCCTTGGGACGACCGACGGTTGTTGGACGTGAGCCAGCCATTTTTCCAGCACCTCGGCGACGGACTTCGCGGTGGGGAAGCGAGCCTCGCGGTCCTTCGACAGCAGCTTCATGATGATCGCGCAGAGCCAATCGGGGATGTCCGGATTGAGTTCCTGAATCGGCCGCGCGGGATCGTGGCAGACTCGCTTCAGAACGCCCATCGTCGTGCTGGCTCGGAACGGTGAGTGGCCGACGCACATCGCGTACATCACGCTCCCCAAGCTGAACAGGTCGGCGCGGTGATCGACCGCGTCACCGTTGGCCTGTTCGGGAGCCATGTACTGCGGCGTCCCAGCGATCACGCCGCTCTGTGTCAGGCTGGCATCATCGACGGCGCGGGCGAGGCCGAAGTCGGTCAGCTTCACACGCTGAATACCGTTCTCCAACAGGATGTTGGACGGCTTCACGTCACGATGCACGAGACCCTGCGCATGCGCCGCCGCGAGTCCCGATGCGGTCTGCATTCCGATGCGAAGGATTTCCCTCAGATCGAGCGACCCGTCCGCATCGAGCTTCTCTTGGAGTGACCTCCCCGCGATGAACTGCATCACGATCTTCGGTTGTTCTGCCGACTCGTCGATCGCGTGGATCGTGATGACGTGATCGTGACAGACGGCGGCGATCGCTTGCGCCTCGCGAATGAATCGTTTGCGAGCCTGTGGATTGTGCGCCAGATACGGCGCGAGAACTTTCACTGCGACGACCCGATGCAGCGACGGATCGAACGCCTTCAGCACGACACCCATGCCGCCGCGTCCGACGACTTCCGAGACCTCGTACACACCGAGCTTCCCAATCGAACCGGGCTGGTCGGAAGGCTCCAAGAAATCGAGCGGCTTCGTGGACCAATTCGCGACCGAAGCGGCTCCCTGCCACGCGGCCTCCACGAACTCGTCCTGCTTCATCTGCTGAAGAGCCTCAGCCAGTACAGGCCCGTCCGGCTGAGGCGTCTCGTCCCGCAAGTGCCCGACCGCCGCATCCCACGACTCGGTCCCCGCCACCAACCGCTCAAGCGCCGCCTGACACGAAGGACATCCGTCCACATGCCCCTGCATCGCTGTCTGCTCCGGCTCGGTGAGCGATCCGTCGAGCAGCGACTTCAACGCATCGGAGTTCAAGCAGAGGGAGAGTGGTTCAGTCATGATCGCTTTCCTCAGTCGTAGGGTAAGCGTCTCGCTTGCCCGTTCTTCCCAAACAGGATTTCAATCGTTTTCAGCCTCGAAGAGGCGGCAGTGGGTTGGGGAACGAAAAAATGCAGTAGCCCCAACGGGGCGGCAGATTGAAGTGAATGACGACGAAACACGGCCCCGAATCTGCCGCCCCTTCGGGGCTTGTTCCAATGTTTGACTCCGATCCCACGGCTCACGCCGTGGGCTACTTGCTGCCGCCTCTTCGAGGCTGAAATCCTCTGACCATCAATTCAAACCATGCCTGACGTTTCCGACAAAAGTAGCAGGCACACTCCGTGTGCCGTCCGCGACCGCCTAATTCGTAGAGGAATTCGGTGAACGGCACATGGAATGTGCCTACTACTTTGAGTTCTGTCGGAAACGTCATGCCTGGTCGCGCCACGGCCCTCACCCTTCACCCACCAACAACTTCACCTGCTCCTTCAATCGCGTCATGACTCGCCCCTTGGCGAGGTAGACCGCTGCGACGGTCATTCCCAATTCGTCGGCGACCTCTTTGCCCGGTCGTCCTTCCACAGCCGTCTGCCAGAACGCCTGCCACGTTGAGTCGGTGAAGTCCTGCTTCACGATGTTGGCCGCGTACTGAAAGAGCTGCCGTTCATAGTCCGCGTCCCACTGTGTACTCGCGTCGAGACCGCCCGGTTGAGCGACCTCGTTCAATTGTTGTTGAGCATCCGTGTCACCAGCCCCTTGTTCGCGACGGCCCTCGCGCCGCCAGTGATCGGTCAGCCGATTCTGCACGACGGTGAACAGCCACCCGCGAAACGAGCCTCGCGCTGGGTCGTACTCCAAACTGTGTACCGCTGCCGCCACCTGTCGCATCACGTCCTGAGTCACATCCGCCGCATCGGCATCCTGCAACCCGCGTTTGCTCAGAAACCCATAGATCAGCGGCCCGTACAGATCGACGAACCGCCCCCACGCCTCCTGATCCCCAGCATCACGAATGCGAACGAGTAACGTCGGTCTTGTCGGCGGCGAGCTGTCCATGAATGCCTCTGATGAGTGATACGAACGCCTGGCGAAAACCTATCGCGAAAATGCGGAAAATGGGTTCGACCGAAGTTTGTCGGAGATTCTTGATTTGAGAGAGAGCAGAACCAATGCCTTTTTCAATTTGGGGTGCCACGGTCACGGAGTTTCAACGTGGCAGTGAGAAGACGTGATGGTGGTTTTGACGTTTCCGACAAAAGTCGAAATCGGGCGAACTGAGGCCGTAGTCCGGACCAAGGGGTCCGGACTACGGCTGCGACTTCTGTCGGGAACGTCGGTTTTACATTTGCACGGCCACGTCGAAACTCCGTGACCGTGGCACACAACATCGCAGATCGAACAAGGCGACTGCCCTGGAGAGAGCGGGATGAAGCCCGCCAGCTTCATCCCGTAGTAGGGTGAGCCTCTGGCTTGCCCGTTTTCCCGGCAGCGCAAAGCAAACGACCGAGGAAATTGCTTCCCTCGGTCGCTGGTGATTGTGATTTCATCCCGCTGGGTGGTGCGGTTACTCGTTGGCTACGGTTTCCTTGGCTGCATCGGATGCAGTGTTGTCAGCAGCGGCCGGTTTGTCGGCGGCAGGTTGCTCCGCCGGTTTCGCGGGGCTGTCGGGACGGATCGTCTTCATGTGTGCTTCGATCTCGTCTTGAGTCAGCTCACCGTCGTTGTTCGCGTCCGCTTTGGAGAGGCGGTCCCAGAGCGGCTCGGGAAGTTCGCCTTTGGCCAGCTTGCCGTTTTTGTCTTTGTCGAACTGAGCGAGCAATGCCGCAGCGGGTGGCGGACCACGTCGCCCTTCCATCGCAGCACGTTGCGATCCCCATGGTCCGCCTGGCGTTGGGCCACCCCCCATGGGACCTCGACCCATCGGGCCGCGTCCGAAGGGAGGCTGTCCCACGCCGGGACCGCCGCGCGGTTCGAGTTGTCGCGATGGCGGATTGCCTTGAGCCTGCGGTCCCGCATTCGGACGTTGGCCACTCGACGCGTGGAGCGACTTCATCAGCTCCTCCTTCGTGACCGAACCGTCTCCGTCGGCATCGACCTTGGCGAACTGTTGCAGCACCTCGTCCTTGCTGAGCTTGCCATCGTGATCGGCATCGAGCCGATCGAACGGCGATGGGCCGTGAGACATCATGCCCGGATGAGGCATCATCATGGGACCACGGCCATGCCAGCCAACTCCGGGACGATGGGCGAACGACGGACGCGCCGAGAAATGGGGCGCAGGACCACGACCGTGATCCATGCCTTGCGGCCGTCCGAAATCGCGACGGCCTCCGCGTGATGGCGGTCCACCGGGACCACGCTGTCCGTCGAACGAGCGACGGCTCGGTCCTCGATCCGCAAAGTGGTGGTTGCGGTTGTCACCTCGTCGCCCGTCAAACCCGCGATGGTCACCGCGTGGCGGAGGTCCTCCGGGTCCGCGATGGCCATCGAACGACGATCGGCTCGGGGCACGATCGGCAAATCGATGATCGCGATCGTCATCATGCCGTCCGTCAAATCCGCGATCCTCTCTACGTGGCGGAGGACCGCCGGGTCCGCGATGTCCCTCGAACGCAGGGCGGCTCGGTCCTCGGTCAGACGGTTGATGATCCGCGTGACCGCGCTCAGCAGGACGGTGTTCCGAAGGACCGCGTGCGTGATCCCGATGCTCGGGACCACCACGGCCGGGCCGGTCCTCACGCGAACGGTCTTCATGCGCACGATCATCACGTGAGAAAGGGCCTCGGTCGGGACCCCGGTCCTGCGCTTGGCTCATCAACGACGAAGTCACGGTTGACGAAGTCACCACCAATGCCACCGCGCACAGCAGTGCGCTCCACCGAATGTTCATCATCACAACCCTCCACCCAAGACTGTTCTCAGCGGCACTCACGACGGTGTGAGGCCCATTCGCGGCGGAGTTTAGTGACGCGACATGAATCAGCGATGAACGCGGCTGACATGAACCGGGAATTCAGGGCTTGAACACAGTACGAGTGCGATCCGCGACGGCACCTGTGGCCGTGGGGTGCAGTCGCCAATTGGTGGTCACTTCTTTCGGCCTAACGGGCCAGCAATTCGCCCAGCCAGGGCCGATGGCCTTGTCATGGCCGGCCCCTAATGGCTTGCGTCTGAACTCTTCCTCTTTCTGTTAGCCGCTGCTCTGCGATGCGGGAAGAAAGCAGGGCTACAGAAAAATGTAGGACAGAAAGAGGAAGGCCGTTGGGTAGCAGAGTTGGAACAGAGGCTTTGCGAAGTGAGCCAACGGGGTTTCGCGAAGACGCTCCAACCCCGGCCATCCTCCTGCTAAGGCGAGCGGCAGAAGAGACCTTACCCGAAGTGACCCGGACGCTCCGAAGCGTCCGGGTCACTGGGCGCGTTGC
>JAYTQJ010000224.1:0-4647 GCA_043746775.1 Schlesneria sp.
CCGGTGCGATCGAGATCGCGGATCAGGGTCGAGAACGCCTGATCGAACGAAGGCATCTGATTGCGGAAGCCAGCAACGATTCCAGTGTGCATGTCCCAACCACCGTAGGTCAGATTGACCAATCGCACTCCTGCCTGGACGAGTCTGCGAGCGAGCAGCATGCGGGCACCGGCCGTGTTGCGGCCGTATTCGTCACGCACAGCGGGCGTTTCTTTTTCGATGTCGAATGCTTCGCGAGCGGCCTGCGAACTGATGAGGCTGTAGGCCCGATCGTAGAACGTGTCCATCGCCTTCAGATCGTCGGACTTTTCCTTCTTCTGGAAGTGCCCGTTCACTGCGGCCAGCGCAGAACGACGGGTCGCGAAACGGCTGTCATCGACACCGTTCGGCAGGTCGAGGTCGCGCACCTTGAAGCCGCCAGCAGCCGGATCGCTTCCCAAGCTGAACGGCGAGAAGGCCGAGCTGAGGTAGCCGCTTCCCGCGTATTCGTTCGGCATGTTTGGAATGCAAACGTAGGGTGGGAGGTTATTGCGAGGACCGTATTCGTGGCTGATGACCGACCCGATACAAGGGAACAGCAACGCGGGGCTAGGTCGGTAACCGGTGAACATGTTGTGCGTGCCACGTTCGTGAGCCGCTTCACCGTGAGTCATCGAACGAATGACGGTGAGCTTGTCCGCGATCTCAGCCGTCTTGGCGAGCGTGTCACCAAACAGTTCGCCGCTGATCTTCGTGGCGACCTGCTTCATCTCACCTCGATATTCGATCGGAGCATTCGGCTTGGGATCGAACGATTCCTGATGAGCCATCCCACCAGGGAGGTAGATGTGAATGACCGACTTGGCGGTCCCTTCAAAGTTCTTGTAGTTCTTCAAATCCGCGCGAGCTTCATTGCGAAGCAGCGTCGGCAGGGTGAGACCCGCTCCGGCGAGGACTCCCACAGACAGAAAGCCGCGGCGGTTGAGACGTTCAAAATGACCGGGATTGCAATTCAGAGGCATGTCGAAGACTCCACTCGAAACGGGTTGAGAAACGCCAGCAAAGTTTTACGGTTTGAGAGAACATCCATCGCGGCAACCGGTCGGATGCAACCGAAGTGTCGCGGAGATCGGGGTTGAAAGACTCGAAACTGATCCGCACGTCAAACCGTCAATGTTCAGGGAGCTTGTCTGAATTTATTGGCTCGGCCGACGGTTGCGTTACAGGTTTCTTGGCGAGGCAGGAATAATCGGGGGCATTCAGGCAGGTCAGCGGGGCTAGAGGCTACCGACATCGCATCGAAGCCGTCAAGTGGATACATCGACCACCTCAGGGGCGGTTGAAGAAGTTTTCTCGGTTGTGCCGGACGCGCCGACAAGGGCAGGAAGCTTCATTTGTTCACTCCGTGACCGTCTGCTTGGTGGCCAAGATTGTCTCGACCCACCGCTGCCCCGCTTCGGAAAGTGGAACCGCCGGAGGCCGCAAATAATCGACGATCAAATCGTAGCCAGCCCGTTCGTAGGTACTGTCGATCAGGTTTTGAAGGTCGAGATTCACGTCAGGCTCACCCTGTTTGAGCGGGATGCGGATGACCGGCAGCCGGGACGGCAGCCGGATGGGCCAGACCAAGCCATAAGGGCGATCATGTGCTTTTGACACATGAACCCGGTAATCCGCATCCAACTTGCGGCGTGGCAACGAATACCGATAACCGGCTCGCAAGAGGTCGATCTCGACGAAGTGAGCCTTGGAATGCAGGACTTCCCGTCGTTTGCGGTCGTAACTGTCGAAGCCGGTCGATCCGCGATCCTTGTTGGCCGGACTCAGGACTTCAATTACGGTCACGACCTCGCGCGATGCCGCATCGCGAATCTCAAGGCGAGCCTCGTGAACTTCAAAGTCGATCATGGTCACGATGGAATATGGCTCCGTCATCACGACCGTTTCGCCGCCGGACGCCGTGGAGTATGGATCGACCTCAGTTATGGAAATGCTCGGCGCGATGGATTGCGCCCGGTCGTCGAACTCCTCCAAGACATAGACTCGCTCTTCAATCTGAGCGAAGTACGCGGGACGCAGCTGGGGGAGCAGGAACTCGCGCATGTTACTGATGAGCGCGTGATGCACATCGGGCCACAACGTCGGGTTTTCGAGGTACGGGTCCATTCCAGGAAACGGTGACGGCATGATGAGTCCCCTCTGATTGAGCGTGCGACGAAAATCACACACGATAACTGGCGTTGGCCGCGCCGACACCGGCCCCGGCGGGAACCTGCAGGCCCTGATCGAGCAGACACTTTTCGAGGGCCGCCAAAAAGACGAGGACGTTGGCGGGGCAGGAGCCGGAACCCATGAGGCCGATGCGCCACGTTTTGCCTTTCATTGGCCCGAGTCCCCCGCCGATCTCGATGCCGAATTCTTCGAGCAACTGCTTACGAACGGCCACGTCGTCGGCTCCGGTGGGAATCAGCACGGCGTTCAGCATCGGAAGCTGTTGTCCTTCCTTCACGGCGTATTCGAGACCCATCGCTTTGATGCCCGCCTTCAGGGCCAAGTGGTTGCGTTGGTGACGAGCGAAGCGAGCCTCCAGCCCTTCCTCCAAGACGATCCGCAGCGCCTCGTGCAGTCCGTAGTTCATGTTGATCGGCGCGGTGTGATGGTACGCGCGGTTGCTGCTCCAGTAGTCCTTCACCATCTGCATGTCGAGGTACCAGCTTTGAACCTTCGTCTTGCGAGCATCAATCGCCGCGACGGCCCGATCACTGAATGTGACGGGAGCCAATCCCGGCGGACAGCTCAGACATTTCTGAGTCCCGCTGTAAACGCCGTCCAACTCCCACGCATCGACTTCGACCGGCTGGCCCCCGAGCGACGTGACGCAATCGACCGCGATCAGCGCCCCATTCTCGTGACAGATGCGAGCGATCTCCTGCACCGGTTGCGAGGCTCCCGTCGAAGTCTCGGCATTCACAATCCCGAGCACTTTCGGGCGATGCTGCTTCACCGCCGCTTCGATCTCATCCGACGAGAAGATGTCGCCGAACGGCCGCTCCAGTTTGATGACCTCCGCCCGACACCGCGCCGCCACGTCGGCCATGCGTCCACCGAAGACACCGTTCACGCAGACGATCATCTTGTCGCCCGGCTCGATCAAATTGCAGACGACAGTCTCCATCCCCGCGCTGCCAGTACCGCTCACCGCCAGCGTCAGTTTGTTCTGAGTGCGGAACACCTGCCGCAGCATCGACTGTGTCTCGTCCATCACCTTGAGGAAGTACGGATCGAGATGCCCGACCGTCGGCGCGGCCATCGCCAGCAGCACGCGCGGATGAATCACACTTGGCCCCGGTCCCATGAGAGTTCGCAGTGGCGGAGCAACAGGGCCGGGGATGTTCGTCGTCATGTTGGCAGGTTCTTTCAGCGCGAGCAGTGGCGGACGGGACTATGTTTCGAGTGACACCGGGTTTCGAGTGACACCGGCTCAAGATGGCGTCGCCGTCGGTCAGATTCAAGACCAAGCGCTGTCCCGCGATCGGCGGTCCTTGCCGCTGACTTTCCGCTACGACCGATCTTTCCGTTATGACCGGATTGATCGGTGGTCGATAAGACAGCGGGGACTTCCGCGCTCTCGCACCGTGCGTGTGCGCAGGCAGAGGGCTTCGTTCAGGCGGGGCTTCCACGAACTCGGGGGGATGTGATGCGCAAGACTTACTGGCAAGGCTGTTTGAAAAGCGCTGTCATTCCACTCTGCCTTGCGGCGGCGGTGGCGGAAGCTGCCGGGCCGTTCCCCTTCACGGAAGAATGGTATCGCCAGCGATCAGACGACCCGGCCGGGACACGCCAGATCGAGAAGAGCGGGAAACTGTGGCCTCCCTATCCACGACCGGTCGGCCGCAAGCAAACGTTCAAACACGGCTACCATTCGGCACACTACTGGCCGCATCCGTACAACGCCGAGGATCACGCTTACGTGGAGAATCTGCTCGCGCAGCAGACCGCTTCCGGCTGGGTCATGGCCACCACACTGCATGACTATTACTTCCACGTTGAGACCCAAAAACTCAACGAGGCTGGGCAGAACCAACTGATCTGGATCGCGGCGACAGCACCGCCTCAGTTCCGCACGGTCTATGTAGCGGAAGGCAATTCGATCGGAGTCACTCAGTTGCGCGTGGCGGAGGTCGAGCAGTACTTCCGCGTGGCAGGCATCGCGAACACGCCGCCAATTCTCACCCGGCGCGAATTCTTCGCAGGCCGCCCGGCGAGCGAAGTCGATCGTTTGAGAACCATGGAAATGGATGCCATTCCGACACCGCGTCTGTTCTCGATTGGAGCCGGCAGCGCATCGGGCGGCGGAACATCGGGCGGCAGCGGAGCCGGTGGAAGTAGCAAAGGCACCAGTAAATAAGGCGAACGGCAGGAGTTGTCATCCCGGCAATTGAAGCCTGACACGCAAGCGAAGCTGGGGATGTCGAGCATCCTTCGCTTGCGCGTTTTGAAGTTGCGCTCTTTGGGTTTTCAGCCCCAAAGGGGCGACTCTATGTCAGCCTAGGGCAACGCCCTGGGTTGGCGTTTTTCCGTGAATCTCAAGCCCTGAAGGGGCGGCCCTATTCGGCTGATCGACTTAGGGCCGCCCCTTCAGGGCTTCAAAACCTGTGACGGTCTCGA
>JAYTQJ010000225.1:0-4634 GCA_043746775.1 Schlesneria sp.
GCCGCCCTGGGTAGAGACCGTCACAGTTTTTGAAGCCCTGAAGGGGCGACCCTAAGTCGATCAGCCGAATAGTGCCGCCCCTTCAGGGCTTGAGATTCATGGACAATCGCCAACCCTGAAAATCCAAAGAGCGCAACTTCAAAGCGCGTCGGGCTAGTTTTGAAATGCACCGTCACTCCGCGACGCGAGTCCATTGCTGGTCGAGCCGCTTCTCCGACACTGGCACCGCCGTCTTCAGCTCTTGGGCGAAGAGCGACACGCGGAACTCTTCCGTCATCCAGCGATAGGCTTCGAGTTCCGGGTCGTAGAGCTGTCGTTCGCGATGCTGCTTCATCCGTTGAATACCGCGTGGCCAGTACGACGCGATCACGGGCAACTGTTGCAGGTCGCGCGGTCCCGCTCCGCTGGTCAGCTTCTGTAGCCGCAGCACGATCCCCTTCGAGTACCTCGGGAACTGGAGCAGCCACGGCCACGGCGTTCGCACGAGGAAGCCCGGCAGGAAGAGTTGCCCCAGTTGCGCATGCACATCCTGCCGCGTTGGCTGCCATTGCGGAGCCGCCGTTTTCTCCCACGTCTTGCGGATCTCGGAGAAGTTCACGAACAGCGGCGCGAGCAACTGCGACACTTCCGCGACCGCCGCACCCAGTCGTTGTGACCCCGCTCGCAGACACGCGCGGAACTCGTCGTCGGATCGAGGCAGCTTGGCCTCGGGAAGGAACGCGCGGTCCGCCAACAGTTCGGTGAGTTGCTGCCGAAACGGAAACGGTTGCGGGAATGTTTTGGACAGGAGCGTCCAGTTGTTGAGCTGCGGCAGATGATCGACGTGTTGCTTCAGTTCCCGTGCCGCCGCCAGCACGATCAGTCGCCGCACACCGAACCGCAGTTCGTGACTGGCGCGAGCCGGAGCATCGACCAGACGCAGCGATGCCGTGTCGATGCCGTTGTCGATCAGCGTCGGATAGCCCTTCATCGCGATGCCACCACGCACCACAGTCACCTCGGGCGGCAACGTTCCAAAGTCCCACGTTGTCACGCGATCGCGACTCCACCGCACGTCATCGACCGAAGAAAAACTGCTCGCGGCAGCCGCTCCGAACGCCTTCCGCATCTCGACGAGATCGCGCCCGGCGGCGAGCGTCTTGCCCTCCGCGTCGATCACGCGAATCTGCATCCGCAGGAAGTACGGCAACCGGTCTTCGCGCAACTCATCGCGCGGCACGGAGACTCCTGTGATCTGTTCGATCGCGCGGGCCATCGCCTCCGCCACCGAGCCTTCACCGAATCGAACAACCTGCGCGACGCGCGCGGCCGTCTCGGGGATCGGGACCAGCGACCGTCGCAGGTCTTTGGGCAACGACTTCAACAGCGCCGCGATTTTTTCTTCGATCAGCCCCGGCACGAGCCAACCCAACCGTTCGCCGTCGAGCTGGTTCAATCCCTCCTGCGGCACGATGACGGTCACGCCGTCCTCACCGCCCCCCGGATCGTGTCGATACTCCAGCGGCAACGACAACCCGCGCATCTGCACTTGATCGGGGTACGCCTCTTTCGTCGAAGGGATCGCTCCCGCTTCCAGCACGTCGGCCTCGGTCATGATGAGCCGCTGCCGAACCTCGACCGTCGCCGTCCGCAGCCACTGCACCAGATGGACACCATCGAGCACGTCGGGGGGAATTCGTTCCGCATAGAAGTCGAACTGCGCATCGGGTTCGCGCAGCAAGTTCCCCTTGCGCGATCGCGACTCCAAATCTTGCAGCCGTTGGATCAGCTCGATGTTCTTCACAAGGAATTCCGGCATCGGTGCCGTCCCGCGCGATTTCGTGGGTGAGTGCGAGCTGACTGCTGAAGGCGCACTTCCGGTCCCCTCGCCGCCCCTCGCCTTGGTCGGGAGATGGCTCGGGTGAGGCGTTCTTCCTTTGGCGATGCGCTTGGCGTTGTCTTGTTCCAGTTTGGCGGCACTTCGGTCACTGCGACCCACTCGATGCCCGTCTTCGTCCCGCTCAGGCTGAACTCGGCCAGACTCATCGCGCCCCGACTCGGTCCCTCTGGAATCTTCCTCCACGCCCCACTCGCCATGCACCAGGCCCTGCCACAGAAACAGCTCGCGCGACTTCACTGCGTCGATCCGCCCGTAACGAATCTGGCGGCGTGGAACGATCAGCAATCCGAACAGCGAAACTTTTTCGCTCGCCATCACCGCGAGACCTTCCGGATCCCAGACCGGTTCGCTGTAGGTGCGAGTCAGCAGATGTCCGGCCAACGGCTCAATCCAATTTGGGTCGATCCGCGCGACGGTCCTCAAAAATCGTCGCGTCGTCTCCAAGAGTTCTGCCGCGACGATCCACTTCGTTTTCTTGCTCGCCTGACCCGACCCCGGCCAAAGAAAACCCTTCTGCCCCCCGGCCACTTGGTACTCGCTCGTCTCCGTCCGCATCGCGATGCTCGACAAGAACCCGGTCAACAGCGCGCGATGAATCGCGCCGAAGTCGTTCCGCCGCGTCCACTCGTTCGAGGCCACGGCTGGCGAATCACTCTGCTCCCCTTTCTTCTGCTCTCCCCTCTTCTGAGCGGGGGACGTGAGTCCCCTGGTTCCGCTCAGTGGCTTCGTTGCGAGCGGTACAGACTTCGCGACCGCAGCTAGGGGACTCACGTCCCCCGCTCGGGAAGAAGTGGTGGGTCTCGCCGCATCAACACTCTCGCGCACGATCTCGACCAACTCTGCATGGACCTCGACCCACTCGCGCATGCGCGTCCAAGATAAAAAGTTTTGCAAACACGCCTTCCGCAACTGGCTGTGCGACAGCCGAGCCTTCAGCCCGTGGAAGAAGTCCCACAGCTTGAGGTAGCTCAGAAAATCGGACTCTTCGTCTTGGAACTGCTTGTGCGCCTCATCGGCCTGCTGCTGCTTTTCGAGCGGTCGTTCGCGCGGGTCGGCCAGCTCAAGAGCCGACGCGATGATAAGGATTTCGGCGAGACAATGTTCGTCGCGCGCGGCCCATACGATCCGGGCGATGCGCGGATCGACCGGTAGCCGCCCGAGCTTTCTCCCGAGTTCCGTCAACTCGTGGCGATCATTGACCGCGCCGAGTTCAAACAGCGTCTTGTAACCGTCTCGAATCGCGTCGGACTTCGGCGGTTCGAGAAACGGGAACTCCTCGATCGCTCCCAAGCCGTGCATCTTCGTTTGCAAGATCACGTCGGCGAGGTTCGACCGAAGAATCTCGGGTGGCGTGAACCGTTCGCGGCTCGCGTAGTCCTCTTCTGAATAGAGGCGGATGCACACGCCCGGCCCCAGTCGCCCGCAACGACCGGCTCGCTGATCGGCCGACGCGCGCGAGACCGCTTCGATCGGCAGTCGCTGCAATTTGTTCTTGGGCGAGTACCGACTGATCCGCGCCGTGCCGGTATCGACGACGTAGCGGATGCCCGGCACGGTCAGCGAGGACTCGGCCACGTTGGTGGCGATGATGATCCGTCGCGTGGACGACGTTTGAAACACACGCTGTTGTTCGGCGGCGGAGAGCCGCGCATAGAGCGGCAGCAGGTCGATCTTCGAGCCACCAAACGTCCGGCCACGCAGCGTCTTCGACGCTTCGTGAATCTCGCGCTCGGTCGGCATAAAGACCAGCACGTCGCCGGGACCATGCGCCGTGACTTCCGCCACCGCATCCGCCATCGCGCGTTGAATGTCCGGCTCATTCCCGTCGTCGTCGTTCTGAAGTGGCCGATAACGAATCTCAACCGGATACGTTCGCCCCGAGACCTCGATCACCGGGACCTCGCCCGCCACCGAACGAAAGTGGTCGGCAAACCGCTGCGCATCGATCGTGGCCGACGTGATGATGACCTTCAGCTCGCGCCGCTTCAGCACGAGTCGATGCAGGTTGCCAATCAGGAAGTCGATGTTCAGCGATCGCTCGTGCGCTTCATCCACGATGATCGTGTCGTACTGATCGAGCCACCGGTCGTGCTGGTTCTCGGCCAGCAAGATGCCGTCGGTCATCAGTTTGATGTACGTCTGCGGCGAGGTCGCGTCGGTGAACCGCACCTTGAAGCCGACCTCGCGCCCCACCGTCACGCCGAGTTCTTCCGCCACGCGCGCCGCGACCGATCGCGCCGCGATCCGGCGCGGTTGCGTGTGCCCGATCAGCCCGTCGATGCCGCGACCCAGATCGAGACAAATCTTCGGCAGTTGTGTGGACTTACCCGATCCCGTCTCGCCACAGACGACAACCACGCGATGATCGCGAATTGCGGCGGCGATCTCATCGCGTCGCTGACAGACCGGCAGTTGCTCGTCGTACTTCGGGATCGGACGGCCGCTGACGCGCTGCTCGCGCCGCTGGCACGACTTCGCCAACTCTTCCTGCAACCGGGTGAGGTTTCGGTCACACACCTGTTGCTTGCGCAGAGCCTCCTGCACTCCGCCCCACATCCGCCGCAACCGCTGCCGATCGACCATCATGGTCCGCGTGAGAGCCTCTTCGATTTCGGTTGCTTGTTGATTGGTCACGTCGGTCATCAGCAGTGGTCTCTCGGTTCAAATGGGAACGCGATCTCATAGTGGTCGAAGCGGCCCACCGCAAGCGGCTCTCACGGTGTCGAGAGCGATCAGGGGTCAGGTGGTTCAAAGT
>JAYTQJ010000226.1:0-25439 GCA_043746775.1 Schlesneria sp.
CTTCGGTACAACCAAAGCACGGCCACGCAAAGCCGTGACCGTGGCACCCTGAAAACAAGCCGTTTCTTTTCGGATAGCCTCTTAGATCGCCGCCAGAAACCCGTGGCCTTACGACACACGGCTCGCCTCGAACATCTTCATTGATGGCCGCGCGAGGTATGACAGAACAACACCCAGAACCCGGCCAGAGTTCCTCTCGCCGGGTTCTGGGCATTGGCATGTCTTCGTTTGGAACCGCATCTTCCCCCGTCCCGATCTCAAGCACCGAATCAACACCACGGTGAACCAACATGGCGAAGAAGAAAGCGGCGAGTCGCAGTGCCTCGAATGGCAGCGCCGCGAATCTCAGCTTTGAAGCCAAGCTCTGGCTCACCGCCGAAAAGCTCCGCAACAACACGGATGCCGCCGAATACAGGCACGTCGTGCTCGAGCGGATCGACGACATCGCGGTCTACGGGCAGGAGTCCAACTCGACGACGCGGCGGCTGGCGATGATGAACCTGGCCACTCGCGGCATCGAAGGCGACCTCGGCCCCGTGTACGCCGACACGTTCCGCCGCGACCTGCACAAAGATCAGTCAAAGGGACCGGACCCTGCGAACCGCAAAAATTCAGGCATTCACTCGTCGACTAGGCGATACCCAATGCCCGCTTCGGTCAGCAGATAGCGCGGGCGGGTGGTGTCCGTTTCGAGCTTGCGGCGGAGTTGGCCCATGTAGACGCGCAGGTATTGATACTCCTGCACGCTGTCGGGGCCCCAGACTTCTTTGAGCAGTTGGCGATGAGTCACCACCTTTCCCGCGTTGCGGATCAAGACCGCGAGCAGCCGGAATTCGGTCGGTGTGAGATGCACCTCGCGGTCCCCGACAGAGACCTCGTGACGGGCTTGGTCCACTTTTAACTCGCCGATTTGGAAGACTGCGCTGCCGGTCGCGTCCGATCCTTGCCGACGATGTCGTAAGGCCACGCGGATGCGGGCCAGCAACTCACCGGCACCGAAGGGCTTCGTGAGATAGTCATCGGCTCCAGCATCCAGCGCCGCGATCTTGTCGGTTTCTCGGCCGCGTGCGGAGAGTACGATGATCGGCACTTGCGACCACGAACGGAGGCGGCGGATGACATCCAAACCATCAAGGTCCGGCAGACCCAGGTCGAGGATCACCGCATCGGGAGGCAAGCTCTCGGCCTCGCGAAGTCCCTGCTGGCCGGTGGTCGCTTCGATCGGGTGATAGCCGTCGGCCTCCAACGAGATCCGCACGAATCGCCGAATCGGAGCTTCGTCCTCAATGATCAGGATGACGGGGGCGGAGACGGTCATGATGGGTTTCCAGTTTGAAGCGTCTGCCCAAAGTAGTCTTCATCGCTCCGCGTGAAGTTAGCCGAACGGTGAATGACGCTAGTTTTCCAAGTAAATTTCCGATGTATCCAGGTCGCTGGTGACTCGGCTTCCTTCACGCGGAGAGATGAAGGCTACTTTGACATTCCAAATAACGGCAGCGTGAATCGAAAGACCGCGCCACAGTCGGCGTCGATGCGATTGGCTGCCTCGATACGTCCGCCGTGGAGTTCGACCACGCCTTTGCAAATCGCCAAGCCCAGACCGCTGCCGCTGCGTTTGTGCTGGTCAGCTTGGACGAATTTTTCAAACAGACGTTGCTCCTGGCCAAGTGGAATTCCGGGGCCGTGATCGGCAACTTCTACGACCAACGCGGTTTCACTGGATGTGACCGACAGTTCAATCGGCGTCCCAGCCGGTGCAAACTTCGCGGCGTTGTCGAGCAAGTTGATGAGCACTTGTTGAATCAGAATCTCGTCAATCGGCACCGGCGGCAGATCGACCGGAACAGTGGTTTGCACGGGATGATTACGAAGCTGTCGCTCCATTCGCCGCAGGACAACGCCGATGACATCGTCGATCGGTTGCAGCTCCCGTTGAAGCTGAATCGCGCCCGCTTGCAGCCGCGTCAGGTCCAGCAAGTTGCCGACCAACCGATTGAGTCTGTCCGCCTCATCGAGGATGGAGACTGCCAACTCATGCTGCTGTTCGGCGGGAAGTTGCTCGCGCTGCTCGGCGAGCAAGCTCGCGGCACCGGCGATTCCGGTCAACGGCGTGCGCAGATCGTGGGACACGGAACTCAACAGCGAACTCCGCATCTGCTCGGTTTGAACATTGAGTTGGGACTCTTGGACTTCCAATAAGGACAGGTCACGTTCAATCGCCAACGCGATCAGGCTGGCGCACGTTTCCAACAGACGCCGCTGTTCTGGGTCCAGAAAGCGGGCGGAATCGTCCGATCTCACGCCGATGGCTCCCACCGTTCGCTGCGATCCAACCAGCGGCACGAACAGCGCGGTCGCATTCGGCAACGTGTCCGTGCCCGCTCCGGCGAGTTGACTGTGTTCAGCGACCCACTGCGCGACCACCGCGTTCACCGGCAAAGCGGCAATGCTCGTCTGCTGGCCGAAACGAAGTTCGACACCATTCTCGATCCGCAGAAAGATGACGACCTCGCCGGAAAACATTTCGCTGAGTTGGCGTCCGGAGGTCTGCATCAAAAAGTCGCTGCCAACCAACTCGCTGAGCTGTCGCGTCAATCGAAACAGTGTGGCTGTGCGGCGTTCTTGTTGCTGAGACAATCGAAGTTGCAGTTGGACTCGTGCGGTCAGCGTGCTGATCAACAGGCCGATGACCAGCATCACGGCGAACGTCAGCACGTACTGCGCATCGCTGACCGCGAAGCTGAATCGCGGTGGGATGAAACAGAAATCAAACACCAGCACGCTGACCATCGAAGCGGCGATCGCCGGGCCGCGTCCCAGCCAAGCGGCAACAAACGCGACCCCCAGCAAGAACACCATCACGATGTTCGTTTCGTCGAGCTGCAACCCAGCGAAACCCCAACCGACCAATCCGCAAGCACCGACCACCAACGCCGTCCGCAGGTAGTCACTCCAGTCGATCTTTGACTGCGGATGGGCTTCGATGCGTGATCGGCGACGTGATTCGGCCTCATCGCCATCGTCGCCGCGAATCACGTACACGTCGATCTCACCGCTGCGTTCGAGCAGTTGATCGACGATGCTCGGTGCGAGCAGTCGCCACCACCACGATTGAGCCGTCTTTCCAACGACGATCTTCGTCACGTTGCGCGACTGTGCGAACTCCAACACCGCGTTCGGGACATTGTCACCGACGAGCGTGTGCGCTTCGGCTCCCAGCCGCTCGGCCAGCCGCAAGTGTTCTGCGATTTGCTCGCGAGCGGCCAGCGACTGCACGGCGCTTTGCGGCGTAGTGACGGCGACCGCCAGCCACTCGCAACCAAACGCGACCGACATTCGTTTGGCCGTGCGCAGCAATCGAGCGGTCGTCGGACTCGGCCCGACACAAACCAGCAGCCGCTCATTTGTCGCCCACGGAGCGGTCGCCGACTTGTCCTGCCGAGCGGCATCCACGTGGCGTCGCAGCCGATCGGCCGCCTGTCTCAGCGACATCTCGCGGAGCGCGACGAGATTCGATTTCTGAAAGAAGCTACGCAATGCACGCTCGGCTTGCGGCGCGAGGTACACCTTGCCGGCTGTCAGCCGTTCGATCAGTTCTTCTGGCGTGAGGTCGATCAGCTCGATCTCGTCCGCTCGTTCGAGTACCGCGTCGGGCAGCGTCTCATGGACAACAACACCGGTGATTTGCGCGATCACGTCGTTGAGACTCTCGACGTGCTGCACATTGAGCGTCGTGTAAACGTCGATGCCGGCATCGAGCAATTCTTCAACGTCTTGCCACCGTTTCGTATGTCGCAAGCCTTCCGCATTCGAGTGAGCCAACTCATCCACGAGCAACAACTGCGGCTTGCGTGCGAGCGCGGCGTCGAGGTCGAACTCGCGCAGCACGACTCCGCGATACGGCACTTGCCGAAGCGGCAACGCTTCGAGTCCTTCCAGCAACGCTTCCGTTTCCGCGCGGCCGTGCGGCTCGACATAGCCAACGACGACCTCAACGCCTTGAGACTTCTCCCGCCGCGCGGCTTCGAGCATCGCGAACGTCTTCCCGACTCCGGCCGCGTAGCCGAAAAAAACTTTCAACCGCCCTCGCGAGCGACGATCTTCATCGGCTTGCACGCGAGCTAGCAGTTCATCGGGATTGGGACGGTTGTCGGTCATTGGAATTCATTGTGAAGTGAAGTGCTCAACAGCGTCAGATTCAACCGCAACACATTGACGCGCGGCTCACCCAACAGGCCGAACGTCCGGCCTTCAGTCACTTGGACGATGATTTGCCGCACGCGATCCTCGCTCAAGCTACGAGCCTTCGCCACTCGCGCGACCTGATACTCAGCGGCGGCCGGGCTGATGTGTGGATCGAGGCCGCTGGCCGATGCGGTCACCAAATCGGTCGGTACAGGCCCCGTTTGTTCCGGGTGCGCGGCGCGGATTGTTTCGACTCGGCCCTTGATGGCGTCGAGCAACGCGGGGTTCGTCGGTCCCAAGTTGGAGCCGCTCGACGCGGCCGAGTTGTATCCCGTGGGACCGGTCGCGGACGGACGGCCCCAGAAGTAGGTCGGATCGTCGAATGTCTGGCCGATCAATGCCGAACCAACCGGCTTGCCGTCTCGTTCGATCACACTGCCGTTGGCCTGATCGTGAAACACGACCTGAGCAATGACGGTGATCAACGCCGGATACACGACACCGGTCAGCAGCGTCAGCAACACGAAAAGAACAAGACACGGACGAAGATGAGCTTTCATGATTTTCTCCTTTGTAGCCACGCTCGCCTACAGCGCGGGAATCGGTTCCAACGACCCACGCTCTAGGCGAGCGTGGCTACGAACCGTCAGGCCAATCCCAAACCGACCAGCAACAGGTCAATCAATTTGATTCCAGGAAACGGGACGATCAGGCCACCGAGGCCGTAGATCAGCAGATTGTCTCGCAGCAAACGCCCGGCCCCGACGGCGCGGTACTTCACGCCGCGCAGAGCCAGCGGGATCAGGACGATGATGATCAAGGCGTTGAAGATCACCGCTGAGAGAATCGCACTCGCGGGTGTCGCCAATCGCATCACGTTCAGACTGTCGAGCACCGGATACGTCGAAGTGAACGCTGCCGGGATGATCGCGAAGTATTTCGCGACATCGTTGGCCAGGCTGAATGTCGTCAACGCTCCGCGAGTCATCAGCAATTGCTTGCCGATCTCGACCACCTCGATCAATTTCGTTGGGTTCGAGTCGAGATCGACCATGTTGCCGGCTTCTTTGGCCGCTTGCGTACCGGAGTTCATCGCGACCGCGACATCAGCCTGAGCCAGCGCCGGCGCATCGTTCGTGCCGTCGCCAGTCATCGCGACCAACCGGCCGCCGGCTTGGTATTCGCGAATCAGCTTCAACTTGGCTTCGGGCGTTGCTTGAGCCAGAAAATCATCGACGCCCGCTTCCGCCGCGATCGCAGCTGCGGTCAGCGGATTATCGCCGGTGATCATCACCGTTTTGATCCCCATGCGACGCAGCTCGGAGAAGCGTTCCTTGATGCCCCCTTTGACAATGTCTTTGAGATAAATCGTGCCCAGCGTCCGCGTGCCGTCAGCAACGACCAGCGGAGTGCCGCCGCGTTTGGCGATGTCTTCGACCGCGCGGCGTGTCTCGGCCGGCACTTCACCGCCCGATTGTTTGACGAACGCTTCAATGGATTCGGCCGCCCCTTTGCGGATGCAGCGGCCCTCCATATCCACACCACTGATGCGTGTGTGGGCCGAAAACGGAATGAAGTGCGCGTTCAATTCCTGGACGTTGCGGCCTCGCAGGCCGTACTTCTCTTTGGCCAAGACGACGATGCTGCGGCCTTCGGGAGTTTCATCCGCCAGCGACGCAAGCTGTGCGGCGTCGGCCAGCGTGCCGATGTCGATGCCGGGAGCCGGAATGAGTTCCACCGCTTGACGATTGCCCAAGGTGATCGTGCCGGTCTTGTCGAGCAGCAACACATCGACATCACCCGCCGCTTCGACCGCTCGGCCGGAAGTCGCGATCACGTTGGCTTGAATCATGCGGTCCATGCCGGCGATACCGATCGCCGACAACAGGCCACCGATCGTTGTCGGGATCAAACACACCAACAGCGCGACCAACACGGTCACGGTGATCGGCGTGCCAATTCCCGCTGCTTTCACGCTGTAGACCGAGAACGGCATGAGCGTCACGCACACGACCAGAAAGATGATCGTCATCGCGGCCAGCAAGATGTCGAGCGCGATCTCGTTGGGAGTCTTGCCGCGTTTGGCACCTTCAATGAGCGAGATCATGCGATCGAGGAATGTCTCGCCGGGATTGGCAGTGACTCGCACGATCAACCAGTCCGACAGCACGACCGTGCCACCCGTGACGCTGCTGCGATCGCCACCGCTTTCACGAATGACTGGTGCGCTTTCTCCTGTGATCGCACTCTCGTTGACCGACGCGACTCCTTCGATCACTTCACCATCGGCAGGGACCGTGTCCCCCGCTTCGACGAGGACGACATCATTCTTGCGCAACTGCGATGCCGAGATCGGTTGGCACTTGGCACCCTGTTTTGGCTCACTGAGTTTCTTCGCCATAACATCGCGCCGCGACGCGCGGAGTGAATCGGCCTGAGCCTTACCGCGTCCCTCAGCCATCGCCTCCGCGAAGTTTGCGAACAAGACCGTAAACCACAGCCAAGCCGACACGCCGAAAATGAACGCGATCGACTCGCTTCCTCTCACCAACATGGCGTGAATTCCCAAGCCCGTCGTCAACAGGCTGCCGACATAGACGGTGAACATCACCGGGTTGCGAAGCTGATGTTTCGGATGGAGCTTCTTCACAGAGTCGAATACCGCCCGTTGCACAATCGACGGATCGAACAGCGGACGAACTTTGGTAGACATGATGTTTCCTCGTTGTGTTTCAGTCGTTTATTGATCGTCAGATTGAAATTCTCGCGGAGCAAATTAGCCGGAACGCGCTCGCGTCCGGTTGTCAGGCCGCAGAGCCGGACGCGGGCGCGTTCCGGCTGATGGCATCTCGCAAATATCAATCTGACGATCAATAACCGCACGCCGCAGCAGGCACGCGGTTAAACAATTCTGAGAACGCCACTCACAGCGCCATCATCTGTAAGTGTTCCGCGATTGGCCCCAGCGCAAGGGCCGGGACGAACGTCAGGGCTCCGACCAGCAACACGGCTCCGACTAACAACACGACAAACAGCGTGTTGTGCGTCGGCAGCGTGCCGGGGCCTAGCGGTGTGTATTTCTTGCGAGCCAACGAGCCAGCAATCGCCAACACCGGGATCATCAGCCAGTACCGAGCCACGAACATCGCGAGGCCCAAGGCCGAGTTGTAAAACGGCTCGTTGGCAGTCAATCCCGCGAACGCGCTGCCGTTGTTGTTACCGGCCGAGGAGAACGCATACAGCACCTCCGAGTATCCGTGAGCGCCGGGGTTGCTCAGATTCCCTTTGACATCTTCGCCTGCAACATAGTCCAACCCTGGACCAATCACCGCGACGGCGGTGCCAATCAGCACTACCAACGGCGGGATCAAAATCACCAGCGAGGCCATCTTCATTTCGTACGCTTCGATCTTCTTGCCGAGGTATTCCGGCGTGCGGCCCACCATCAACCCAGCGACGAACACCGCGACAATGGCGAACATCAACATGCCATACAGCCCCGAACCGACACCTCCGAAAACCACTTCACCCAGTTGCATCAGCCACATCGGGACCAACCCGCCCAAGGGCGTGAAGGAGTCGTGCATCGAGTTCACACTGCCGTTCGACGCTGCAGTTGTCGCCGCAGCCCAGATGCCCGAATTCACGATGCCGAAGCGCAGTTCCTTACCCTCCATGTTGCCGCCAGACTGAGAGACGCTGGCGACCTGATCGACGCCTAGCTTCGAGATCGCGGGCACGCCCGCTTGCTCCGCCGCGACGACTCCTATCACCAGCGGCACCAAAATCACCAGCATCGCTGCGAGCACCGCCCAACCTTGCCGGCGGTCGCCGACCATGTCGCCGAACGTCCAACACAATGCTCCAGAAATCACGAGGATCGACAGCATCTGCAAGAAGTTCGACAGCGGCGTCGGGTTCTCGTACGGATGCGCCGAGTTCACGTTGAAGTATCCGCCGCCGTTCGTGCCGAGTTGCTTGATCGCAACCTGCGATGCGACTGGCCCCATCGGCAGCAGTTGTTCGGTGACCTCTTTCTTTTGAGTGACTGGTTTGCCCTCGGCATCCATCGACGGCTTGCCATCAGCACCCATCACCGGTTCGTCGAAGCTCGTCGGTTGGACGAGCGCGACCGATTGATACGGCTGGAAATTCTGCACGACTCCTTGCGAGACCAGCGCGAGCGCCAGCACGATCGACAGCGGCAGCAGGACGTAAACCGTCGAGCGAGTCAGATCGACCCAGAAGTTGCCGATCGTTTCGGAATTGCGTCGTGCGAATCCGCGAATCACGGCAATCAACACGGCGATGCCCGTCGCGGCCGAGACGAAGTTCTGCACCGCGAGCGCCAGCATCTGCGACAAGTAGCTCATGGTGGTCTCGCCACCATAGCCCTGCCAGTTGGTGTTAGTCGCGAAGCTGACGGCCGTGTTGAATGCCGAGTCCGGCGTGTTCGCGGCGAAACCTTGCGGGTTCAACGGCAACGTGTCTTGCAGCCTCAACACCAAATACACGAACACGAAGCCGAGGATGTTGAACAGCATCGCTGCGACAGCGTAGCTGTTCCACGACATCTCGCTTTGGGGATCGACTCCCGCCAAGCGGTACATCCATCGTTCGAGCGGCCCCAACACGCGGTCCAACCCACACGGCTGCCCCTGAAAAACGTGGGACATGAACCAGCCCAGCGGCTTCACCGTCACCACGAGGACACCCACGAAGAGACAAATCTGAATCGAAATATTGGCGGTCATGCGAACCACTCCGGTTTCAATAAGGCCATTGTCAAATAGGCCAGCAACCCGACGGCTACCAGCAGTCCGATGATTTCAGGTCCATTCATCGCCCACCCCCTTGCAGCCGCTCGCAAAGCGCGATCAGGCCCCACGTCAACACACATAAGCCGGCGGTCATGCCGATCACCACGAAGTCGCTCATGCCAGATACCCCTCTCGATGGTTGAACCACGTCGTCTGTGGCTCTGCATTTCAATACGGCAGATTTTAGACAGCACCGCATCAAATGGGGGTTAAAACTAAGCTGCCGCGCATCAAGGAAGCATCAAGGGACTGACGCTGTTAGCGAATGACTCGACTTTCTTGACGTAGCCCAGTCGTCGGTCAAATCGCGAGCCAGACCAGGACACGAACGATCCACACATCGCCTATCAACTGACTCGCAACATGCGCGACGCCCTGCCGAAACACCTCGTTCATCGGCTTCACCGGCACGCCGATCGAAAGTAACGACGCCAACACGTGGGCCGTGTTCGGTGAGGATCGGCGCAGGAGTATCTGATCGCGAAAGACATGGTCCAACACTTCGAGCGACGACTGGAAGCAATGGACGGCAAGGCGATGGTCGTCGGTATGAGCCACCGAATTTGCGTGGACCTCTACAACGAACTCATCCAGCTCCGGCCCGACTGGGCCAGCGCCCCAGACGACGACATCGAAGCCGAGAAGAAGCATTGGTGAGCGGCACGGCGCTAGCCGCCGGTTCCGAATCAGGACGGACCGGCGGCTAGCGCCGTGCCGCTCTCCAGACGGGCCAAGTGAGGGCCGTTGGCCACACATCCGCAGCAAACAACGCCGCAAGGCAATGGCGGTCTCAGGAAAGTGATATCTCGATGTTTCACGACGGTGGGCCGGCGCTCGAACTAAGCTGGTCTCACCCTACGTTGAACAAGGCGATGGCCCTGCAAAACAATCAAGCCGGGTTGCTTGGCTGGTCGAGATCGATTACCAACATTCACTGATGGATTCACCCTGAGGAGTCGCCCATGTTGAGCGTTTTCGGTTCGCGGCAGTCGCCATGTTGCAACGGCACTCGACGGCGGGACTTTCTCAAAGTCGGCGCACTCGGGGCGACCGGCCTGATGTTGCCGGACTTGCTGCGTGCTCGCGATGCTCAGGCCAAGACGGCCACCGGCCCCAAGGACACGACGGTGATTTGGTTGTTTTTGTCGGGCGGTCCAACGCACTACGAGACGTTCGACCCGAAGCCCGACAATCCGGCACCCTACCGGAGCGTCGTGGGAACACTTAAGACGAACGTCCCCGGCACGCACATTGGCGGGCTGTTTCCGAAACTCGCGCGACTGGCCGACAAGTACTCCATCATCCGTTCGTTCGCACACACTGCGGCCGATCACGCGGCGGCGACGCACTGGCTCTCGACGGGTTACGACTATCCTCCCGCAGCCAACGGTGCCCCGCCGGTTCAGCCCAGCCTCGGTTCGATTCTGTCGCGTTCGCGTGGCCCCCATCATCCGACGACCGGCATGCCGACCTATGTTGGATTGGACCACTTGTACGCCGAGGGACCAGCGTGGCTCGGAGCGGCACACGGTCCGTTCGACGCGCGCGGGAATGCCCTCGCGAACATGATGCCCAAGCTGGAGCTGGGGCGACTGCAAGACCGCCGGTCGTTGCTCCACCAGTTCGATCGCGTGGATCGAGCCATCGACCAGAGTGGCATGATGAGCGTGCTGGACGAGTACGAAGGCCGAGCGGTCGAACTGATTCGAGGTCAGGCTCGTGAAGCGTTCGACTTGTCGCGCGAAGACCCGAAGCTGAGAGACAAGTACGGCAAGGGAGAAAAGAAACTCGGCGAGAACCTGTTGCTCGCGCGGCGGCTGGCGGAGGCCAATACCGGCATGATCACCGTCTGGTACGGGGGCTGGGATTCGCACGGCACGAATCCGTCGGTCAATCACGGCACGATCGAGCAGGAGATGCACAAGCTCGCACCCGAGTTCGATCACGCGGTCTCCGTCTTCATCGAAGACCTCTACGACCGCGGCCTCGATCAAAAAGTGCTGTTGGCGATCGTGGGAGAATTCGGCCGCTCGCCGCACATCAACAAGGACGGCGGGCGCGAGCACTGGCCACAACTCGGCAACCAGGTACTCGTCGGTGGTGGGATGCCCATGGGACGGATCATCGGGGAATCGACGGCGAAGGGAGATGTCCCACTTTCCAAACCCATTTCGCCGAATGACCTGCACGCCACCTTCTTTCAGTACCTCGGCGTGCCACTCGATCTGCAATACACGAACCAAGCCGGACGCCCGACAAATATGCTCCCGGTAGGCCAACCGATTGCCGAACTGTTCTGATCGCGACGTGGTGACTCGATCGCGGTTGTCGAACACAACCCGCATAACCGGCACGGGCGTTCGCCTGAACGAGGGGGAAATGGCTGACGTGGCGTGGTGGTTCGGCGCAAGGGGCTGAGGTGTGACGTAGGTTCTTCGGACGGGGTGTTGTCTTCGCGAGTGAAGGCGGAACTCCAACCGAGGGGACAATATCGTGAGTGATGCGGCGCTGGTGGATTGCCCTGAAGCGAGGACGCGTTGGGATGCGGAGGTTCTCTGTGAGAACTCGCCCCTCGACCGAGACGACGGGAGCGAGGGGACCCGAGAAGAGCCCCTCTCCCCGCAGAGCCGGGGCGAGGGGACAAAGCCAGCAACATCACAGACCGCGTTGCCGCGCACGGTTCTCATCTGTCACGCCGACGATCCGCTCAATCGAGAAGGGTTGGCTCGCTGGTTGGCGGCGACGACTTCGTTGGTGGGAGTCATCGTGTTGGAAGAGCCTCCACGCCGGATGCGGCAGCGCGTGAAGCGCGAGATCAAACGAGTCGGCCTGCTGCGGTTTCTCGATGTGCTGGCGTTCCGCGTCTACTCGAAGCTGTTTCTCGCGAAGCAAGATCGTGCGTGGGAAGCGGCGACGTTAAATTCACTCTGCGAGCGGTTCGCGCCGCTGGGTGAGACCACGCGCGTGATTCACGCGCCGTCGCCGAATGCTCCCGAGGTCGAAGCGTTTCTGCAGGACGCGGGTTGTGACCTCGTGATCGCGCGCTGCAAGACGTTGCTCAAGCCGAGCGTCTTCTCGATCCCGACGGCCGGGACGTTTGTCATGCACCCCGGCATCTGTCCTCAGTATCGGAACGCGCACGGCTGCTTCTGGGCACTCGCGCAGAACGACCGAGCCAACGTCGGCATGACGCTGCTGAAGATCGACAAGGGGGTCGATACCGGCCCGGTCTATGGCTTCTATCGCTGCGACTTTGACGAGACGACCGATTCGCACCACGTCATCCAGCACAAGGTGGTCTTCGACAATTTGGACGCTCTGCGCTGCAAGCTGCTCGACATCCACGCTGGCCGAGCCGGGTCACTCGACACGCGCGGACTCCCCTCCGGCGAATGGGGCCAACCGTGGCTCACGGCCTTCCTGAGATACCGCCGAAACAGGAAGCGGGATGAGGGATGAGTTGGAGGGAATTTGGTGTTTGAACAATTTCTGTTGCGGTGCAGCCTGTGGCCGCAGCTCAAGCGTGACTCTTGGGCGTTAGCCCTCTGGTCGTTTTCGGAGCGGGGTGGCGTAAGCCCCCTGGCTCTCACTTTGGGGTGTAGCTGAAGTCGTAAGACTTCAGACGACCATCAAAGCCGTCTGAATTCTCACGAATTCAGCTACGTCGCACTGAACGTCCATTTGATAATCGCTCAAAGTGAGTGCCATTGGGCGTAAGCCCCCTGGCTCTTCGTGGTGATGGCGAGCGGGCTGACGCCCAAGAACCAGGGGGCTTACGCCACCCCGCTCCGAAATTCATCGGAACGAGAATGCGGACGTAACTCGCCACGACGCCCGCCCCTTGCCCAACTAGGTCTTGTTGTCTCATGCCAATCACCCTCCTCTACCACGACGTGACTCTCGCCAACGCCGACGACTCCAGCGGCTTCGCGGGACCGGAAGCCGCGCGCTACAAGCTGACGCCGGATGAGTTCGCACGGCATCTGGACGCCGTCGCAACCAAGGTCACGCGCCCGCCACTCGTCACGACTTCGGTGCAACAACTGCAACGTGCGGCGAGCGACTCGTGGCTGATCACGTTTGACGACGGCGGCGTTTCGGCGATCACGGACATCGCCGAGCAACTGGAACGCCACGGCTGGCGCGGGTGGTTCTTCATCGCGACCGACTTCATCGACACGCCATCCTTCTGCACTCGCGCCCAACTGCGCGAACTGCACGAGCGCGGTCACGTGATCGGAAGTCACTCGTGCAGCCATCCCGAACGCATCTCGAACTGCTCGCGCGAACAACTGCTCGACGAATGGAGCCGTAGTCGTAGCATCCTCGCCGAAATCATCGGGCAGCCGGTCACGACGGCTTCGGTCCCCGGTGGCTTCTACTCGCGCGAGGTCGCTCGCGCAGCGACAGAGTCAGGGATCGAAGTGCTGTTCAACTCGGAGCCAACGACCAACCTGTTTGAAGAGAGCGGCGGCCTGATCGTCGGACGGTACAACGTCTATCGCGGAATGCCCGCAGCCGACGCGGCCGCGCTGGTGAGCAGCCCGCTGCGCCGGTGGCGTCAAACCGCCTTTTGGAACGCGAAGAAAGTCGCCAAAACAATCGCGGGTCCGGCCTACAAGGCGCTCCGCCAACGGCTGCTGCGGCAGGCGTATGCGGTGGAGAGTGTTGTCGCGAATGCCACGCGCTGACCACATCAAAATCGCTCTGGTCGGAAGGACGAGGCTCCCCGATTCCGCTCAGCCAATAACGTCGCCCGCGAGAAGATTCCTCGCGGGCGATAACTTTGGTAGCGAGATCGCATTCCAAGTGACAAACCGCGCCGTTACTTACCGACCTTCGCCAAGTCGATGTCGAAGGTGTTTGGCCCCGCTTTGAGTTCAAACGAGAGCGTGCTTTTGTCCAAGGATAAAAACTCGGCGGGGATATCGCCGGTCGATGCTGGCTTCTCGGCTTTGCTAGTTTGCATCATTTGCTTCTGATAGTCCGGCGAACTCGGGCCGGCAGCGATCGAATTCGTCATGGGTGGTTGGGGCGGGTTAACCATGACTACATACTTTCCGACGGGGATGTCGCGCAGCGTGAAGGGGCGCGTGAGATCGTCGAAAAATCCATCTGTTCGTTGCGAGTACAGCGTGCTTGATTCGCCGAAGAAGGTCGTGATGAACAGATCGATCCGTCCGTCACCGGTGGCTTCCGCAGCGGCCACTCCCATCGACGCCTTGGCGTTTCCATCGACATCAAACGCGACACCTCGGACGACGCCCTCTTCGACAAATCGAGGCGTGCCGTCGGAATCAGTCCCCCGGTTCAAAAAGAGGAAATTGGGAGTCGTGTCATTCGCGACGAACAAGCCGAGCCGCCCTGCTCCTTCAAAGTCCCACGCAATGACTCCCAGCCCCTTGCCATCCGGAACGCGAATTCCCGCCGCCTGCGAGACATCTCGAAACGTGCCGTCTCCAAGATTGACGTAACAGCGGTCGTGTTCGGCTGGCAGAACATCGGGCGTACAGGCCATTGGCTCGCCCGTCGCCCGTTTGCATTCCTTGTGAGTCGTCTCGTCCTGCAGCGTGTAGTTCGCGACATACAGGTCGGGCAGACCATCGCCGGTGAAGTCAGCGAACACACTGCTGGTCGTCCATTCCTGTCCGGCGACACTCGCCGTGTCCGTGACATCGTGGAACGTCCCGTCGCCATTGTTGTGGTACAGGCAGTTCGGTCCTTTGTTCCCGACGTAAATATCGGGGAACCCATCTTGGTCAAAGTCGCCCACGGTGACGCCGTGCGAGAAGCTCACGTCGCCGACGCCAGCCACGTCCGTCGCATCTTGAAATCGCTCACCCAACAAATTGCGGAACAGGCGATCGGCATGTTCCGTGGACAGCGTTGCCTCGCGCCAATCGTTGGCCTGCGCGAGATAGATGTCAGGCCAACCATCGCGATCATAGTCCACCGCCGCGAGACCGCCGCCCATGACGTTGAAGATGTGACTCAGCCGGTTGTCTTCATTTGTTCCTTCATAGTACTTGAATTGGATTCCCACACGCTCGGCCTCTTCCGAGAAGTTCCACGGGATCACTGACGCCGTCTCGCTGGCGTTAGGCGGAGAGTGCGGTTTGAGCGACTCGGGTGCCAGCCATCGCGGTGGTGGAAAGTCGTCGCGGCGGAGTTGCCTTGTCGACAAGAAGATCGCGGCGGTCGCGGCCGGTTCGTGCGAGGCGAGACTCAACCAACGCCGCATGTTGTCGCGAAGCCCCTCCTGCGGAATCTCCATTTGAGTCTTAAAGTAGGCCCAACCGGCCGCTTCCCAGTACCGTCCCATCCCGCCGAGGGCCGAGATCGCCTTGTCCATCAGCGCGGGATCGGCATCGGCACGCAACAAGTTGAGCGTCCCTTCCAACTCGGCCAGCAACTCGGCGCGGCGACCGAACTGGGAAGCGATCTCGACGCGACCGACTTGATTCAAGCAGCCCGCGATCTGCACGTTCGCTCCCAAATGATTGGGCGACAGTTCGAGCGTTTCGAGCAAGCAGCGGATCGCCCCTGCCATTTGTCCTTGTCGTCGCGCTTGCAGACCTTGCACGAACCAGACCTCCGGATGCGACCGTGCTTCGTCCGGCAGACTGCCTCGCCAGTGCAGGAACTCGGTCGAGTTACCGCGTTCGACGATGAGGCGTCCGAGCCGCCCCTATGCCTCACCCAGCTCTGGTCTGATATCGATGATCTCGCGCAGCAACGCTTCGGCCTCGTCCTGTCGGTTCGCGTAGAGGTAACGCCGGGCGATGGAGAGTTTGACCAACGGCTCGGGCGGATCATTGGCCAACCCAATGCGTTCGATCCGGTCGTCGGAACGAAAGAACCGCTCCGCCGTGGCCATATTCCCAGCAATTCATCACCCCGACATTTGCCTCGACGAACCTGCCGAAAAAAGTACGGAGCCGACTCCCACACGCGACCAGAGACTTGCAGCAAGTTACCGAGACGGCTGTTCGCGTCCGGATGGTCCGGATTCAACTCGATGGCTCGACGGAGTTGTCGTTCGGCGTCCGACATGCGCCCCAACAACTCATAGCGGCGAGCCAGCCCCAACTTCGCCAGCAGCTCCCAGCGTCCGTTATCGGCGGGGAGTTGCGAGCAGAGTTCGATCGCGCGGGCGTGTTCGGACTGCGCTGCCGCCGCTGCTGCCGCCAGAGCTACTCCCAACGAGTCACCGGGAAACTGTTCCAGATACTGCTGAGTCAGTGGCGATGCTTCGGGGCGACGCTCCGCCAGCGGGATCAGAATCTCGCGGAGCAGTCGTTGTCGCGTCGTGGGAAACAGCTCCGGTTGAGTACAGAGCAGCGCCCCGGCCGTCGTCAGCGAGAGCGCGACAATCATCAGTCGCCATTCGTGCGCAGAAGTGAACATCGGGCGACCGCTCATGGTTGGGGAGCTTGCGCTGTGGCACTGTCGGCAGTTCTCCGACAAGACCCATTTGCTGAGCGTGCTTCCGTCAATAGCCCCCAGACAAACATCACGATGGCGAGGACCAATAGCACGAGGCTGCCAGGCACAAGCACGCGCGAGGCGACATCGTGGTTCGGGAACTGAACCAAATGAGCGTGGGCATAAGACTGCTCTGCCGCTAGGAACAAAATTGCACCAGAAACGAGCTTCATCAGAGACTCCAAAATTGCAGCGACAGGGGACGATGTGCCAGCACATACAAACCGGTGATCACCAGCCACGACGAATCAACAGGGTCAGGCGAGCGACCGGAAATATACCTCGCGCGGTCCGTGATCGAACATCTGAGCGGGGTGGCGTCAGTCCATTGAGTCTCACTTTGGGGTGTAGCTGAAGTCGTAAGACTTCAGACGATCGTCGAAGACGGCTGAAGTCTTACGACTTCAGCTACGTCGCACAGAACGTCCCTTTGGAATTCGCTCAAAGTAAGTGCCATTGGGCGTCAGCCCATTGGAACTCACTTTTTAACCCGAAGCGTCAGCAACCCGAAGCGTCCGTTTTAAAGTTGCGCTCTTTGAAGTTTTGTGGATGCTCCCCACCGACCTCGCGTCGGTGGAAGCGTGATTGACAACTAAACGACGACACCAAAGGAACCGGCCCCCGCCGAGCTTGTCTCGGTGGAGCCATGATTGGCAACTATGCACGAGTGAAAATCATGCGATCCACCGACGCGAGGTCGGTGGGGACGCGACTCGAAAATGGTGTCCCAGCCTGTCAAAGAGCGCCACTTCAAAAAGTGTGAGCGAGGGAAACAAAGGGAAACACTTCTTGCCATCGCCCTCGCTCACGTTGCGGGTGAGTAAAGTGAGTGCCATTGGACTGACGCCGGCACGTTCGGAAAGGTCTCACTTGATGCCGCGCGAGGTGTCGATCGCGATCACCGCCAGGAACAATCCGAACGTCGCGAGCGGAGGGTCCGATCTCTCACGGCTGGCTGCTGTTCCCGGGTGCCAAATCTACTTGTCCCTGCTGCCGACGGGCGCAGTAATCGGCGGCGCGCTGCCACATGTCGGCCAGTTTTTGACGGCCCAGCGCCCGGCAGACCTCGACCAATTCGCGTCGAGGTGCGATGGCATTCGGGTCTGAGTTGGCTTGCTGGTTGAGTTCGACCAAGCGATCCTGCAACGCGCGATACCGGTCATACTCGACCTGCTCGGTAGCGCGTTCGGTTGACTTGGCGAGTGCTCCGTAGAGCTGCACGAGTTGGTAGCGTGCAGCGAGGTCGAAGGGCTCCGTCGCGAGAACTTTTTGCAGTAGCTCCACCGCTTGCTCACTCTGGCCGGCCTCTTCGATCAGCCGGGCCTTGAGCTTGAGTCCCGGCACATGATCGGGGTGCTGGGACAAAACATCATCGACCAATTGAGTCGCGCGGGCGGCGTCACCGAGACTCCAGACCGACTCGGCACGCTGCGTGTCGGTGTCGGGAGACGGCTTGGCTGTTGCCAGCGCGTCGATCACACCTTGGAAGTCTCGCAGCGAAATCAAAACCTGAGCCAACTCACGTTGCACCGCCTGGCGTTTCTCATCCGGCGGGTTCTTCGACAGGCCGAGTCGATACTGTTCCGCCGCGTCCGCAAATTTCTCGTTGTCCGTCAGGATCATCCCCGCCATGTGATGCGGTCGGTAATCGAGCGGTGCCAATTTGACCACGACATCCAGCGTCTTCAGCGTGAGCGCGGGCGACCCCAAATCGTAGTACATGCTGGCGAGGATGCGGTACGCATCGACTTCAGCGGGATACTCGTTCACCAACCGCGTCAGCAGGATCTCAGCCCGTTCGAGTTCCCCGAGATGAAACAGACTCTCTCCCGCCAGTCGCAACACGTGCCGCTTTAACGGCCCCTCAAGCATCTCGGGGGGGAGTCGTTTCAAAGCTTGGTCGTAGCGACCGCGACGCAACAGCCAGGCACTGCGCACGACGGCCGCTTCGCCCTCGGCACCACTCCGCAGAAGGGCCTGCTCGATCCGATCGACACCGTCGGCATCGGCGCTCTCGACACGGCGCAGCCCCTCGGCAAGAGTCAAATTCGTCGGATGGAGCCATCGCGCGGCCAACAGGCCCGCGCCCACCAACAGACCGGACACGACTAGGGCACCCGTCATGAATCTCAACGCTCGACGATCCACTGGAAACACCTTAAGAAATTGCCCAAGAACAAAGTCGTTGACGTGCCCGCCTTGGTTTCTGCCTGGTTTGCACTTCAGCCCAGAGGGCGAAACTCTCCGAGCCACAGCGTTCGTCTCACTGAAGTGTCGCCCTCCGGGCTGTCGGAGCCTGTTGCGTCTGAACCCACGGCTCGCGCCGTGGGCTACCCTCTGTCGCCCTCCGGGCTAAAAATCGTCCGCCTCAAAAATCGTCCGTCTCATCGGGCCTTCGGCTCCAGCACCGTCACGGGTTGATCGCTGGGAAGGTTCGTCAGCCGAATCGTGCGCCCGGAAGTCCACGTCACGACCAATTCCTCGACGACATGTGCCGCGCCGCAACCGAAGAACAGCCGCGTGTCGCTCGACGAAGCATAGCTCGAGCCACCGCGAATCTGACGCATGAGCTTTCGCCCTTGCACGGTCGCCACCGCGACGGCCCCGACCGCCGTGCGACAGGACTCGCGGCCGATCACACGCACGACCAACGAATGACCACGGTCGAGTGACTCGCTCGCCAAGAGTTCGACCGGCTCATTGAGATTGGACAACACGATGTCCTCGTCACCGTCCTCATCCAAGTCGCCGGTCGCTAGCCCGCGTCCCAAATGAGCCGACGCGGTGGAGTCGCCCGCCTGTTCCGCCACGTTCACGAACCGTCGCCCCTGATTGTTTTCAAACACCAACGGTCGCTGTCTGAGCGGCGTGTTGGCGGGGAAGCGAATGACGTGACCATTCGACACGAACAGGTCTTCATCTCCATCCATGTCCAAATCGAGGAACCGCGTTCCCCAACCGACATGCCCCGACCCCACGGCTGTCACACCCATCGACTGACTGACATGCCGGAACATCCCCTGACCGAGATTGCGGTACAGGCCGAAGTTTTCATGTTCGTAGTTGGCAACCCAGATGTCGGGGAGTCCGTCCAAATTGAAGTCGCCCACGTCGGTTCCCATGCTCCCGTCCGGCAGACCACGATCACTGAGAGCCGTGCCGCTCAACATTGAAATGTCCTCGAAGTGGCCGCGACCGTCGTTGCGATACAAGAAATTGGCGACCGTGTCGTTCGCCACGTAGATGTCCAAGTCCGCATCGAGATCAATGTCGGCGAGAACCACTCCGATCCCCTTCCCGTCCGACCTCAAGCCCGCAGCGATCGTTCCGTCCTCGAACGAACCGTCTCCCCGGCCAAAGTAGACGATGTCCGGCAACGGCTCGAACCGACGCGGCGGGCAGACATCCCGAGGATGATCTCCCGGTCCAGGGCACAGCGGATGATTGTCGAACGACCAATCGACGTAGTGCGCGATGTAAAGGTCCTGAAAGCCATCGCCATTCAAGTCGCCCCACGCGGCGCTCGTACTCCACAAGGTGTCGGTCAGTCCCGACCCCGGCGTGGCATCGACGAAACAGCCGTCGCCCTGATTCCGATACAACGTCACGCCGCCATATCCCGTGACCAGCACGTCCGGGAATCCGTCCTCGTTCACATCCGCCACCGCCACCCCGTGGCTGTAATGCGAGGAGAATCCGACGTGTGCCGGTTGTGTCACGTTGGTGAACCGCCAGCCCCCCACGTTTCGGAACAGGGCCGAGTCCACGCCGACGATCTGCTCCACGCCACCCGCTTGCTGTGCCCGGTATCGCCCTCCCCCCGGCAGAAGAACGTCGAGCAACCCGTCTTGGTCAAAGTCCCAGAGCGCGACGCCGCCCCCCATTGACTCCAAAATCGCGAAATGCCCCCGCTCTTCGTCGTTGCGGTACTGAAATTGGACGCCGGAGCCGGAAGTTCGGCTGTCGAGGTGAATCGTCGTCGCGGTTGCGGCTGTTGGACTAGGCGTGGACGCCACCGGCCGCTTCCCGGCAGGACCGGTCGCATCGCCAAAACACCCCGCAATTCCACAGGCCGCCACCCCAAAAATCATCATCAACCAACGCCACGACATGCTAGGTTCCGAAAGAGGCAACAGACCGAAGAACATTGAACTTGGACAGCCGCAGACCGTGGCAGCAAAAGTAACGATTGTCTTGAGGACTGGAAACGAGTATTCATGCCGCCCGATGCGAGCCGATTCCGCCCCAAATTAAGTTGTTCGTATGGGACATCCATCGCAGTTTAGTTCACCCTGCCCACCCAATTCCTGCCCCCTTGCCCCCCCCGATTTGAGAAGCCTTTTTGCCTGAACTGAATTTCTCTTTCAGGTCGATATTCCTAGCCTGAGGTTGTTTTCGGGGCATTGCCCCGTCTGTCGTTGTCCCTTTTTTAGATTGAGATTGGAGAAAAGTATCATGTTACGGTTCAGTCGCAGATTGCGTGGGTTCACGCTCATCGAATTGCTCGTGGTGATTGCCATCATCGCCGTGTTGATCGCGCTGCTGTTGCCCGCCGTGCAACAAGCCCGCGAGGCCGCCCGGCGAACACAGTGCAAAAACAACCTGAAACAGTTCGGGTTGGCCATGCACAACTATCACGACTCGATGAACATCTTTCCGAACACCATCAACCCCGGCAACTTTGGCAACCCGCTTGGCGTGGGAGCCATGGTCCACCTGTTGCCTTACATCGATCAGGCAGCGATCTACAGTTCGATCTCGTTTGTCTCGGTCACGACATGGGTCGTTCCAGTCACAGACGCGGCTCCTGCCGGTAAGCACTACTACGAAATTCAGCCCGCAGGCTTCAAATGCCCGAGCGACACGTCGGCCAAATACTATCCCGGCACGAACGGGATCGTCGGGAACTGGGCCACGGCCAGCTACGGCCTGTCCGGTGGAGCACAACGGGAACCCGGAAACGGTTGCTCATCGTACCCCGGAAATACGTTCGGAACGGGGCCGTCCGATCACACCGACAGCCGGAGCGCGTTCAACATTTCCGGAATGTTCAGCCGTTACGGATACTCCGCCCGAATCAAAGATGTCTCCGACGGAACGTCCAACACGATCCTGATGGGGGAATCTCGAGCCCAATGCAGCGATCACCAACGACACGGTTGGGCCAACGTCAACTCCAACTGGCTCCTGACGACTGCCCCCATCAACTTCCAAACTTGCCTCGGTGGCGCTGGCTGTAATTCGCATACCAACTGGGCCACGTCCCAAGGCTTCAAGTCACAACACGTCGGTGGCGTACACATCCTGCTTTGCGACGGGTCGGTTCGGTTTGTCAGCGAGAACCTCGACTATCAAACCTACCAACGGCTCGGTGACCGCCGTGATGGCCAGGTCGTGGGTGAGTTCTGATCTTCGTCACAGAAACAGCAGGGAGAGTGAAGAAACACATCGCTCTCTAGGTGCGGCTTGCCTCACCTAAACGGAACCTCCTGCCGGATGCCCTGACGCCCGAGTCTATCTCGGCCAATCGACACTCTGCCAAATCACAACGGTCTTGAAACACCCGCCCCATCACAACCGGTGCCATCGCCGGTTGTGCCGTTCTTTGATCCCTCTGAAAACTACCGCTTCCTTTCAAAGTGACTCCCCCATGCAACTCGCAAATCATCGTCGTCTTGGCTTCATCGTGTTCGCTTCACTCATCGCGATCGGTTGTGGCGGTGGCGGCACTCCTCGCCCGAAGTGTGCCCCCGTTTCGGGGACCGTCACCTACAAGAACGAACCGGTGGCGGGAGCCACGGTGACGTTCTGGGCCGCGAACGCACCACGAGCGGCCATTGGCCAGACCGACGCGAAAGGAAACTTTCAACTGACCACGTTTGACCCCAATGACGGGGCCATTGTGGGAACACATTCCGTGACGGTCACCAAGCCGCCCGAGTCGGCTCCCGCCAATGCGACGGAAATGGCGACCGCAAAACCAGCAGCGGCCCCCACGAAACCTCCACTGCCAACCAAGTACGCACTCGCCGATTCCACCCCGCTGAAGTTCGAGGTCAAAAGCGGCCCAAACACCGCGCCGTTGGAACTCACCGACTGAGTCGGGATGGCTCGCCTCGCAAAAGTCGATCGCGCGTTTCTGATTCACGGCCACGGGAGATGACATGTTGATCTCGCCCTCCGCCCACTGACGCTCGACCAACTCGACGCGCTGCAACAGCTCCTGCCGAACTGCACCGTCCTTGTCCACTGATTCACTGTCACACCCGTAGGATGGACGCCTCGTCCGTCCGGCTCTTCTAGGCAAGCTCGGACGGACGAGGCGTTCATCATCCGGATCAAGCCGCTCATGGAAACAACCGCCTATCACGAAGCCGGACACGCCTTCATGGCGACTCGGCTGGGAGGCAAGGTCCGTTCGGTCACGATTGATCCGGACAACGACGACGGCCCCGAGCGGTTCGGTGACACACAGGTCGTCTGGCGGCGAGGGCGACTGAGCGATCACGAGTTTCGCGAGCGAGCCATCCAAGTCTCACTGGCCGGCCCGGTCGCTGAGATGCTCTACACCGGCGACCCTTATCACCCCGGTCTCGTCGCCGAATGGGCCAACGACTGGCAGACCGCGTGGGATTTGGCGGAGCCGCTCGTCCCCGATCTCCGTCGCCGCCTCGTCTATCTCGAACAGACGACTCGCGATCTTTATCACCTGCTGAACGCCGAACCCAATTGGTCCGCCCTCGCGTCTCTCGCCGACCACCTCCTCGCCCACGAAACCCTCGAAGCGGAAGAGGTCACCGACATCGTGAACGAGTGGCTCGGGTGACGAGCTACGGCGAACGGCAAGAGTCTGCGAACGCGCGACGTAGGATGGACGCCCCCGTCCGTCCGGTTCGTGCAGGCAAGCTCGGACGGACGGGGCGTCCATCCTACGGTTTCTCAACAGTCCGCTATGGGAGCGGCACCTGAGTCGGGTGCATCAGGTAGCCGACGAGGTCGCGGATCTCGGTGTCGGTCAGCGGTTGCAACTGGCCTTCGGGCATCAGCGACAGCGGCGAGGCTTGCACTTCCTCAATGTCGGTGAGGGCGAGGGTCAAGCGGTCCTTCGCGGTTTGCAGGGTCAGCACGCGGTCGGTCTTACCACTGACGATACCATTCATCACGCGACCGTCGTTCAGGACGACAATGCTCAGGCGGTAGTCGGCTCCGATGACGGCGCTCGGATCGACCATGTTGTCGACGACGTAATCGAGATTGTGCCGCCCCGCTCCCGACAGGTCGGGACCGATCGCGCCGCCGTGGCCGTAGAGACGATGGCAGTTCGCACACAGTTTGTGGAACACCGCGCGGCCCGCACTCTTGTCGGCGGACTTCAATTCGTCGGGAGTCAGTTGGCTTTTGAGCTTCGCGGCGAGTTGTTGCTTGTCGGCGGGTGAGTCTCGCAGCTCACCCCAAACCTCGGTCAGTTGCCGCGTCAGTTCGGCGTTGCCCAAGCTGCGAAGCTGCCGCACTTGGAAGGCCGACAGGTCCGCGCGGGCGATATTTCCCGAAGCCATCTCGCCGAGCAGCGCCTTCGCGAACGAGGGGCGTGAGACAAGGGTCTCGATCACGGCGGGACGTTCCTGCGGATAGAAGGTGCGATAGTTCTTGGCCAGCTTGTCACCGAGCGCCGGATCGTCGAACGAGGCCAGTCCCCGCACGGCGACCGTATTCAACGAGCGAACGGCGAGCAGCTTCTCGCACACCTCGCGCAGGTCGTCCGGTTTGTTGTCGATCAGCGTTTGCAGCGCGGCCTTGCGCGAGGCCATCTCCGCCTTGCCGTCGAGCGCGACCCGCTTGACCTCATCGAGCGCCCGGCCGTCGCCGAACAGGACGCTCAAGTCGCGCACCCGCTCGCGCAGCGTCGCGTTCTCCGGCTTCGCATTGTCGAACGAGGCGACTCGCGCCTGAACGGCCTCCCACGTCGAAGGGGCCTTGACCTTGTGCCGCCCCGCGAACCCGGCGACCAGTCCCTCAAGGATGTCTTGCAGAGTCGCCCCGTCCTTCGCGCGGACGAGCAATTCGTCGATGGCTGTCGGTTGTTCGTCGATCAATTCGGCCAGCCGCCGCGCGATCAGCCGCCGCGTCGTCGGGAAGCGGCAGTCGGCCGCGAACCTGGCCAACGCGACAGGGTCCGTTGAATTCGGTTCTTGCTTGTCCCCTCGCCCCGGCCTTGCGGGGAGAGGGTTAGGGTGAGGGGTTCTTTCTTCAGCTTTGTCAGTATGGACCGCGTTCTCACCACTTAGACCCCTCACCCCCAGCCCCAGCCCCTCTCCCCGCAATGCCGGGGCGAGGGGAGCAAGAGTTGGCATCAGTCCGTACCAGACCATCAGCGGCAGGTTGTGATCGCCGGCATCGTCGGGGCGCGAGGCGAGCGGCGTGGCGAGTTCGAGCCGTCGGTCAACCGGTAGCCGCTGCAATGTCGATGCGAGCGAGAGCCTCACCAAGCCCGAGTCATCTTCGCGGGCCATGCGGACCAGTTCGAGAATCACTTTATCGCTGGGAGCCTTCGCAAACGGATGCGGCTGCCCCTGAATCGTGTCGAGCGGACAGTCGTCGGTCAGCAGTCGGACGGCCCACGCGCGAATGTGCTCGTCGGGATGCCGCGTCAGTTTGAGCAGTTCGTCCGGGTCGATCGCCTCCAACTGGAACAGCGTCCACAACACGCGCAGCTTCACGACGACATCGGACTCGGACTCGAACAGAGTTTGCAATTCGGTGTAGCCGGTCGCGCGCGACGCTTTGTCAGTTGTGCCTCTCAGTGGACCAAGCCGCTCTACGAGGACTCGCCTGGCCTGACGGCCGAACCACTCGTTCGGATGACGATGCATCGCGGCGAGGTCTTTCCCGACAAGTTGGCTCAATCGCAGTGAACTCGATGCCCTCTCAAGACTGGTGAGCCGGGGGGGG
>JAYTQJ010000227.1:0-10781 GCA_043746775.1 Schlesneria sp.
CGTCAGCCCCCCCGGCTCTTCCCGTGAAGGGCTAACGCCCAAGAACCGGGGGGCTGACGCCGCCCCGCTCAGATGTCTCAGTACAGACCACGCGGTTCAACGACCAGACCTTTTCCATTCACCTCACTTCCCTTCTCAACAAGGTTCTCAGACATGCCCGCGATTGAAGCTGATGTTCGCAAATTCGTCTCCGACAACTTTCTGTTTGGCCGCAAGGGCGTGCAGCTCGACGCGGACGATTCGTTCCTCGAACAGGGGCTGATCGACTCGACCGGCGTCTTGGAGTTGGTCTCGTTCATCGAAGACCGCTTTCAAGTGAAGGTCGATGACGATGAGTTGGTTCCCGACAATCTCGACTCGATCAACAGGTTGATTCAGTTCGTGGAAGCGAAACTCGAAGAGGCCAAGTGAAGCGGACGGTGACGATGAAACGTGAGCGGCTCGCCACCGAGCTTACCTCATTGGTCTCTACACAAATCAGAACACGCATCCTCGGTGAGTGTGTTCCGCTCTGGCTTCTGCTCTTTATCCGTGCCCCGGCTTTGCCATCCGTGCTAGTGCCCCGTCAGGTCTTAATTTTGGGGTAGCCGAACTCGTAAGAGTTCTGCGTTTTCTGAAGTCTCACGACTTCAGTTCCCCCCCAAAAAAATTAAGAACGGACAGGGCACTAGTTCGATCGCTCCAAGACAGCATCTTTAGCACGGATGGCAAAGCCGGGGCACGGATGAAGACCAGCAAAGCAAGCACGTCGGAGTTGTGTAGAAACCGATGAGCTTGCCTCGGTGGAGCCGTGATTGGCAACTACGGACGCGAGTGAACAATCCTCGTCCCACCGACGCGAGGTCGGTGGTGACGTGAACGCTGATGACGGCTCTTGGCCCAGACCACGACTCAAACGCGAGATTCAGACAGGGACTCAACAGGACACGACCCATGTTGCTCGAACAATTTCTCGAACAAACCGCCGCGCGAGTGCCCGAGAAGGTGGCGCTCGTTTGTGATGGTCGCCGCGTCACGTACTCCGAGATAGACCTTGAAGCGAATCGAATCGCCCACGGTTTGATCGCGGGCGGAGTCCAGCGTGGCGATCGCGTGGTGATCTTCTTGGACAACTCGGTGGAAGCGGCTGTCGCCGTGTGGGCGGTCCTCAAGGCCGGTGCCGTGTTCGTCATGGCCAATCCGACGACGAAGCCCGACAAGCTGACCTATCTGCTGAACAACAGTCGCGCGACTGTAATCATTGCTCAGACAAAGCGGCTGCGCGGCTTCGAGAACTGCTGGAATGAGACGCCTCATCTGCGAAGCCTTGTCGTCGTCGGTGATCCCGCCAGCGTCGAAGCGTGTTCGCATCCGGTCGTCGGTTGGAACGCCCTCGTCGCCGAACACGCGAACCAGACACAGCCACCAACAAAGCGTTGCATCGACGTAGATTTGGCCGCGCTGGTCTACACGTCCGGTTCGACGGGCAACCCGAAAGGAGTGATGCTGACGCACCACAACATGGTTGCCGCGAATCGTTCGATCACGACCTACCTGCGAAACAGTCCGGACGACGTGGTACTTAACGTGCTGCCGCTGTCGTTCGACTACGGTCTCTATCAGTGGCTGATGTGCTGCAATTACGGTGGCACGCTGATACTGGAGAAGTCGTTCACGTACCCGCACGTGACTCTGGAAAAGATCGTGAAGGAGGGCGTCACCGGCTTTCCAATCGTGCCGACAATCGTTGCGATCCTGCTTCAGATGGATCTCAGCAAGTACGACCTGTCGAAGCTGCGATACTTCAGCAACACGGGAGCCGCATTCCCGGTCGAGTACATCCTCAAGCTGAGGAAGCTGCTGCCCGAAGTCACGATCTTCTCGATGTTCGGCCTGACGGAATGCAAGCGAGTGAGTTACCTGCCACCGGAAGAGATCGACCGCCGCACTGGCTCCGTCGGCAAGGCCATGCCCAATTGCGAGACGATGATTCTCGACGAGGCTGGCAACGTGCTGGGTCCGCACGAAGTGGGAGAACTCGTCGTGCGCGGCTCGAACGTAATGAAGGGCTATTGGGACGCACCCGAGGAAACGGCGAAGCGTTTGAGGCCGGGCAAGATTCCGCACGAGATGTGGCTCTATACCGGCGACCTCTTCCGCACTGATGACGAAGGATTTTTGTTCTGGGTCGGACGCCAGGACGACATCATCAAGAGTCGCGGTGAGAAGGTCAGCCCGCGCGAAGTGGAAGATGTCTTGCACCAACACCCACTCATCGCGGAGGCCGCAGTGGTGGGCGTGAGCGATCCCGTGCTGGGCCAAGCCGTGCGCGCCGTGCTGCGATTGCAGGCGGGTGCCACACTGACACCGCGCGACGTGCAGGCCCACTGCCGCCAGTACCTCGAAGACTTCATGGTCCCGCAGCAGGTCGAAATCCGTAACACGCTGCCCAAAACTCCGAATGGCAAGATCGACAAGAAGCTGCTGGTCGAAGCGTAAACGACCGGTGAGTAAGGACCGGCGCAACAATAACTGTCCCATCGTGGCGGATGCTGCCAGCACCCGAGCCGACGCTGGCAGCGTCGGCCACGACAATTAATTCTGCGCCAATCCTAACCCTCCCCGGCACAACCGGGATGAGGGAACAAGAGACAAGCCCCATGTTGCTCGAACAGTTTCTCGAACAGACCGCCGCGCGGGTGCCCGATAAGGTGGCGCTCGTTTGTGATGGTCGTCGCGTCACGTATCGCGAGGTCGAGGTCGAGTCCAATCAGCTCGCGCATGGCTTGCTGGCGAGCGGCGTCGTGCATGGCGATCGTGTGGTGATCTTTCTCGACAACTCGGTGGAAGCGGCGATCGCGGTCTGGGCCGTGCTGAAAGCCGGGGCCGTATTCGTCATGGTCAATCCCTCGACGAAACCCGACAAGCTGACTTATTTACTGAACAACAGTCGTGCGACAGCGGTCATTTCCGGCACCAAGCGGCTGCACGGTTATGAAAACTGCTGGAACGAGACGCCTTACCTACGCAACGTCATCGTCGTTGGTGATCTCGCCAGCGTGGTGGGGTGTTCCCACAAGATGATCACGTGGGACGCTCTCTTCACCGAACAGGCCGGTCAAACACAGCCACCCGCCAAACGTGGCATCGACGCGGATTTGGCTGCTCTCGTCTACACCTCCGGTTCGACGGGAAATCCCAAGGGAGTCATGCTGACGCACCAGAGCATGGTTTCCGTCAGCCAGTCGATCATCAGTTACCTGTTGAATTCACCAGACGACATTGTGCTCAGCGTCCTGCCGATGTCATACGGCTATGGCCTCTATCAATGGTTGATGTGCTGCCACTACGGCGGCACTCTGATTCTTGAAAAGTCGCTAGCCTATCCTCATGCCATACTTCAGAAGATCGTCGAGGAGGGGGCAACCGGCTTCCCGATGGTCCCGACGATTGCCGCACTTCTGCTGCAAATGGATCTCGCTCAATACGACTTGTCTCGACTGCGTTATCTCACCAACGCAGGGGCGGCCTTTCCCGTCGCGTACATCGCCAGACTTCGCAAGCATCTTCCCGAAGCGGCGATCTACTCGATGTACGGACTGACCGAATGCACGCGCGTCTGCTACCTGCCACCCGAGGAAATTGATCGACGACCGGACTCGGTCGGCAAACCGATCCCGAACAGCGAGACGATGATTCTCGACGAGGCTGGCAACGTGCTTGGTCCGAACGCTGTGGGCGAACTCGTCGTGCGTGGCTCGAATGTGATGAAGGGTTACTGGAACGCGCCCGAAGAAACGGCGAAGCGATTGAAACCCGGCAAGATTCCGCACGAGATGTGGCTCTATACCGGCGACCTCTTTCAAACCGATGACGAAGGGTTTTTGTTCTGGATCGGACGCCAGGACGACATCATCAAAAGTCGCGGTGAGAAGGTCAGCCCGCGCGAAGTGGAGGATGTCTTGCACCAGCATCCACTCATCGCGGAGGCCGCAGTCGTGGGCGTCAGCGATCTCGTGCTGGGACAAGCCGTGCGAGCCGTCCTGCGATTGCAAGACGGTGCCCTGCTGACGCTCCGCGAAGTGCAGGCTCACTGCCGCCAATACCTCGAAGATTTCATGGTTCCTCAGCAGGTCGAAATTCGCAACCTGCTGCCCAAAAGCGCGAATGGCAAGATCGACAAGAAGTTGCTGGCCGATGCGTACTCGGCTGGCTGAAGAGAAGAGTTTGAACCACGAAAGACACGAAAAGCACGAAAGAATGCAGAAGAAAATGAAACTATGAAGCTAAAGAATTAGGACAGGGATCAGAGGGCAAGAATCCGTTTGACGGTCATTGTTCTGCTGCATCTGTCCTGTCCCCTGACTCCTGTCCCCTGTTTTAGATTCGTGTCGATTTGTGAGATTCGTGGTTCCCTCGCCTTGTCTTCATTTCGTGCCTTTCGAGTATTTCGTGGTTAATAAATGTATTTCGCGGTTCCCAATCTGGAGCATTTCATGACGACGGCGACTCAGACATTTTCGCGACGGCTGCTGCAACTAGACGGTGCGGCGGAGACGGCTCGTATTGTGGAGTGGATGCAGACTACGGTCGCCTCCACGCTTAAACGGAAGGGCGTGGTACTCGGGCTTTCGGGGGGGATCGACTCCAGCGTTGTGGTTGCTCTCGCGGTGAGGGCGTTCGGTCCCGAACGCGTCTTCGGGATCATGATGCCCGAGCGAGACTCGGAGGATGACAGCCTCGGTCTGGCCGAGTTGTTGGCCGAGTCGCTCGGGATCGAAACGGTCATTGAGAACATCACGCCGATGCTCGACGGCGCGGGGTGCTACCAACGGCGCGACGCGGCGATTAAATCCGTCATCCCCGAATTTCAGCCCGACTGGAAGAGCAAGCTCGTCCTGCCGCCACTGTTGCAAGGGAGTCGCTTCAGCCTGTCGTCGGTGGTCGTGCAATCGCCTTCGGGCGAACGGCAGCAGGCCCGGCTGAGCCTCGACGCTTATCAGACGATTGTCGCGGCGACCAACTTCAAACAGCGTTGCCGCAAGATGATCGAGTACTACCACGCGGATCGTCTGCGTTACGCAGTGGCCGGGACACCCAACCGCCTCGAATACGATCAGGGCTTCTTCGTGAAGAACGGCGACGGGGCGGCCGACTTCAAGCCAATTGCTCACCTCTACAAGACGCAGGTCTATCAGTTGGCCGACCATCTCGGCGTCCCCGAAGTCATCCGCATGAGATCTCCGACGACCGACACTTATTCGTTGCCTCAGAGCCAGGAAGAGTTCTTCTTCTCGGTCCCGTACGACAAGCTCGATGGCTGCCTGTACGGACTGAACAACGGCTTCGCGGCGGAAGAGGTTGCCGAAGACATCGGCCTCGCCATAGATCAGGTGGAATTCGTCTATCGCGACATCGCATCGAAGCGCAAAGCGACCAATTACCTGCACCGGCCCCCCGAGTTGATCGAAAGCGTGCTTTCCTGACGGCGCGTGACGATTTCGTAAGGTATGGTTCGACGTGCGTATTTCTCGTTGGAGACAGGCGAGATAGCGAAGACCGAATGGCAAGTCGCAAACCGATCTGACTCCACTTTTCTGAGACCAAGATGCCCACCGCATGGCCTACGACTGCGAATGCTCCGCCATTCGAGGTGACTCACCCCGATGCGGCCGCACTGCGCGCACCGTTGCTCGACCTGTGGCGACGCAATCTACCGACGGCGGCCGAGCATCGGTTCGACTGGCTGTACGGCAGTGATCGTTCGCGAGCGTGGTTATTGGGTGAGAAAAATGCCCCGCCAATGGGTGCCGCAGGGCTGATGCGACGACGAACCGCCGTCGAAGGGACCGTGGTCGAAGGGGGTGCTCCGATCGACTTGAACGTTGATCAGGCTCAACGCTCCATCGGTCCCGCGCTAACCTTGGCCCGCACGATCATTAACGCGGCCGACAGAGACGGGCTCGCAATTCTGTACGGCATGCCGAACCGCTCGGCCACCGCCGTCATGAAGCGGGCCGGGTATCGCGAGATCGGCGAATTTACTGCGTGGACGAAGCTGCTTCGCACCGAACCGACGCTGCGCACCAAGCTCCGTTCGTCACTGGCATCACGACTGTGCGCGCCGTTGCTCGACAAGGCTCTCCATTGGAGTTCGGCCGAGTGGCGAACTCGGCTACCGGCGAACGTCGTCGCACAAGACGAGTCACGTTTCGACGATCGTTTCGATGCTCTGTGGTTGCGCACTGCCGAACACTTCGATGTGATTGGAGAGCGAACCGAAAACTACTTGAGTTGGCGATTCTCGCAGTGTCCCGATCTGAGCTATCAGACATTTACACTGGCCGATCGCGTCACAAATGAGTTGCTCGGTTATGTGGTGTGGTACGCGGATGAGGGTGGCGTTTCGATTTCTGATTTGCTCGCGGTGGATGATCGCTCAACGTCGTTGTTGCTTGCTGAGTTCAGCCGGAGAGCGCGGCGCGACGGAATGGCGGCGATTCGGCTCGACTGTTTCGGCTCGACACGTTTCTACCAACTACTGCAATTGGCCGGATTCCATCGCCGACAAAACCGTCATCCGGTCCTCTGCCGATTCGGCGGCGAAGTGCGAGAGCAAACGCAGGCAGGAACCAATTGGTTCCTCACGATGGCCGACAGCGATACGGATGTTTAGCTCGAATGACATGAAGACGACTGGCTGGGGCGAGCCGGGGGCCTCAGGCCCAAGACTCCATGATGATGAATTGACGACGACACATTCAGAACCTCACCGCCCCCGACGCGCCATGGCATCGGGTGACAACTTTACGGGCCTAGAAAGTTGCTGATGCTGCAATCCCTCTCCAAACGCGATCTTCTCGCCCGGACACTCGATGTCACCGGGTGTGGTCGCGCATTGCGCGCAGTCGGTGCGTGGGACGGCATCCTGATCTTGAATTATCACCGGGTGGGGGACTCCAGCCATTCGCTATTCGACCGCAATCTGTGGAGTGCGACCGACGCCGACTTCGATCGGCAGATCGAGATGATCGCCAAGCAGTTCGACGTGATCGGGCTAGCAGACTTCGAGCGGGCACTTCACGAACGACGCGGTCGATACGTGATGGTCACGTTTGATGATGGTTACTGCGACAACTACACGAACGCGTTTCCCATCCTGAAGCGACACGGTGTTCCGGCCACGTTTTTCCTGACGACCGGCTTTCTCGATTCTCAGCAGGTGCCGTGGTGGGATGAGATCGCGTGGATGGTCCGCACCACTGGGCGACCATCTCTGGAAGCGAATCGCTGGGTGTCAGGTCCGCTCAGATTCGACGAACCGAACCGTGAAGTTGCCATCCGAAGATTGCTCAACGTCTACAAGGGGCTGCCCGACGAAGTGACCGACTCCTACCTGAGCTTCCTCGCCACGACCTTACAAACGGGACGTTGCCAAAAGGATGCCGCCGACGGCATGTGGATGACGTGGGACATGATTCGCGAGATGAAGTCGCACGGTATGACGTTCGGTGGCCACACGGTCACTCATCCCATTTTGGCCAATCAATCATCCACTCAGCAGGACTGGGAAGTCGGCGAGTGCAAGCGACGGCTGGTCGAAGAACTGGGTGAGTCGATCGAAGCATTCAGCTATCCCGTGGGAGGCCGTTCGAGTTTCAATGCGTTCACCCGAGCGGCTCTCGCGAAACACGGCTTTCGCTGGGGTTTCAGCTTCATTGGTGGCCTGTGCGAACACGGCTGCACCGATCCACTCGCCATCAACCGCGCCGCCATCGAACTGGATGTGACGCCACCGATGTTTCGCGCGATCACGACTCTGCCCCAATTCTTCGCGTGAGCTTCTGACGCGGCTGTCCGGTGATCTGATGCGAGGTCGGTACGGGATCCATCTTGATGTCTCACGCAGCAGAGGATGAGAGGTTTCTGAGCGGGGCGGCGTCAGCCCAATGGCACTCACTTTGGGATGTAGCTGAAGTCGTAAGACTTCAGACGATCGTCGAAGACGGCTGAAGTCTTACGACTTCAGCTACATCCCACAGAACGTACCTTTGAAATTCAGTGCCATTGGGCTGACGCCGCCCCGCTCAGAAGCCTCATCAAGGACAGTGCGAGGTATCGGTAAACGGCGAACAGTTCGCATATCCGATCGGTCGCGACAGTTCTGGCCAAGAGCCAAACAACCACACGACGAAATCAGGTCAGTTGGACGATGGGCCTCGCCGCATCATGGAACGCCACGCATCAATCGCGACGGAAGTCATCGACCACGATCCTACTTTTTGGCAATCTGATGCGGTCCAACTTCCAATTGACCAATCAGCCGATCGCCCTCGAAGAACGACACCGTCTGCGGCTTCGCGGTGGGATTCCAAGCAACCAACGTGCGAGTCTTCGTCTTCTCGTTGAGGTAGACCATGGAGGTCGGGCTGGTGCCGTGCGCGGTCCAATCGACTCGTCCCAGTTCGGCCAGCGCATGGGCTTGATAGAAAATGCCCGCCATCCATGGATCGTGAGCAACCTTGTCACCCGGCTCTGACCAGAGCGTGTCTATTTGCTCGACCACCCACTGCGGATCGGCGTGCATCACAAAACCGAGGTGGTAGCTCCCCAATTCTCCGCCAAGCGTTTTGATGTCCGCAGCCTGTTTCACTGAGCCGGGCTTCTTCGCGGCTTCTTTCTCCTCGAAGGCGTCGAGTTCTCGCACAACGTCGGCGTACGTTCTTTTGATAAAGGATCGTTCGCGATCGTAGAACGCCAGCGCCGGACTCGATGGCAACCATTGGATGCCGTAGATCCACGCAGGGCTGGCCGTGAACCACGTCCCCCAGACGATGCTGTTGCACCAGATCATCCCACACGCATTGTGGGCGTACTGCGGGGGAAAAATGTCGTCGTGCGGGTCGAACCAGTATTCGAGGTTCGCTCGGGTCTCGAACGAGTAACCCATCACACCGGCCGCCGTCATGTTCTCGTCGCCCAGCGCTTCGCCGAGCAGGATCAGGCCGACCCAACTGTTGATCGCTTCGCCGGTTGACTCCTGATTGTTGCCATCGGGGAAGCCGTTGCCGTCGGCGAACGAGTGACCGCGCCAGATGTCGAACGTCCGCAAGAACGGGAACCGCTTCTCGTCGCGGTCATAATTGGCGAACGTCTTCGCGATGAGCTTGGCCATCTCGCCATACTGAGCCGCGAATTCCGGTTGCAGTTGGCTCAGCAGTCCGGCTGAGAAGACGAAGTAGCCGTAATGAAAATGGTGATCGGTAAAGTGCTCCGAGCCATACGACGGACTGAATCCAACCAGCCCTTTGCGTCGCGGGTAGTACGCGAAGAACTTTTGCTTTTCGCCGGGTGAATACGTCAGCCAGTTCTCAAGTTCCGATCGCAGCTTCGTGACGATCTGCTCGTAGGAGCCGTCCTGGGTTTGAGCCGCCATGAACGCGGCCTGTGCGTAGCGTTGGAGATCCTTGCCGCCCCAATAAGTGTCACCGCCGAGGTTCTTCTTCGGATCGGCGAAGTGCTGAGTGAGGTACCACGCCATGCGTTCCTTGAACGACATGGCGTTTGCGCCGGAGGCTCTGTCGATCACTGCTGGTGATTTCAAAACGGACGCAGTCGTCTTCGCCGAACTGTTCAACGAGGAAGGCAGGTTGGGCAGCACGCCGTGAAACGAATGCCTGAGTACGAACTCATCGCCGACCGCACACTTCAGCGGCCCGCGAATCGTCTGATAAGTGATGTCGCTGAACTGCAACCCGCTGGTGTTGTCGCGCCAGTGATGTGGCAACCAACCTTGCAGAACCCGTTTGTCGGTCCCCTTGAGTGATTCCGCAATGACCTTCCAAGTGGTTGAGACCGCCCCGGCTTGGCGGTCGTAGTCCCAACTGAGTCGCGTGTCACGCGGCACGGCAAACGCGTGCTTGTGAAACAGCGCGATGTCGTTGTTGCTCGGCAGTGGGCAGACCACGAGGAACGACTTCGCGCCGCTCGTGGTCACCGCAATCCCGTCGGCACCCACTTCAAACGTCGTCCCATCCGGAGCGAACACGCCATACGCGCGGCCCTCATACGAGACACCCAGAGCATCGCTCGTCACCGGCAGCGTCACGGACTTCCCCGCGAGATCGAAAAAGCTCACCTCGCTTTTCCCGCGACTCCCTTTGCCACCGCCACCACCGAAGGTGATCGTCGGCTGCACGCCCTTAAACTCGCACCAGACATACGGCATTCCCTCGCCCAGCGTCACGTCCATGAAACGTGACTCCGACTCAGGCATCCGGAACGAGACCATCCAATCGGCCCACTGCTTCGCTCGAGAATCAGTCGGCTTGAAGTCACGGCCGCCGATGATGAGCGGGAACTCAGCAATCATCTGCGTGCCGTCGCTGGAAGCTTGCTTCGGATAGAAGACTTCGATGCCCTCTGGGGTCGCATCGACTTTGTGCGGCAGCGACCACAAGCCGGTCCCGTACTGTTGAAACAACAAATTCTGAAACCACTTGTTGCTGGGAATCGGTCGCCCATCGTCCTCGACGAGATACAGCTTACGTTCTTCGACCTCTTTGACGCGGTCGATATTCTTTTGTGTATCGACCACCAAACCCGGCGGCGGAAACGCAGCGTACGAGCCTTTGCCAACTGTCACGGGTTCCTGAGCACACACGATGCCGCCCAATAGACTGACGCAGACAGACAAACTCAATAAGCGACTCATCAGCAGCAGATTTCTAAGGCGACCGGCTAGAAATGATTGTCCCGAACACACCAACCCGAAGTGTGAACGAGGGCGTCGCCAGATTTCG
>JAYTQJ010000228.1:0-2101 GCA_043746775.1 Schlesneria sp.
CAAGAGTCCGGGGGCTGACGCCACCCGGACTCTTGCGATTGCAGTTAAGAGTCCGGGGGCTGACGCCCAATGGCACTCACTTTGTAACCCGCAGCGTCAGCGAGGGAGTCAAGCACGCAGTGAAACAAGAGGAACTCCCTCGCTGACGCTGCGGGTTACTTGGCGTTTTTGACAAAGTGCGTGCCATCGGGCTGACGCCACCCGGCTCACCTGATTCAAACTGTTGTTGGTCACGTCCTTATTGGAACACACACTCGACCGAAAACTGGCGGCTCTCGCCGGGCAGTGACAAGGCGCGGATTGACGATTTCAGGGCGACGGTTTCAAACACGCCCGCTTCACGCAGACCGGCCACAAAGCGGGCCACGGCGAGGTCATCCACGCCGAGACCGTCAATCTTGAGTTGCACGCGATCCACATGGCGCGTCGCCGGCGTGGCGACGTTGGCTTTTTGGGCTGCGGTTTTTTCGGTCTCCTTAATCACCTGCACGATCTGAGTCGGTGAGATGATCATGTCGTAGACCTGAACTTCCGGGCGATCACCGCCGATCGAACGTCCGATGATCCCCAGCAACTGGACCGGCTGCTCCATGCGTTCGAGCATCGCCAGCATCGACTCGCGGCTGCGCAGCGTCGTCAGTCGCTGGAGCATCTGATCGAGTTCCCGCTGTGTTTCACGCAACGGCTGGGTGGACGCTTCCATCACAGACAATTGGTAGTGCTGGGAGGCGATCCGCGAGAACTGTGCCACGATACCAATCGCACTCAGCGCGGCGACCACCGTCCACACGAGACTCCATTGGCGAATCCGCAACCAGAACAGATTGCGGCGGCGGGCGGTGAGCGGCAGCAAATTGAGGTGGGTGTTCATCGGTCCCTCTTCAGACTGGCCAGAGCCAACGCCGGACCAAATGCGGCGGAGGCCGATTCCGATTTGGCTCCCGCCGTGGAACTCTGTGGCATCGTCCAGACATCGACCGGCACCGGCATCGCCGCTCGGACATGGGCCGCACTCATTTTGAGTGTTGCTCCGCCGCCCATCAGGATCACGCGGTTCGGCGTCTGTCCCGACAGATGCTGGAGGAACAGCCACGTCCGGCGCAACTCTTCACCGAGCTGGTTCAGATAGGGAGCCGTGATCTCAGCCAACAGCGAGGACATGTCGCTCGCTTCGACACCACCCGCCGATCGACCGAAACCATACGCTTCCAACACTTGCCGACATTGATCGGCTTCGAGATTGAGTGTGCGCCTGACGGCCGTGGTCAGCGACTTGAGTTCGCAATCGCGCAAGACGCGCGTGAAGCACGGCAGACCCTCGACAACCACGGTCAGCGTCATCGCCGATTCCCCCCAGTCGATGACGGCGACCGGCCCCCCCTGCACTGCTCCGCCGAGTGCTGACGCTGCGGCGGCGCGGGCCATCGCGAACGGCAGTCCATCCAGAACCTGGCAGTCGAGGCCGCAGCGCCACAACTGGTGCGAGATGGCCGAGGCAAACTCTTCGTCGATCCCGAGCAGCGCGTACGACCGACCGCCGCGCGCGGGGAGTTCGATTTGCGTCGGCCAACCTTCCACGATCCACGTTCCCGGTCCCGCTGCGGACTCGGTGAGAAACGCGTTCTGCCACTCTTGCGGTGAGTTCGGTTCGTCTTCCGCGACGGGCAATTCCAGCGTGCGAAACGTCATCAGACTCATCGACAACGTGCAGGCGGCCGGAAGCGGCCACCAACGATTGCGTGATGACCAGGCACGCTGAAGTGTCCGGCCGATTTCATCGAGGCAGCGATAAGGATCGGCGGGCGTGAGCGGAATCGCGTGCGGTACGACGCGACAGACGCGCGGCCGGATGGTCCCGTAACCCGCTTCCAACTGCACGATCTTCACCGAGTGGCAACCGATGTCGATCCCGACCATCGTCCCGGCCGACGCCATCTTGCGCGCGGGGCGCGAGGTCGTGCGGGAGGGCTGGAGCGTCGCGGTGGACATGATGGGGAACCAATCTTCAACGGCACTGTCGTGGAACACCGACATCCGTGTCGAAGCGATCTCCGTCGCATCCTTGGTCCGATCAGGGGTCAGGTGGTTCAAATTTAAATTT
>JAYTQJ010000229.1:0-10776 GCA_043746775.1 Schlesneria sp.
CGAGGCCGAGGGACTCGAACTGGCCGACGGCTTGTTGTGGGGTGAGGCTCCGCCGCGACCGCTCGTCATTCGCGAGAACGGGGTGCAGTTTCAGCTCGATGTGGCGGAAGGGCAGAAGACCGGGTTCTTCCTCGACCAGCGAGACAACCGCCGCCGCGTGGCCGATCTGGTGCGCGGGCATCGCGTGTTGGATGTCTGTTGCTACTCGGGAGGCTTCTCACTGAACTGTCTCGTCAACGGTGGGGCGAGTCACGTCACGGGGGTTGATATGTCCGAGTCGGCTCTCGCGCTGGCTCAATCGAACGCGGAGCTGAACGGCATTGCGGATCGACTGACGCTGGTGAAGCGGGATTGTTTCAAAGCTCTTGAAGAGTTCGCGGCGGCGGACGAACGCTTTGACACCGTGATCCTCGATCCGCCAAAACTCGCGCGACACAAGCAGGGGATCGAGGCCGCGTTGCGAGGCTACTACAGCTTGAATCGCTCGGCGCTGAGCATTCTCAAGCCGGGCGGTTTCCTCGTGACATGCAGTTGCTCGGGTCAGGTCTCACACGAGCGGTTTCTGGACGCGGTCGCTCAAGCGGCCCTGCACGAAAACCGACGGCTCCAAATTTTGGAGACACGCGGGGCAGCGGCCGATCACCCGACTTCCGTCACGTGTCTCGAATCCGACTACCTCAAGTGCTACCTTTGCCGCGTGATTTAGCGTGGGCGTTAGCCCCGAATGAGTCCTTCTGAGCGGGGCGGCGTCAGCCCCCTGGCTCTTGGGCTTTGATCAAGTAACCCGAAGTGTGAGCGCGGGAAACAAGGGGAACGCCTCTTGTTATCGCCCTCGCTCACGCTGCGGGTTAGTAAAGTAAGAGCCAGGGGGCTGACGCCGCCCCGCTCAGAGAAGACTGAACAAAACGAAGATGTGAGCTGACGCTCGAAATCAGAAAGCCCACCGCGTGCCTCGCCCCAAAAAAACTCGTGACGATGACCAGTTCGACGACGACCTTGAGGACGAGGTTCTCGATGGGGACGACGATGATTTGGACGAAGACGATCTCGATGAAGAGGGCCTCGACGAAGAGGACGAGGACTTCGACGAGCAGTCGTATGACGACGAAGAGGCATCCACTGCGCTTCCCGTTCGTCCGCACGAGCAACTCCTGATCGACGCGATCCCGGAACTGGAAGCGACGCGCGTCGTTTGCACCACGGCGGGGCGAGGTCAGTTCGCCGAGACCTACGCGCGCGAACGGCCCGACGCCAAAGTCGCCTGCTGTTTCTTCGACCTCTACCAGAAGAACCAAACCGAGTTCCAAGTCTTCGATCAGGGGCCGGTCGAGAATTTGCGATTGCTCTGCAAGCCCGACTTGCCCGAAGGCGAGCAAGACCTTGTCGCGTTCGTCTTCCGCAAAGGGGGCGATGCCGAGCTGACGCGCGATCTGATGCAGCAGGGCTTCCAGCGGCTGGCCATCGGCGGGCGGATGATCTGCTCGACCGACAACGACGAGGACCAATGGCTGCACGAGCAGCTTCAAAACCTGTTCCCGAAGGTGACGCGACGGCCCTTCAAGAAGATCGGCACGCTGTACCTCGCGACCAAGACCGGGCCGCTCAAGAAGGTGAAGAACTACGACGATGAGTTCGCCTTCCGCGACCAGGGACGACTCATCAAGGTGTTCAGCCGCCCGAGCGTCTTCTCGCACCGCCGCATTGATCTCGGGGCGAGGACGCTCATCAACGCGATGGAGATCAAGCCGAAGATGAAGGTGCTCGACATGGGCTGCGGCGCGGGAACAGTCAGCCTCGCGGCGGCCTTCCGCGCCGAGAAAGTCACGGTCATGGCGCTCGATTCCAATCCGCGTGCGATTCAATGCACTCAACACAACGCGGAGATCAACAACGCGCCGGGTATCACCGCCGTGCTGGACTGCGAAGGAGCAACAGCCTCGACCCACGACTTCGATCTCGTGCTGGCCAACCCGCCCTACTTCTCGGGCTATGCCATCGCGGAACTGTTTCTCGACACCGCCTATCGCGCCTTGAAGCCGGGCGGCTTGGTCCAAGTCGTCACGAAGACCCCCAACTGGTTCGTCGAGCGCATGCCGATGTGGTTCATCCACATCAACTCGGTGGAAGCCAAGGGCTACCACTTGGTCTCGGGACGCATCCCGCGACCGTAAGGCGACCGGAAAGAGTTGTCGCACCCACAAACTAGTGCGTCGTTCAAGCTAAAAACGGGAGTAGCAGAAGTCGTGAGACTTCTGAAATTCCCGAACTCTCACGAGTTCGGCTACCCAATAATTAAGCTTGGACGACGCACTAGGGGTCAGACACCGCATCACCAGTGCATGACCTGACCGCCATCGACGTTCATCGTCTGTCCCGTGATCTGCCCCGCGCGCGCCGACGAGAGAAACGTCACCAAGTCGGCGACATCTTCGGGCTGTTGCCAGCGTCCGAGCGGCACTAGGTTGCGAACCTTGTCTCCTGCCCAGTCTTCGTAGCTGCGGCGTTTCTCGGGTGGCTGTTGATCGTGCCACGCCTGCCAAACTTGGCGGTTCAGTGGCGTCTGCACCATGCCGGGATTGACCGTGTTGACGCGCACGTTGTGCGGGGCGAGATCCTTCGCCAGACACTGCGCGAAGTTGATGTTCGCCGCCTTGCTCGCGCTGTACGGCGGGTCGGTCTGCGAACCGATCTGTCCTGCAATGGAAGCCACGAATACCATCGTGCCGGTGCGGCGTGAGATCATTTCCGGAGCGATGGCTTGGGCGACGTGAACCATTCCAACGACGTTGATCTCCAACACGCGCGCCCAATTTCCCGGCGGCACATTCGTAAACGGAAAGCCAAACTTCCCCGAGGTGACTGCCGCGCCATGCACGAGATGCGCGATCGGTCCCAGCCGCGACGAGGTCTCTTCCACAGCCGACTCGACCGCCGAGAAGTTGCTCACATCGACGCTCAATCCCAGCGACGAACCGCCGAACTCTTCGGAGAGCTTCGCCGCCGCTTCGGTCACTCCGGTCGAGACATCCCACAACGCGACCCGACAGCCTTCGCGAGCCAACCCCCGCGCACAGGCCAACCCGATCCCGCTCGCCCCGCCCGTCACCACCGCCACTTGCCCGCTCAATTCCAGTTCCATGTTGCTTTCCATCTCAGGTCTGTTTGCACGATGTCGGCCGGACCCCTTGGTCCGGTCGCCGATCTCGGCTCTATGTCGGAATGTTCCCACGCCCTGCGGCACCATACCAGCAAGGCTGATCGTCGGCACTTGTTCTGGTAGTGTCAGCCGCAGACGACATCGAGCGTTGCTCAATGGTCTCTACAGAACACGCCAAGTCCAGCGAAAGTAGCCGTCATCGCTCCGCGTGACGAGCCTTGTGAGTTCGGCGGCAATGACTCAGACATCTGTTATCTACAGGCTCATCACGCGGAGCGATGATGGCTACTTTGTGTCGAAACCAATGGGCTTTGATGGACGGACACAAAAACTCTGACCACATCACCAACAAACACCACAAGGCACCATCATGCAGCTCGGACTCATCAACTCGGCGTGGGCACAGGCGGGGCGAGACACCGCGTGGGGAATTCGCAAGACGAAGGAACTCGGGTTCGACACGATCGACATTTTCGCCGATCCGCTCGACATCAGCGTGCAGGAACGTCTGCTGATCCGGCGCGAGTGCGATCGAGCCGGATTGCCAATCGTCTCGCTCTGCTGCGTCGCCACGGGGCTGATCGACTTCAACCCCAGCGTGCAGCGATTTCACGTCGATCGAGTCACTCAGTACCTCGATCTCGCGTGTGAGTTCTCCGCGAAGAACGTGCTGCTTGTCTTGGGCGAGTACATCTGGAACCGCGAAGTCATCCGTCCCGCCGATCAGTGGGCGCTCGCCGTCGAACACTGCAAACGGCTCGGCAACTACGCCGCCGAGTTGGGAGTCCAGATCGCGCTGGAACTGGAGCCGTTCCCGCTGTCGTTGCTCAACAACATCGACAACATGGTCCGCTTCATCGACGACGTGAATCACCCGGCTGTGAAGGCGAACATCGACGTGTCGCACCTGTGTCTGGCCAAGGTCGCTCCCGAAGAAATCCGACGACTCAAGGGAAAGGCGATCCACGTCCACATCTCCGACTGCGACGGTCTCGCCCACGGCGACCTCCCTCCCGGTCGCGGCGTCGTGAATTTCGAGCCGTACCTGCGCGAGATCGCCGCGCTCGGGATCGACGGTGCCGTCTCGATCGAACTCGAATACAGCCCTCAACCCGACCAGATTGAAGCGTGGGTTGCTGAAGCCTATGCCGCCACAGCCGCACTGATGAAGGCCGCCCGCCTGCGAGACTGATCGCGCGGCATCACTAAGGGGCTGTGCATCTTTTACGTCCGAGAGTTTGCTGGGCTTCACTGTCCTCATCTTTCTGCCTCTCTCTTTCTGTCTCCCCGCTTCAGTCTTGCAGGAAGAAGAAGTAGACAGAAAGAGAGAGGCAGAAAGATGACCGAGCGAAGAGTCGGAATGGGACGAGATGGGGACTCTGCCGATCCTGTAAATCAGGGTGTCGTCCTGAAAACGGTGCCACGCACCCGACTGCCAATTCTTGGACGTAGTAAATGCACAGCCGCTAAGGCGAGCGGCAAGAGTTCGCGTACTCGCAACGTAGGATGGACGCCCCGTCCGTCCGGTTCTTCTGGGCAAGTTCGGACGGACGGGGCGTCCATCCTACGGGTCAACGATTGCCTGCCGCTCGCCTAACAACGACAGAACCCCGCACCTCATCGCGAGGCCGGGGTTCGGGTCATCAAGCGACCATTCGAGATTTCGTTGTGATCAGGCGATCGGCAAGGCTGGATTTCCCCAAAGTAGACGTGTCACTCCGTGACACGAACCGTTCCCGCCACGGAGTGTCGGGTCTACTTTCTCTTGCCGCTCACCTCAGCGCGAGGACCGTTTGGCGGAACCATTGACCGGCTTAGCGACCGGGCGTCGGACATCGTCCTTCCAGACACCGAGACCATCATCGTCAACCAGAGCAGCCTCTTCGTCATCCGGGATGTAGGAGAAGCCCACATTCGGTGGCGTCGGTTGTTCGATCTCACGCGGCGCGGCGACCCTGCGGAGAGTCGGAGCTGCTCGTGAAGGTGATGCGGCAGGAGCTTCGGAAACGCGCGTTGTGCGAGGGGTGGCGCGACGGACGGGAGGTTCTACAACCTCTTCAAAGTCGTCCGTTTCTTCCTCGTAGAAACCCGCTTCGACAATCCTCGGTTGAGGAACAACTCGGCGCGGCCGATATCCCGCTTCGCGTGTCTGCTGCTGAGACTCCGCCAACCGGTTCACCACATTTTCAAGCTGACCAAACCGATCCTGCATCTCGCGGATTTCGGACTCCTTGCGAGCCAACTCTTCTCGCAGTCGTCGTTCGGTCGAGGCATTGGCGGGAACGGGGCCGGGCGGAATGCACTGATACGGAACGGGAGCGCTGTCTGACTCCTTCTTCGGTTGCTGTTGTTGTCCACTCTCGGGCACATCTCGAGGAACCTGACTGAACTCCGCAGCGCGACCTTTCACGAACGGTGCTCGCGAGGATTCGACGACCATCGAAGGGTTACGTCGGTAACGGGTGAGATGCGGCAACCGCATCTCTGGCCCTTCGAACGAAATGGCAGGCAGCTTGATGCCGAAGCCTTTCAGCCCGAACGAACTGGAACCGCTTTCAAACTCGCCACTTTCGGGACCGCGAATGTACGAGCCTTCCGGTTGTGCGACGCCACTCTCACGATTGGCGGTCGCCGACTCCGTGCGACCAGCACAATGCGGCACGTTGCAGGACGGAGCCGAGTACTGCGGCGCGGCACACTGCTGCGCCAGCGCGACCGAGTGGCACGCCGACAGGGCGAGAAACGAAGCCACCAGTTTTTTCATGTTGGAATCCCTTCCAGTAACAGATCGTCGTCTTCCCTGACTTGGGGCGGTCTTGGCTTCGACGCGCAACCTTGCGCAGCCAGTTGCGAGAGAAACATCCGTTCAATCTGGGATGCCTCGCCCGTCTCAACTCAGTCTTTGGCCGGTTGAGACTCTGCCAAGCGATCGACGGCGACCGTCAATCGCTTCATCAGCCCCTTCATCTCGCGAACATCTTTTTCGAGGTCATCGAGACGCTCATCGCTCGACTTGCCCACGCTGTCGGATTCCGTAGCGGACTCCGTTTTCTTGAAGTCACTGACGGCGGCATTTTGCACGGCCCGTCGCATGGACGACTCGGAAACTCGCACGGCCTGACCGGGCCGAACGACTCCGGGGATCGCGAACCCCACTTCCACATCGGGAGCTTCAGGGGGGAGCAGGCAGCAGGACTTTTTGGGCTTGCAACACGGCTCACAGGACTGGCAGGGAGCACACTCCTGTTGACCACTTGGCTTCTTGCCAAAGCCGAAAAAACCGGCTGAAGCGGGAGGTGTCACGGCCACCGCCATTGCTCCCACCGACAACACCGCCGCCCAACAACGCTTCCTGCGCATGATGCTCCTTCAAACAAAAACAGGTGTCGTTTGGCCCGTGAACGAAGCCAAATTCAACACCTGTTCTATCGTCAGCGAAATCGACTTACCGTCGCGACCGTTCGCTCACTCCCGCGAAGATTTTCGAGTTCTTGCAGCAGTTCACTCACAAAAGGCACCGCCGGAAGAGTCGCACAGAGAGGCGATCGCCACTGCGCAGTTTCGGCCGGTCACTCATTTCTTGTTGAGTTCCGCGTTGAACTGCTTACGGAAGTTCGCGTCTTTGACCGCATCGAGCATTCCATGCTGAATGGCTGGCCCAATCAGTTTTTTGAATGACTCTTCCGTCAGCGGGGCCGACGAGGTGGCTGGCTGCGCTGGCACATGAGGATTCCCAGCCGCTGCTGTTGCTGGCGTTTTTCCCTCACCGAATTTCTTCGCGATGATGTCTTCGAGAACCATCATTCCGACCTTCACCGCCAGAGCCGCCACCACACCCGATTCCGGCTCAGAGTCCGATTCCTTCGACAGCCCCAAACGCTTCTCGACCTTGGACAGGCGCTCTTCAATCTCGGCGAGGTCCGCGCTCGGCTTGGCAGGAGTGTTCGCGATCGGTGTCGGTGTCTTTGCGGCTGGTGTCCCGCCACTCGTTTTGATTGGAGTAAAGCCGCCTTCTTTGACAGCCCCCGACTCGTGAGCCGCGCCGCCACCACCGCCCGATCGCGAGGACGTGCAACAACACCGTTTGTGCCAACAGGCTTCCGTACGAGAACTCGTTCCGATCATCCCGAGCGAAGCCAAACCCGCAAACACGATTCTCAATCGAAGACTCATCTGATTGTTCCTTTTGTTCTTTGGTTAATGTCACCGAGACTTGTCGCCAGCCAACAACGGCGGTGTGCGGTCTCTCTTCAAGCCTGATCTCGCCAACTCATCAATTGATTGAACACGTCACTGTTGATGCGCACCGCGCGATTCGCGGTTCCGATGTTTCCCGTGTGGATGCCCACGACGGTGAAGTCGTTGCCATCCTCCCACAGGATGACCGGACAGCCACTCTGCCCGCCGTGCGTGTCCATCTTGTAGTAGAGAAACGCATCGTCGGCATCGAGCATGCGCCCGGACTGCATCCACATCGTTCGCTGCGGCCTGTCGGTCGGGTAGCCCGCCACGTTGACGACCATCTGCTCCAAATCTGTTTCTGAGAACTCGGCGAAATCGAACTTGCCTGTAGTGAGCGGCCGATCGAGGAAGATCGCTCCGAAATCGCAGTTGTCAGCCGAGGAGTTGGTCCACCCGTCCACCGCTTCCATCCGGATCGCTCGCGCGGAAACGGGACTACTGTCTGAATCATCGATCCCTGGAAAGACGGTCATCTTCGTGTTCCAACCGCCGTCGTAGACGCAGTGCCCCGCCGTGATGACGACGGTCGGTGCAATCAGCCAACCCGTCCCGATGCCAATCATTCCCGCAGGTGTGTGCGGCGTTTGAAAGTTCAGGAGACAGATCCTTCCGAAGGGGTCGGCGTGAGGATCGATCACCTCCAACCGGCCGACTCCATCGACGAACACGGCGCGAGTCCCGGCGTCGCCATCCGAGGCCCGCTTCGGAACACTGAGGCCCTGAAAAGGTCGGCCCAACATTTTGGATTCACTGGGTCCCCGCGTTCCGATTCCCGACTCGCCTTGTCCTGCGCCGCAGTCGTGCTTGACGATTCGGAAGGAACCGCTTGTGAGGCACACTGAACTGGAGGAGCGGGGCGCGGTCATGGAATGACTCCCATTTGAGGTGAGGTTGAAGCCACGCGAACTACGAACGGGCGTGGTGGAAGCATCCGTGGATGCGGGCGGAACGACAGGCTGTTGGGCGGTGTTTCCAGCACCAGCAGGACTCACGGATGTCAGGAACGGCGCGGTGTTGATTCCCGGTGAACAGGACAACTGAGGCGTCTGTCGTCGAGCGGCTCCCATCTCGGTGATGACCGCCTTCAGGAACTGATCGTTCGTCAGCCCGGTTGCGGGACGTGTGAGAACGGCCATCGCGGCGCGCGTGAAATGCCCGTTGCCGCCGGATTCAATCGCCTGTTCGGAGGGCTGACAGGCGGCGAACAGAACCTCGCGCATGGTGCCATCGACGGCCAGCACTTGCGCCGGGCCAAGCCCCCTTGTTCCGGCTCCCTGCTGATTGGCAGCCGCTCGTTTTTGTTGTGCTCGGTTGTGAACCTCAATCATCTTCGGAGTCAGCACGAGGAACCGTGCCTTCTCGTCGTCGGAGCCAGCCGCATCGGATGTCGCGAGCAGTCGTGTCCCTCCGCCCGAATGGCAGCAATCGAAAAACGCATGGACCGCCACGCCCGGTTTGGCGCGGTCGATCAACGGTCCGATCAAATCATCGACGATGAAACCTTTGGTGCCGAAGTCGATGGGAACCAACGCCTCGTCCTGACCATCCACCTCCTCCTTGCTGGTGTCAGGGACGCGCGTCCCATGGCCCGAGTAATGAATGGCCACGATGTCGCCGGACACTGCCGAATCGATCAACGTTTTGATCGCCGTCACGATCCCATCGAACGTCGCCTGCTGATCGGTCAGCACGGTGACCTGAAACTTTCGGTCTGTAAAAAACTTGGACCACTTCTTGGTGTCGTTCACACAACCACCCAACCGGTTGCGGCCCGCGTAGGCATCAATTCCGATGCACAAAGCTCGTCGCTGACTCATGGAGGTCTCCTTCAGTTTCAGTCTTGCAGGTTCGGTTTCACAGGTCATCTTCAGGGGTTGTGTCGCGAAGCAGCCAGCGGAAGAACGTAGAGTAGGCGGCTCGCCTGCTCATATTTCCAGTTGAAAAACACAGGCGAGCCGCCTGTGCTACGTTTTTTTCAACTGGCTGCTCAGGGCCACCCTACACCTCGAACCCTGCCCAAAATCACGCTCGAAGAATCGAGGCGGATCATGCCGACGAGGTACACCTCCCACAAGCACAAAAGTACACAGCAGCCACAGAATGAAACATTTCCAAGATCGCAGCTTGCTCCGCACCGAGCGTTGTTTTACGGAGTCGCTGATCTCGCCGTGTTTCGTTGGGAGACCACCCGGCCGTGGAACTTGTCCAAGGATGACGCCGTGTTTTGCACAACACCAACCCGCAGCATGAGTTTTGAGGTTGCGCTCTTTGAGCTGCGAAGCAGCGTCAGCGAATAGCCTTGGGCGTCAGCCCAAGGTTGCCAACGAAAAATAAGCTTTGAGCCGCGAAGCGGTGGCAGACTGGAGTACGCCCGCTTCTGCCGCCGCTTCGCGGCTCAGATCGTGAATGTTGGGCTGTTTCCTTGGGCTTACACCCAAGGCTATTTGCTACCGCCGCTCTGCGGCTCTCGAAATAGCGCAACTTCAAAAGGCGTGAGCGAGGGCGCATGTCGCTCGACACTCGTCCTCGCTCACGCTGCGGTTGGTGTTAGTTCTTCGTTTCGGCTGCGTCAGGCGGTTCATCGCGATGGAGCGACTCGTTACAGTCTGCGAGCCATTCGATGGACCTCCTGTCTCGCACTGGAACTTGCATGAAGGACTCGCTGGAAGTCGCCGCGCCGGCCGTTGCTCATCAGACGTTGCCGCGTGTGCTCGGGTTATTCGATGCGGTGTGCATCGTGGTCGGCTCGATCATCGGGTCGGGGATTTTTTTGAAGGTCAGCAGCGTTGATCGTGCTCTCGCACCGTATGGCTTTCTCGCGATCATGGGGATCTGGCTGTTCGTCGGGCTGGTCACGCTGTGCGGAGCGCTGGCCTTGGCGGAACTGGGAGCGATGTTTCCTCACGCGGGCGGGCCGTACCTGTATCTGCGGGAAGCCTATGGTCGGCTGCCCGCGTTCCTGTGGGGGTGGACCGAGTTCTGGGTAGTGCGAACCGGATCGGTCGGTGCCCTCGCCTGCGCAACGGTCCTCTATTTTCATCAACTCGTCGAGTTGCCGCCGTGGGGGCAGACGCTGTTGGCGATCGCGATTGTTGTCGGGTTGTCGCTCATCAATCTGTTTAGCACGCGGTGGGGAGCCGGTGTGCAGGGAGCGGCCACCATCGCGAAGGTTTCTTTCTTGGCGGGACTGATCGTGCTGCCATTTCTGTTGCGGCGAGTTGACCCGGCCAATTTGCAGCCGTTGCTGAGTTGGAACGAAGCTCAGCCGTCACTGCTTTCGTTTTGGAAGGCGATCGGAATCGCGATGGTCGCGGTGCTGTGGCCTTACGATGGTTGGATCAATCTCGGCCCGGTGGCCGAAGACATTCGCGAGCCTC
>JAYTQJ010000230.1:0-10775 GCA_043746775.1 Schlesneria sp.
AATCACACGGCCACGTCGAAGCTCCGTGACCGTGGCACCCCATCTCCCAAATTTAAAAGGCGATGGCCCTGGAGGACACCAGACTTGCGATCCCGCGAAGTCCGGCTTTTCCAAACTGCCGGACTTCACACCCACGGACTCGACCTTCTTGACGGGTTTCCTCGTTCCCGTTAGCAACCGTCGGAGCGGTACGGTCCACACGAATCTGCGTTCGGCGACCGGCAACAAGTCTCTTGGCCAAAGTAGACGAGTCACTCCGTGACTCGAAGATTCCCGTCACGGAGTGACCGGTCTACTCTCTTTTGCCGCGCTGCATCTCAAGCAAGGATCACCAAATCTTTACCAACCACCTCCATGAGTTTTCCGAATGCGAAGCTCTGCGACAGCGCGTGATTGCCGTGCTGAATCGTCTACCGGAGTTGGTACAGCGCGACTTTCACGACGATCCTCGGTTCCGCATCGCGCTGGAGAAGTTCGTTCCCGGCGAAGGGTGGTCGTTGTGGATGGCCAGCCCCGGCCCAGTCGGTAGCGGTAGCCGGTGTGTGGTGCTCAGGCCCAAGTTGGCCGATTGTCCCGAAGCGTTCGCGCATTACGTGATCGCCCACGAATTCGCCCACGCTCATCTGCACAACGGCGGCTGGGGTGAGATCACCGACATCGAAGAAGCGGCCGACGCACTGGCAGCAAGCTGGGGCTTCCGGCGACCAATGGGCGGCTTCGTTCGCGGCTAGTGCGTTGTTAAACCAAGATTTTGGGTCTGACTCTGTGAGCGGCACGGCGCTAGCCGCCGGTGGTGAACGAACGGCGGCTAGCGCCGTGCCGCTCACAGAACCCCAATCTGAGGGATGACAACGCACTACCGACCCGCTCACGGCTTGAACCAGCGGGCAATGTCCAAAACGATCACGAACACCATCAGGCAGAGTAGGAACGCCATCCCGATGTAGCTCGCGCCGATGACAATCCGTTCGCTGGGGCGACGACGGGTCACGGCCTCCCACAGCAGAAAGACCATGTGGCCGCCATCCAGCACGGGGATCGGCAGGAAGTTGAGAACCGCCAAGTTCACGCTGAGAAACGCGAGGAACATCAGGAACTGTGGCACGCTGTGCTTCACGATTTGCACGGCCGCATTCGCGATCCCGAGAGGGCCACTGAGATTGGCCAGCGCGACCTGTCCCGTGCAGAGGCCACGCAGAGTGAGATAGATGCTCAGCGCCGAGTTCCGCGTGTAGTTCGTTGCCATGAACCAGACTTCGCTGAAAGAACCCGCCTGCAACCGGATTTCCTCATCGTGCATTCGCAGCCCCTGCACGATTGGCAGCGGCCAAGCGGGATCGAGTTGAGGCGACAATTCGTAGACCTTTGTTTCGGTCCCTTCAGTCAACGTCAGCTTCACTGTTCGTTGAGGCAACACCTGCATCTGCCAAAAGGCGAAGCACCAGTTGTTTGACTTGGCTTCCTCAAATGCGATGCCGAAGTTGCGGTCCTTCATGCGGTCTGCGGCGGCATCTTTGGCGAGGACCAGTTCGATCCGTTTGACTCTCGTGAGCGGCCCCGGCTTGATTCCCGCCTTGGCCGCCGGGCTGTCGGGATCAACAGCCAAAACAATGGGGATCGTGTGAAAAGCCACGCCGATCGAAGGGATCGAAAGTGGCTCTCCTTCCCAAATCGGTTGCTCGGTCCAGCCCGGAAGATTCTGCGGCTCGACCGTCAGCTCTTCTTTGGTCTGTCCGCCGCCGGTCGCGTCGCGCGAGACCGTCACGCTCACAGTCTGACCGTGCAGGTTGGCAAATTCGTTGGGGAGCCGGAGCGGGTTGATCTCGGTGCCGATCGTTCGTCCGTTGATGCTGGCCAGTTTGTCGCCGACCTTGAAACCCGCCTTCTGAGCTGGAGACCCGACCTGCACCGCCATGATCGGAGCCGTGTCCATCGACAGCCCCAACGTCCGAAAGAAGTTGTCTGGAACGACGACGGACTTGGATCGCGCCTGGTCTCCATTCGGCCAGACCTCCAACTTGAGCGGACCCTCGGTGCGCGACGCGAGTCGCTTCGTCAGTTCTGTGTACGTCTTGACCGGTTCCTCACCTACAGCCGCAATGATGTCGCCCCGCTCAAATGCCGGTTCCGCGCGAGCCGCCGCCGTCTCCGCCATCACGAACGGGATCTTTCCCTTGGGATCCGTGAGTACCTTCAAACTCAACGACGGTGCAACGCCAATCTGAGGCGTCGTTGTTTGAGTGACTGGCTGAACTTTGATTTCAAACGTCGACTGGTCCTTGTGACGCCCTTCGATGTAAAGCGGATGCGACAATACGGCGACGTTCAGTCGCACATCGTCGAACGTCGAGATCACCCGGCCGTTGATCTTCTCGATCCGGTCGTCTGGCTTGATCCCCGCAATCCACGCCGGCATTCCCGGACGGGCTTCGCCGATGATGTTCGGAGGCAGATCGACACCAATCGCGAACGCACAGCCCACGAACATCACCGCCGTGATGATGTTCATAATGACGCCTGCCGAGATGATCGCCATCCGCTGCCAGACATTCTTCGCGAGATACGACCTCGGGTCTTCCGCGATCTGTTCGTTCGTGAGCTGGCTCGGGTCGGCATCGTCCTGCCCGAGCATTTTCACGTAGCCGCCGAACGGAATCAGGGAGAGCGCGTATTCGGTCTCGCCCCACTTCCGACTGAACAGCACCGGGCCAAAGCCGATGCTGAACCGTTCGACGTTCACGTTGCACCACTTGGCAACGGCGAAGTGCCCCATCTCATGAAAGAAGATGACGAAGCCCAGCCCCAGCGCGGCCCACATGATCGAGCCGCCACTCGAAACGAACCCGTTCAGCTTCTCTACCAAGGAAGCGGCCAATGTCAGACTCAGGATTTCCACCGCAGCATCTCCTCGCGTGCCCAAGCGTCCTGGCGAAGTAGCTCGCTCAGCGTCGGATGGGCATCGTCGTTGTGGGCATTCAAAATTTCCCGGCAAGCGCGCGGGATGTCAGTAAACCGAAGCGAACCTTCCAAGAACCGTTGCACGGCGACTTCATTCGCCGCATTCAAGACCGCACCGCTGGCTCCTCCCCGGCGAGCCACTTCAAAACCGAGTGCCAACGCGGGGAAGGCGTCGAGGTCTGGCGGGGCGAAGTCGAACTGATGCGTCGCTGACCAATCCATCTTCGGACTGATCCCCTCCCACCGTTCGGGATACGTCAGAGCGTACTGGATCGGCAGCTTCATGTCGGGAGGTGATAGCTGCGCGATGACCGAACCGTCCACGAACTCGACAAACGAATGGACGATCGACTGCGGATGAACGACGACCGAAATCTGATCGGCGTCGAGACCAAACAACCAGCGAGCCTCAATGATTTCGAGGGCCTTGTTCATCATCGTGGCCGAGTCGATCGTGATCTTCGGCCCCATCTGCCACGTCGGGTGAGACAACGCCCGTTCGATGGTCGCTTCCGATTCAAGGCGACTCTTCGACCAACCTCGAAACGGCCCGCCGCTCGCTGTCAGCACGATCCGCTTCACGTCCGCGCGGCGTCCCGACTGGAGGCACTGATAGATCGCACTGTGTTCGCTATCGACCGGGATCAACTCGGCACCGGTCTTCGCCGCGAGCTGCATCACGAGCGGCCCGGCCACGACGAGCGTCTCTTTATTGGCGATCGCGACTCGCTTCCCACTCTCGACCGCCGCCCACGCCCCGCGCAGGCCAGCCGCTCCGACAATGCCACAGACGACCGTATCAACATCCGGGTGCGAGGCCAGCCTTTCGACAGCGTCCGGTCCAACAAGCAACTCGGTCTCGCGCGGCCACTGCGACGAAGAGTTCGGTGCCGCCGAAACAACTTCACGTTGCCCTTCATCCGACAAGACGGCCCAGCGTGGTTTGAACGTTCGGCACTGCTCGGCCAGCATTTCCCAGCGTCGATGCGCGGTGACGCCGACCAGTTCGAGACGCTCGGGATTGGCCGCGATGACATCGAGACAGCTCGTGCCGATCGAACCGGTGGACCCGAGAACGGCAATTCGCATCCGTGACTGGTGTTCGGCAGAGGCCAAGAGAAAAGCTCATGTCTGACGCAGCAATGAGAGTCGTTGCCGCAACGAGTGACGGCCAGAATTTCGGCACGCTCCCTCATGCCGGGCCGGATTCTAGGAGTCGCCCCAAAGAGCGACAAGAGAGTTCGGCTGATGACGAATCGGCTCCACTTTCAGCGAGGGCTAGACAATCACACCCCGGTTCGCCACTTTGCACTTTGCACTGTTCACTTCTCACTTTGCACTCTCTTCACATCGCACGGAACCAGCCCTTTCCAACATGACCGAACTCATCGTCCTGCCAGACTCCCCGTCTGTCGCCGCTCCACTCCACAAGCCGCGTGTCTATGAACTCAGTTCCACTCAGCTTGCCGAGTGGTGTGAGGCTCATGGGTTTCCGAAGTATCGCGCCGAACAAATTCGCCGCTGGATCTTCGGTCGCCGCGCGAACGACTTCGCCGAGATGCACGACATCCCGAACGCGCTGCGACTGGCGCTGGCTGCCGACTTCTCGCTCCTGCCCGCCGTCATCGCGAAGCATCAAGTCGGGAGCGACCGGACCGAAAAGATGCTGCTCGAACTGCACGACGGCCAGTTCATCGAATGCGTGCTGATGCGCGAGCAAGTCTCGGCACGCGACACCGAGAGCGGGCGCGAGGTCTCGCGCCGCACGGTCTGCATCTCGACTCAAGTCGGCTGCGCGATGGGCTGCGTCTTCTGCGCGAGCGGCCTGATGGGACTCAAACGCAACCTGACGACCGGCGAGATTCTCGAACAGGTGCTGCGGATGGACCGTCTGCTGCCGAAGGGGGAGCAGATCACCAACGTCGTCGTGATGGGGATCGGCGAACCGCTGGCCAATCTCAAGGCGTTGATCCCCGCGCTCGACAGCCTCAACGAAAAAGGGGGCCTCGGCCTCGGAGCACGCCGCATTACGGTCTCGACAGTCGGACTTCCCGACAAGATTCGCGAACTGGCCCAGCTTGGCAAGCAGTACAACCTCGCCGTGTCACTGCACGCGCCGAACGATGCGATCCGCGACCGGCTCGTTCCGGTCAACGACAAGATCGGGATGACCGCGATCCTCGAAGCAGCCGACGATTTCTTTCAAGTCACTGGCCGCCGCGTCACGTATGAATACGTCCTCCTCTCGGGAGTGAATGACGAACCGCAGCACGCTCGCGAACTGGCCCACCTGCTCCAGTCGCGCGTCGCCCACGTGAACCTGATCCCCATGAATGGCGTCACCGAACTGGATTTCGTCGAACCAACCGCCCCGCGCACCCAAGAGTTCGTGGCGATCCTCGAATCGTTCGGCATCCCCGCGACGGTGCGCAAACGCAAAGGAGCCGACATCGACGCCGCCTGCGGGCAATTGCGGCTGAAGGCGACGACGTAGGCCTGTCGATCACAGTTGAGTCACTTGTTGCGACGCGGAGTTGTGCAAAGTTATAAAGTTCGCTGTTTGAAACGGTCCTGAGTTCCAACGAGGAGTCTGTGATGCCAGACAAAGACGATGAAGCCCGCAAGTTGGCGGAAGCGCACTATGAGATTGAAGAGGGGATTACCGGCATCTTTCGTTTGGTTGGCACTGGAGACGCAGAGGCGAGTTCGACCGAGCCAATCAAACTCTTGGAGGTCAACCAACACACGATTGCTTCCGGCGTCATGCCACTCCAGTTTGCTCCTCAACCGGCACACGGATTCCATTTTTCTTCCGTGATCGTTGAGGTAACTCCGGAAGAGTTCGGTTTGATTCAGAGTCACCAACTCGCACTTCCGCATGGATGGGAAGTGGGAACGGAATTCTCTCGACCAACGAGTGTCGCCCCATGAGTACCGCCGACGAATGGGTTCGCGGTTACGCTCGCCAGTCCCAGGCTGACTTCGAGACGTTTCTCAAGTTGCAGTCTCGCTCCGATGTTCCCGCCTGCCATCATCTGCTGTTTCTGCAAATGGCCTGCGAGAAGCTGGTGAAAGCGCACCTCATACAACAAGGGGGCGACCCTGCGGCCTTTCAGACCAGCCATGCCTACACCGCAAAGACACTCGGACTTGTGATCCGCCATGAACTGACCATTCGCGGATTCAAGCGAAGTCAGGCAGCGGCAATACTCAGCCACACCAAGCGAATGGCTCAAGAGATCGAACTTCTGGTCCCGGCGGTCAAACGTGCGGGGCTGCGTCCCGACAATTGTGAGTATCCTTGGGAAGATGCCAACGGACAGGTTCACGTCCCGCTGGACTGGAGTTTCATACCGTCCTCGTTGCTGCTGGCGATGGCAGGCCGAACTCTTCTCAAATTGATCCCCACCGCCATCAAACGTCTGCTGAACTGAACGAGCGGCTTCGAGCCAAATCAGGCTGAGGCTTTGTCGCGATTATTGCGGTCGAGGTTGCCTCTTCGGCAACGACAGCGACTTCAACCAGTCCTGATCGCTGGGACCGAGCGGCGGGTGCAAGGGGCGTGAATAGTCAATGGTCAGGTCGTAGTCGGCCCGCTGACAGACAGTGCTGGCGACCTGCTGCAGGTTCACTTCGACGAAGCCGTCTTCCTTCTTGAGCGGGATCGCGATCGTCGGCAGGACTTCCCGCAAACTCCACGCATGAATCAGAGCCTTCGGCCGACGCCAGCGCGGACAGATGATGGCGTAGTAATCGCCCGTGGGAAGTCGGGTTGCCATCGGCATCCGATGGCCTCCTCGTAGAAGGTCGAGCTCCACCAGACTGCACTGACTCTTCAGGATTTGTCGTCGCTTGTCTTGATACTCACGTTGTCCGTTCGACCCCACCCGCTTGTTCGACGGTGAAAGCGTTTCGATCACAGTCACGACCTGCTGCGTCTCAACGTGCCGGATCACGAGGTACGTTTCGCGATGCTCTTCCTCAACGCAAACGATTCCTTCGACTGCGGTACTCGTGGCCGGAGCGGCCAGAGTCGCAATGCCACCTCCTTCGTCGGTCAAGACGATGGCCGCGTCGGCGCGGATGTAGTGATCGTCAGCCTCGTCAAAATGCTCTTCGACGTAGATCCGTCGCTCGACTCGCGTCGCGTATTTAGGGCTAAGCCGCGGTGATAACGCATCCGCCAATGCGGAATTGAATCTTGTGTGGAAGTCTTCCCACTCTTGCTCTTCGATAAACGGGTTCATGCCGGGGAAAATGGTGGTCATCGAAAGCTCCAGTCGTCGTTCGCACAGGTGGGTTTGCGATGAGAGTGTAGCGTGGGAATCGACTTCAATACGACTACAGGATCGCCAATGGATTGCGGCGTTCTTCGAGCGTGCCGCGTGTGACGCCGACTCGGTTGGAGGCGTTGAGCTGCTTCCAAACGGCCTCGCCACGGACGTGTCCCGCGAGGAGATCGCGATAGAGACCGAGCACTCGCGAGATGTCAGCGGGGCGTTCTTCAAGCAGCTCGATGCGGAAGTCTTGCACGCCGCGCTCGAGCAGACTGGCGACGACTTCGGCTCCGCTTTGAGGGACCGCGTTGAATAGCGTGTTGCGGCAGCCGACATCGGCGTGCAGCGGGTGTTCGCTCCCGACGCGATCACGAAGCTGGACGAGATGCGTGTCGCACGGACGGCCGCAGTTGTGCTTGTTCGTTCCCGGTGAGAGGACCGCGCAGAAGACGCAGTGCTCCATGTGGAACATCGGCATGTGCTGGTGGACGACGACCTCGAGCCACTCGGGCGGCACGGCCTCGACCAAGCCGAGCAGTTGATCGCGGTTCATGTCATACGACGCCGTGACGCGCTGCGCCCGCTGCTCGATCAGGAACTGAGCCGTCAGTTCGTTCGTGGCATTCAGCGAGTAATCGGCCACGAACGGCACGCCTTCGTCCGCGTAGAACCGCATCCCCGACAGATTGCGGACGAGGATTCCGTCGGCCTCATGCTTGAGCAACGCGCGAAACAAACCCATTTCGTCCGGCTTCTGGATACGCGGCGTCGCGAGAGAGATGAGAGCGCCCGCTTCGTGAGCAATGGCGACGGCCTCGCGGTATTCGCGAATGTCGGCGAAGTCGGCATAGAGGAGGGGTTGAGGGTTGAGGGTTGAGGGTTGAAGGTCAGACGTGACGACGGCGCGCAGCTGTTCGAGCGTGCGACAGAGGACATGCAGTCGCGGCGCGTAGGATGGGCACTCCTGCCCGTCCGGCTTTGGTGCTGAAGAGAGGACGGGCAGAAGTGCCCATCCTACAGACGTGATTGTCCCTCGCAGCGCGGCAAGTGCCTCGCCCTCGAAGAACCGCCGTTCGCGCGGCTGCTTCGTCGCGTCATCGAGCAGCGCGACGAGTTCCTGCCGCAGCTTCGACAGCACGCTGAGCGGAACCATCGGCCCGCCGATGATCTCCGCATCAAGCTGCCGCAGTTCGTAGACCGTGTTGCCGAGACGTGAGAGTTGCTCGCGCAGGAACTCGGCCGTGATGGCGTGCTTCGTGGCGACGGGGAGTGGCTCGGAAGAGGTCAGGTTGACGGTGACGCAGTTCTCCAACAGTCCATCCAACCTAAGAAGCTCACCCGCGATGCAGCGCACGCGCAGGTCGAGCGGTCTCTTGCGCAGCGGGTCAGGCCCCGTGAATGTCTTTCGCAGACGCGAGGACAATTGCGGGTCGTCCGTCTTCCAGAGCGACTGGCCTGCTTCCAGCAGACCGAAGTCGATGCCGCCCCGTTGGAATTCGAGTTCGACGACGCCCGAGTCGGCTCGTTCGAGTGACTCGCGTCGTGACACGATGCCGAAGACGCGCCCGCCCTGTTCGGCGTTCGCTTCGCGGTCGCCTTGAAAGACGACTCCGTCGCCACGCGCGATCGGGCCGGAGAGTCGCACTTCAACCGACGCCTCGTACACGCGAACGATCTCGCCGAGCAGCACGCCGCGTTTCGAGGAGCTGAAGCCCGGCACGAGCATCTTGTGGTCGTCGCCGTTCAGCCAGCCGGGGCTGAATCCGCGCGAGAACGACAACTCCATCTCGCGCACCTCGTCGCGCGTGAACTCGACCGGCTCCCCCTTCACCGCCGCGTCGATCGCCGCGCGGTAATGCTTCGTGATGTTGGCCACGTACTCGGGCGTCTTCAGTCGACCCTCGATCTTGAACGACGAAACGCCCGCCACGATGAGGTCCGTCGTCAGGTCATACGCCGCTAAATCCTGCGGGCTTAGTAAATACTTCTGGTCGCCGAGATCCACGTCCTCACCATCGCAGATCAGGTCGTAGGGCAGACGACACGCCTGAGCACACTGTCCGCGGTTGGCACTCCGTCCACCGAGCGACTCGCTCGTCAGACACTGCCCCGAGTACGCAACGCAGAGCGCCCCGTGAACGAACGCCTCCAGCTCGACCGATGTCCCGCCCTTCAGCTTCGCGATCTCGCGAATCGACAACTCGCGCGGCAGCACGACCCGCTCGATCCCCAGCTCTTCGGCGACGCGAATGCATTCGGCACTGGTCAGCGTCATCTGTGTCGAGGCATGAATCGGCAGATCGGGACAGATCGCGCGGATCAGCCTCACCAGGCCGAGGTCTTGCACCAGCACGGCGTCCACGTCGGCCAGCGCGATCCGCCGGACCAGCCGCTCCAACTCGGGCAACTCATCCGAGAACGCGAGCGTGTTGAGCGTCACGTACCCCTTCACTCCGCGATGGTGCAGCATGGCCATCACGTCGGCCAGTTCATCCGGCTCGATGTTCGTCGCGCGAGCCCGCGCGTTGAACCCGCAGTTCAGCCCGAAATAAACGGCATCCGCCCCATTCTCGACCGCCGCCCGCAGGCACTCACGATCACCGGCCGGAGCCAGCAGTTCAGGTCGCCGGAGAGAAGATGATGTCATGAGGCGGCAATTCGATATCAAACAGTGGATGTAGGATGGGCACTCTTGCCCGTCCGGTTTTGGCTTGGAAGACAAGACGGGCAAGAGTGCCCGTCCTACAAACGTCACGGTTGCAGGATGTCCGCCACTGTCAGATGGAAGCCAGGGATGACACCGCCTGCGTCGAGGACCTCGCCGTCGGTGTACCGTTTCGGCTGCGATGAGCCTCGGTATTCGACCACCGTGCGTGACATCGGATCGACGAGCCAGACGATCTTCACACCGGCGGTCACGTAGTCGTCGGCCTTGGCCATCAGTTCGGCCACCGTGTCGTTGCGACTGCGAATCTCAACAACCAGATCGGGGATCGTTTCGAGATAGCCTTCGCTCGTGATCTTGAGCGGAAGTGACGACTTGGCGACGAACGCAGCATCGGCCCCGACCAGTCGATCAGGATCACGCCAGAGCACGATACCGACCTCGGTCCGCGCCTTACCGTGGCCCGCCAATTCCCCCTGCCGCTTCAGTTCGTAGCCGATGTTGAGCTGAATCGCACCATGCAGGTCGCCCGGTGGAGCCATGATGACGAGCCTCCCGTTGTCCAATTCGTACCGAACGTCTCCTGACGGAAGCGACTCGGGGAACGCGACAACATCCGCACACGTCAGCAACCGCTGGCTGGTCGCAGTGAACCGAGGTCGCTCGGTCAGCATCGTGGACATGTCGATCACCCTTTCATGAATGGCACGCTTCATGCGTCCGGAATCCGGCGTGAGTATAGCCAATCATGCCACCGCGTGCCGCCTGCTGGCGACTGCCGTCGAACGAGCGTAAACGTTGCCGGTGTCCGCCTCGCCCCGTAACGTGAGGCTATACTCCTCGCGGCCCAAAGTGAGAGGTTTCTGAGCGGGGTG
>JAYTQJ010000231.1:0-4622 GCA_043746775.1 Schlesneria sp.
TAAGTTAGCCCAGGGCAAGCGACCAACGGGAGCGCCGCCCTGGGTAGAGACCGCCACACGTTTTGAAGCCCTGAAGGGGCGGCCCTAAGTCGATCAGCCAATTAGTGCCGCCCCTTCAGGGCTTGAGATTCACGAACAATCGCCAACCCAGGGCGTTGCCCTGGGCTGACATCGAGTCGCCCCTTTGGGGCTGAAAACACAAAGAGCGCAACTTCAAAACGCGCAAGCGAAGGAGGACCGCCCAGCCTGAGGTCGGAATCACTCGAGTTCGGGCACTTCTCCGTCCGCGCGATGCGTAAGTTGTCGCAGCACGTTGGGGCTAATTCCGATGGACAGTGTGCGAACGCTGCCGTCTCCCATCATGGCGTTGAAGAGCGTGCCATGATGGCTGCTTGGTCCACCGACTGCGTTGCCTGCCGAATGCCGACTCGCCTTCAACTTTAGAGCTTGGATTGACGGAATCTCCTCATTCGGTCGCGTGACAAACTCGGGAGGAACCGCATTGCCAGCGGCATCGACTGAGCCTCGATTGGTCCACACGACACCGTTGCGCAACGAGGCGCGCGTGCCCGACATCCAGCCCAACTCGCCTCCGTGGTCGATGCGCGATTCGGTGACGTAGATCGTGTACGAAGTTCCGTCATCGACCTGCTCGTAACGAATGGCGCTGTTGAGGAACAGGACTCCATTCTGATTCACGTCGATCGGCGTTTCGGTGTCGTTGTGAATGCCGCAGTAACTCGTCAGGCCCACGGTGCCGCTGCGCGCCTGTGGGTCTGACGGACAGAGCAGCAGTGACAACCGGTACGCGCGAACCGGCGCGTGGTCGGGAGCGTACACGCTCTGACGGAAGTTGATCTGCTCGTGGAGTTGAATCCCATCGAAGTACGGCAGGAGTTGAGTCAACCAACCGACGTGCTGGTCGTCGAGAGACTCTTTGCTGACGATCGGTCCCGTCCGGTTCTGCGTCCCCGGCGGCAGGACTTCATGCAGCGACTCGTAAGTCTGCAGGGCGATGCCAAGCTGCGACAGTTGGCTCTTACACTGCGTCCGCCGCGCCGCCTCGCGAATCAGAGTGATGCCAGGCATCAGCAACGCCGCCAGCACGGCAATGATGGCGATCGAAACCATCAGTTCGATCAGCGAGAAGCCCGCGCGTAGGATGGACGCCCCGTCCGTCCGGCAATTTGGCTGCAACAAGACGGACGGACGGCGCGCTCCTCTTACGGAAAAATCCGTTCCTGCCGCTCGCCTTACGACAAACGAAACCCGCCTGCATTCCGAAGGATGTTTCATGAGCAGGTCCTTCAAAAGTCGTCCAGCATTTCGCCGTCCGACCGATGCGTCAGATTGCGGAGCGTGCTGGCCGGGATGGTATTGCTCAGGAACCGAACCGATCCGTCCCCCAACACGACGTTGTGGCCGCTCCCGTGATTGCCGCCGAATCCGCCGACGAACCCTTTGTCTGAGATGAGTGTGCTCAGCTCCTGTTGAATCGACAGGCCGCTGCCATGTGTCGCCGCATGAGCTTGATAGCGTGGAACCTCAGCAGGCTGGTTCTGATTCATCCACAACACTCCATTGCACAGCGTGGCTCGCGTTCCCGACATCCAACCGAGCGGTGACGCGAGTTGGCCATCCTGCTCGCCCACGAAGATGGTGTGCGACAAGCCGTCGGTCACTTGATCGAGCCGCACCGCGCTGTTGAGGAACAACACCCCGTTCTGCTTCACGTCAATCGGCGTCTCGTAGTCGTTGTGGACGCCGCAGTAGGTGGAGACGTTGGAACCGCGATTCAATCCTGAAGCTGCCGGGCAAATCAAGAGTTCGATGTGCGTCGCCCGCACGGTCGCGTTCTCGGCGGCGTAGACACTCTGGGTGAAGTCGATGTGCCGATACACGGACTTCCGTTGCAGGTACGGCAGAATCTGAACGGTCCAACTCATGTGGTACTGCGCCGCGTCCTCCTTGCTGACGATGGGACCAGTCGCATTCGACGTTCCCGGCGGCAGCACACGGTGCGCGTTCGCATAGTTCTGCAACGCGAGACCAATCTGGAGCAGGTTGTTCTGACAACCGATCCGCCGCGCTGCCTCGCGGGACTGCTGAATCGCGGGCAGCAGCAATGCCGCCAAGATGCAAATAATCACGACCACCACCAGCAACTCAATCAACGTGAAGCCGCGTCGGCTGCGAGCCTGTTGTGCGGGCAAACGGGCGGTGTCATTCATGGAGGTCTACTTCGAGTTACCCAACGGGCGTGCGAGTCCGCCGAGGCTGCGTTCCACGCCGCGAACGAACTCGGGATCGAGGCCGTTCAAAAACTCACGGGCCTTCAACGCGGAGGCAGGCGGCGAGACGGGCGGTGCGTTCGGGTCTTGCTTCAGGCCGTCTTTCTCACAGACGAGCGCGAATTTCACGATGTCCTGCTTCGAGAGATCAGAGTCAAACGGCGGTTTGCCGTAGGACGTTGTCAGGCGATCCAGCACGGACCAATCCTTCCAGCGGGCGAGGTCGGGCAGCACGCTCGCGGCAAAGCGGGGCCGATCCAGAAATCGTCGCATCGCCGCCGGAAGTGCCTCCGCCGGGACACGGTCGCGGGCGTAGTCCCAGATGAAGACCAGCGCGTTGCGGATCGGCAGCAAGTCATCCTCAGCCAGTGGGTCATTGAACTTCGCGTCCAACAGTTTGTTGAGACCTCGTTCGCGCTGCAGCAGGATGTAGCCCGCCATCATGCCGTCGATGCCGAACCGGGGTTGCTCGGGATCGGGCCGCGCCATGATGAGCGATTCGAGGAACGCCGCATCACTGTCGTCGCCGCTCAACCCGAGCAGCATCCCGTACAGACCGAGTCGGACTTGCCGCTTCAAATCTTTCGACGCCAGCCATGCTCGCAGCTTCTCGCGCGGCAGTTTCGGAGCCAGCGCCGCGACATCCTTGTACTCGGCGCGACTGAACTCGGCGAAGGCGTCTGCCGCGATCTCATCATCCGCGAGTTCGAGGAACTTCAGGAAGAAGACGAGCCGATCGGGAGTCTCGGGAGACGGTGCCTGGCGGATGTAACCGTAGCGTCCTTCAGTGACTTCAACGGGATCCGTCCACGTCGGCTCGTCCTCACCCTGTTCGCGAAACAGCAGGAACATGTCACCCGGTTGGCCATCGCGTGCGAAAGGAATCGTGACGCGACTTCCCGGTTTGAAGTCCTGTGCTTTGCCTCGCAAAACTTCGACCACTTCAAACGTCGTAACCGCGGTCATGGTCGTCTCATCGCCGACGAGCGAGCCCCATTTCACTTGGAGCGCCGCATCGCACTTCGCCAGCCGATGGCTGAACGGCGGCTCGGTCGGCCCGCAAAACGGACAACCGGGAACGGCTCGCGCCACCGCCCCGTCCGCCAGCAGCAGGCCACCCGCAAACACCATCAAAACGAGTCGCCAAATCCGTGGCATGTTGATTTCCTGACAGGACGGTGGAACCGCAATGAGTGGCCAGCGATGACTGATGTGAAGAACTAAACGGGCTGCCCCCCCAAGTTGTGCGGGATGCTATGGAGGAAAATGAGGTCGTGCAACACGACTGTTTGCGACGGACCAAAGAGCCGCTCCGACGTATTCAATCGACGGCCGGCGGAGAAGCCTCACGAACGGTTTTCAGGCCGACGTTTGGCACCCCGATTCTCCCGTCCGACTCATCGAGCTTGAAGATTGGAGGCCAGTCGAGGACGATGCCGCCCCGTTGCCACGCGGCCCGAGGTCAGATTTTTCGTTTCACCGCAACGCCAACGGCGTGCGCGAGAGTATGCGGATCTCCCACCTTCACGCGCACGCCGTTGGCGTTGCAGTGAAACGTCCCAATTGGGGCGAGGTCGCGAACCCAAACCGGCTGGCCACCGTCTGGGTTGTCATTGCCACGGTTATCCGAAGTTTGAATTGGCTGTTTGTTTGCTTGGAGACGTTCCGATTAGCAGTTCCACCCGTCCGAGTTTGATTGACAACTCACCCCCGCAGCCCCCTGCACCGATCACGCCCGCGCTGGAGGCACGTCGCCGCATCAGCCTCGAAAACGCCTGCCAGATCGCCAAAATCTGCGCCGAGTTCCGTGGCAAAGACACGGTGGTGCTGGACCTGACGGCCATCACCCCGGTCTTCGATTTCTTCGTGATCACGACCTGCACCAACCCGCGCACGCTGGCCGCCATCGCGATCGAAGCGCGAGTCCAGATGAAGGCCCGAGGCAATGCCGTCCCGCTGGCCGAAGGGGAAAAAGTCAGTTCGTGGCTGCTCCAAGATTGGGGCGACATCGTCGCGCATTTGATGCTCGGAGAAGCCCGCGAACTGTATGACCTCGAAGGACTCTGGGCCGACGCCAAACGCATTGATTGGCAAAGCATCGCCGGTGCCCCCGTCCTCGCGACCGCCCGCTGAAGTCCCAATTCGTCGAAGCCCGGCTTTCAGCAAGGCCGGGCTTCTGACAACTGCCTCTCGATGTGCCCCTTCGTTTAACCCTCGCGCGGTCGTCGATGAGATAATCTTGGTGAGCCTGGCGGCGTCAGCCCAATGGCACTCACTTTGGGGTGTAGCTGAAGTCGTAAGACTTCAGACGACCATCAAAGCCGGCTGAAT
>JAYTQJ010000232.1:0-10767 GCA_043746775.1 Schlesneria sp.
CGGGCGGCGTCAGCCCAATGGCACTCACTTTGGAAAGTAGTAGGCACATTCCATGTGCCGTAACCGGCGAAATGCGGACGGCACACGGAGTGTGCCTGCTACTTTGCGGGCAAAGTGAGTGCCATTGGGCGTCAGCCCCCGGACACTTCACGCGAGGAGTCCAGGGGCTGACGCCACCCGGCTCACCAAGAAAATCTCACTGACGGTCGGGAGCGGTATAACCGGGCAGACGACCTCGTGCAAACGGTCCGTAGCACAGAAGGAAGACGTGATGAAAACCGGTGCGATCGTGTTGTGTGGTGGCAAGTCGAGCCGCATGGGGCGCGACAAAGCTACGCTGCCGTTCGGTCCCGAATTGATGTTGCAGCGAGTCATTCGTCTGCTGGGTGAGGTTGTCGAGACGCATCATATTGTCGTGGTCGCCGCGACAGGCCAATCGTTACCAGAACTTCCCGCAGATGTGACCGTCGCTCACGATGACCGCGCGGAACGAGGTCCGCTTCAGGGTTTGGCAGCCGGACTGCGGGCGATCACCGATCAAGCCGACGCCGTCTACGTGACCAGTTGCGACGTGCCGCTCCTCGTGCCGGGGTTCGTGCGGCGGATGTTCGAGTTGCTCGGAGATCACGACATCGCAGTCCCGCGCGATCAACAACATCATCACCCGCTCGCCGCCGTCTATCGCCCGTCGGTCCTCGCACATGTTCAGCGACTGCTCGATGCCGACCGGCTACGACCGCGTTTTCTGTTCGACGAAGTCCGTTCGCGCGAGGTTCTCGTCGAGGAGTTGCGGGCTGTCGATCCGCAACTGACAACACTGGAGAATTTGAACTCCCCCGAGGACTACCTCGCCGCACTCACGTCGGCCGGACTGGCCCCCTTTCATTTCGGTTCGCCACCGATGCCCACGGCTCAATGAAATGCCAGGCTGCCTGGTGAAAAACGTAGAGTAGGCGGCTCGCCTGCTCGTATTTCTCGGTCGAAAGCACAGGCGAGCCGCCTGTGCCACGGTCACGGAACTTCGACGTGGCTGTGAGATTGGGAAACAGCCACCCCCACTTCACACGGCCACGTCGAAGCTCCGTGACCGTGGCACCCGAGACTGAATGAGGTCATGGCCGTGTTGAACAGTCCCGCCGCTGTGGACTTGTCAAAACGTCGCAGTTAGCTTCTCCCGCCGGGCTCACGAAGACTCGAAGCTGAGTCCCGATTCATCGCCAGCCGTGAGCTGCCTCACAGGCATACCTCACGCGGCACAAAGTGAGACGTTTCCGAGCGGGGTGGCGTAAGTCCTCGGTTCTTCCAGCAAGGGCTGACGCCCAAGAATCAGGGGGCTGACGCCCAATGGCACTCACTTTGGGGTGTAGCTGAAGTCGTAAGACTTCAGATGATCATCAAAGCCGGCTGAATTCTCACGAATTCAGCTACGTCGCACTGAACGTCAATTTGAAAGTCGCTCAAGTGAGTGCCATTGGGAGTTAGCCCCCTGGCCTTTTGAAAACTGGCTGACGCCGAAGAATCAGGGGGCTGACGCCGCCCCGCTCCGAAGACAAAGCGAGGAGGCCGAGCAGGCGAGCCGCCTGCTCTACGTGTGTTTACTGACTGGCTGACTTCGTTCCGCTGGGTGAACCGGCGATGGGAACGCCGGTCGGAAGCGGACGGGCTGCGACGGGGAAGCCCTGTTCGTGGGCGAAGGCTTGGAGTTTGCGATAGATCGGAAAGCTGTCGGGATAGACCCAGAATGTCAGTGTGGTATCGGGGTCTGCACCGAGCAGTGATTCGTAAAAGCGGGAGCCTTGTGACAGGGCGACTTGTTCGGACTCGCCCTTCAAGTCTGGTTCGGGAACGACCTCCCAAGACGAGACACTGACGCGGTAGCCTCCCTGCCCGGCGCGCAGTTCATCGAGTCCGCTCATCATCTCGACCCGCACGAGGTAACTCATGTTGAACCCGGCAAACGGACCGACCTGTCCCTGATGCGAGCGAGTGCGAGTCAGCCAGTCTTTGCGGCGTTCAATCTGATCCTTCAGCTTCACAATCAAGACTTCGATGGGGACTTCCGCCACGCGGTTCTTGTCGAGTCGGTAATGCTTTTCTTTACCCGAGACGGTGCGGCTGATGGGGGTGATGTGATGCTTCAACGCCTCGACCGGCGGCGTCGTTTCTTCCAGTGCCTTCGCCTGCGCGAGTAGCCTCGCCAGCGTCTGTTTTGCTAGCCGAAGATCGGCCTGTTGCTCGGACGATTGCTGTTGCGACGCGTTCAGATCGAGCTGTCGTGCGGCGAGCAATTCGCGGGCGGCTTGGACTCGTTCGTTCAGTTCGGTTTGCTGTCGATGCTGGTCCGTCAGCGTCGCGGCAAGTTTCGCGTGGTCTCGGCGGAGGGAGGCGAGTTCGGCGTCGAGCTGCCGTGCCCGCTCGACCATCTCAGGTGGCGGGGCCAGTTCGGGAAGCAGCAACGGTTCGAGTTCCGGCTCGGGATCAGAGAGTGGTGGCGGCAAGTCGGGTTCGTTTGTGGCCAACTCCGGCGCGGCAAGTGGCTCGGGTGACGGGGCCTCATTGAGGACCGGCGGCAATTCCACGGGTGAGTCCAACGCGGGCGCAACGATGTCAGGTGTGGGATTGGGTCTGACAGGCGGGCGTGTGCGCACTCCCGCAATCACGATCAGCACGATCAGGATGCCGACGACGTTGCAGATCACGTCCAAAAACGAACTGGAACTGAACTCTTCCTCTTCCCGATGACGGCGGCTCATGGTGTTCCTCCCCGTGTCACACGCAAAGGCTTCGAGGCGGGAGGAGCTGTGGCAGTGCCGGTCTTGTCCGCAGTGCCGGTCTTGTCCGCAGACTCCGGCGCGTACTCTTTCGACGTGGAGAGTGCCGACCGTTCGGTGAGAGCACGAGCTTGCTCGTAGTTCGGGTTCCCGTCTTTGGCGACGACGAACCGCAGGCTGGGTTTCCAGAAGAAGCCTTGCGGCGGCTGGCCCCAGTCGCGCGCTTGCAGATCGAGAACCGTGACGAGTCGCTCCAGTGTTTCTTGCTGGGACTCGCCATTGCCCATCTGAATGGCGTGCTTGCCGCCGACGACCAGCCGCTTCGCTTCCACGTCGATGCGCACTTCGCGTTCGAGTCCGATGGCGGCGTCAGCGGCTGAAAGCCCCCAACGCTTGTGCGAGAGCATCTCGGGTTCGAGCGGCTTGCTGACGCCCGCTTTCTTTGTGCGGCGGTCAATGACCGGAACGGCCGTTGGTCCCGACGAACCGAGTCCAATGTCTAAGACTGGCGCTGCGCTGCGTTCAGTTCCGACAGCAGCACGGGTCGCGGAGTCGGAGTTGTTCTCGTCCGCGAGCCGTTCGATACCCGAGTCGCCGGGCGTTTCTTTACCGGAGCTTTGTCGATCTTTTGAGGCCGCATCCCGTCGTCCCACATTGAGGCCGTCCCCGACAGACCGCCGAACATCCGAGCCAGACTTTGAACTGCTTGCACTAGACTCATTTTCGTCTCCATCTGTGTTGCGTTGCGAGAGAGCTGGCCCATCGACTCCCTTGGCAACTGACTGTGGACCGCCTTGCACTGTCGAACGCGAGTTTCTGCCCGCGAAGTTTTCAATTCGTTCCCAACTGCGTGACCCCACATCGTTGTCGTCGCCGATCACGTCGGCGACTTCAAAGCGATTCGTTGAACCACTGCGAGCCTTCCCGTCACCCGCGCCTCCTGCCGAACCCGATCCATTCGATCCTCGTGACCCGCCTCGGAAGGCATCGTTGCCGGAGCCGGCACCCCGTAGAAACCCGCCCACACCGGATCGCTTCGACGCGAACTCCTTGATCTGTGCCCGCTCGGCCAGCAGTCGTTTGATGGCCGCTTCACACGCCGCCTTGGCGGCGGGATCGACGGGCGGTTGTTGAAGCTGCGTGTCCTCTTCGATCAACTCGTAACCGTGAGGCTGCTGGAGCGTCGCCAACATTTTGATGGCGATGTAGTACGCGACCGTGCCGCTGGGTCGGACGAGCATCAGCACGTAAGGCTCGGGTTGGCGAGCGGGCTGAGGTTGCTTGAGGTTCCATGCCGTCCAGTAACTGACGAGCGAGTTCGATCCCGCCAGCAACGGGTTGACGCGCGCCGTGAAGCCTTCGAGATCGTCCGGTCGGATCACGATGTCTTCGGGAAGAAACCGCAGTCCCTCGGCCGTGCATTCGATCAGGATCGGACGCCGCGACGTTCCCGACTGCGCATCGAACGGGACCACCATGAACTTGCTCTCGCCACCCGCCGCTGCCGCTTGAGCCACCTTGAGCCGCTTCTGAACGGCGGCGATCTGTTGTTCGATCGCCTTGCGTTCCTGCACGGTCGAATCGCCTCCGCTCGACGCCGATAGCTCGCGATCCAGCCCGCCGAGCTTCGTTTCCAGTCCCTGCACTTCGTCTTGCAGCGTGGCCACCTGCCGCGCGGCAACATCTTTCAAACGACGGCGTTGTTCGAGTGACTTCGCGTGCTGATCGCGTTCGTGAGCGAGTCCCTTCGTTTTCTGGCCCCACTCCGCCAACAACTCATTCAATTCCTGTTCGCGTTCCGCCAACACGGCCGCTCGTTCGGCGAGAACTTTGTCTCGCGGAGGGATCGCCGGTTCAGAAGGCTCGGGTTCGAGTGGCTCGGGTTCTGATTCAGACTGCGCCGGAATGAAGACCGGTGCGAGCGATGGCGGTGCGGCCAATCGAGGTGGCTCGACAGACAACAGCGGCGCGGGGGGATGCTTGAGTTCGGCTAAAACTTGAGCGAGTGAGTCTTTGCGGAGCTGTCGAGTCGTGACCACCATCAACATCAGGATTAACGCCCCCATGGTGCAAATGAGGATGTCCAGAAAGGCAAACAGATTGACCGATGGCGAACTGTGGGGTCTGTGACGCATCGGCGGAAATCACTTCCTGACAATTCACACTAACCCGAAGCGTAAGCGAGGACGTGTGTTGCATCCTTGCTTACGCTTCGGGTGAGTGTCAGCGTGTCCCCACGCGGTGATACGACGCGGCCATTGGCCGCAACTAAACAACACAGGGGTCAGGTGGTTCAAAGTTCATTTTTCGCGGCCTGAGTCACACCCAATCAGGAGCATCACCTCACCGCGAAAAATGAACTTTGAACCACCTGACCCCGATCGCGCGACCATTCGAATGCGCGCGAGAAAACAAGATTTCGACAACTAGTAGTACGAATCAACAGTCCCGATCACGAGACGACATCGCCTCGCACAGTCTTTCTGACCGACACGACCGTTAGGATCGTCACAGTTTGCCATGTGAGTTGAGACGAAATCAGCTTCAGGGGGAGCGACGGCGTTTGAGATGTCCCGTTCCGCAGAAGTCTCGGCAGAAGTCTGGTTTGCGAACCCCCGTCTCGGTCACGTATCCTCTTCGCCGCCCGAGACCTCGCAGTGGTGAAACACTGTTGCCACTGGTTCCGCACGACGGGCAAAGCCGGACAGCGAGTTCTCTTTCCACGAGCGAACTCGCCCCACAGGAGGGTTGGTCCTTTGAATCTCAGTCCGAACGATGCCGCGATTGCCCAAGAGATCCTCGGCTATCTGAACTTTTCGGGTGGCCGATCCGATCCGAAATTCCAAAAGAATCTTGACCTGCTGCGGCAAAGCCTGCCGTTCGCAGACTTCGCCCCCGGCTTGCGTCAGGTTCTGGCCAATCTGCACCAGACCTCTCCCGCGTTCTCGGACATCTCTCAAGCTGAGCAGGTCATCGCGCTAACACTCGACCAGACGCTGTCGCGCTACCGGGAGCATCACCGCGACCTGTTGTTTCATTTGACGGCCGACGAACTTCAGCACCCGTACTTCTTGGCGAAGGTGTTTGAGGCTGTCCTCGAACAAGGCGGACCGTGGGACGAGGCCGACCGGATTGTGGCGGGAGCGCTCGACCGGCTGAACGATTTTGTCGGCTATCGTCCGATCGCCGTTTTGGAGAACGGTCGCAAGTGCGAACCGTACGCGCACGAGCGGTTTCGTCCGTTGCCGATCTATCTGCGCGGCGCGGGGGTGGTGAGCGGCAAATACCGCGCACTCATCACGCGCGTCTTGGAGATGCTGCGTGAAATGCCGCGCGAGATGCTCGCCGATGCGTACTTCGATCTCGACAACCTTGATGAATTGGCGATCGATCTGCGTGCCCACGATCACATTCATCCGGCCAACAAGCGAACCAACTATTTGTTCGGTGAATGGGATCCGCACCAGATTGATCTGAAGGGAAACTACCGCCGCTTCGTCGTTCGCAAAGTGATTCTCGACGCGCTGCTCGACTGGGCCGCCTCACAAAAGAAGGTCGATCCGGACGAGACGCTGTTCGATATCTCCGCCGTCTTGTGTGGGACGATCCTGATGGCCTCGGCCATCAGCGGGTACGGTCCGGAATGTCACGACTCCAGCGTCACGCTGACCTCGCTCCTGCCGAAGGTCGCTCGCCAGCGCGACGAGTTCTATTCGCAGCTTTCCAAATCGGCGTCGGGTGCGCGGGCCAAGCGACTCGCCCGACATGCCAAAACGACGCGGCAACCCTTCGGCCATGTGCGGCAATCGTTGAACATGTTTCTCGCACAGTACGGTGCCCAGCAGGTGCAGCGGCGTCAGTTGGCGTACCTGTTCGCGCGGATGGGCTATGCCGAAGCGAGCCTCCGTCAGGCCGAAGTCATTCCGTGCGCCTCGGCGCGATTCGAGTGCGAGGTGCTGTGTCGCATTCACTCCGCGCGACGCATCGTCGAGCAGAAGCAGATCGCGGAAGCCTTCGTGTTGCTCCAAGAGGCGGAAGACTTCTTGCATCGCGGCATCGACTGCGGGGCGCTGGTCGATCCCTGGAACGTGCTCGGTTTTCAGGGCCTCTTTCCGCTATTCATCTCGCGCGAGGACAGCGTTCCCGATCAGCGGATCGAGATGCTGTACCACATCATGGAAGCGTTGCTCGACGCCTATTCGCGCGCGTTGGAGGAATCGGCCGCGCGCGGTGAGCAGGCTCTCGAACTGGCGATCTCGCAACGCTACGAAAAGCTCGCCGAGTTCTGGGACCGGTTCGGCACGCTGACCGTCCACGATCTGCCGCGCGTCGCGGCACGGGAACATCTCGACTCGGCCGAACACGTCGCCAAAGCTCTCGCCGATTGGCGGGCCGCCGGTGAATCGGCCGGTGACATGCTCTTCTGGCGCGCCCACGTCGATCAGTTCCAATCGGCGAAGGCTTACGCGCAGGTGGTGTCAGCGTTGTTGGAACGGCACGATCGCGTCGCCGCGCTGGGACTCCTGATGCAGTGGCTCAGTCAACATGAAACGGTGGGCCTCGAATCGGGGCATCTGTCGTTTGAAGACTTGCTGCTGTGGTGGATGGGCCAGGCAGTCGAAGACGGTTCGACGGCGAAGGACGATCCGTGGCCACTGGTCCGCCGCATGTTCGATTACCTCGAAGCGAACGCGGGTGAGATGTGGTCGGCACCGGTCTATCGCGCGGGAACGGTCGATGGTGAGTTGGGCACGGCGTCCGACTGGCCCGAAGCCGACGACGGTCGTTCCGAGGCGATGGACGACGAGGACGATGACGAAGGACTGTTCGGCGCGGCCTACGACAACATGGTCTTTCACGACAGCTCCGACGACGGTCAGGAGGGGGCCACGATGGAAGACGGTCCCAAGCTGGACGGCGACACGCAGTTCGAACTGGTGGAAAAGCAATTGGAACCGCGATTGAAGTTCCTCCGCGTGCTGGCTCAATTGTGGCAAATGGCCGCGACGCTGGCGGTCGAGCGCGAAGACCGCGCCGCACTCGATGAGTCGAGGGAAGGCCGAGCAGCGCAGGCCGCGAAGACAGAATCTCTCAAGCATTGGCTCGAACACTCGGTGCATCTGCAAACCGATCTCATGCGACTGACCGACGATCTCTGGAAGGGAGACATCGGCGAATCGAGCGGCGAGCACGACGCGAACGTCGAGTACGACAGCCAATTGCAGACCAAGCTCTATCTCGTCCAGTTGTCGCTGACGACGTGGCTCAGCTTCCGCTCGGCGCAGTGGTGCTTGGCCTGTGCCTTGTCACCCGAAGACCAGTCGGTGCGCAATTCGGCCGAGGAAGTTCGGATCATCGACATGTATCGCGGCATCATGCGGCGCGACGAGGAAGAGGTCCGGCGAGTCCTACCCGGGCTGTTGCGGTCGCTCCAAAGCAAGCCGCTGCTCTACGTGCCGCTCGAACATGGGGGCGAGCCGAAACAGATCCTCACCGCCCGCTCGATGCAGATGCTGGTGAAGTTCCTGCTCGCACACCTGCCGCAGTTGGGCCTGCTCCGTGAGACGTGGCACCTGCTGCGAACCGCTCAGAAAATGGAGCGGGCTTCGCGACCGCGCGGCATGGCCGTCACCGAGTTCGATCGCCTGTTCCGCATCGCGCTCCGCAACACGCTCGAATGCGTCGTGCGCGCGTCGGAAGATTGGAAAGGGGGGCGTTTCAGCGACGAAGACCTGATCGAGATCGTCGGTGAGATCGTCGAGCTGTATCTCGACCAATGGCTCGAACACAGCAGCACGATGCGGCTGTCGTCGGTCGAAGCGTTGAAGGTCGATGAGGTCTGGGATGACACGGCCAAGTTCGTGAAGAAGTACGGCTCGGACATTCTCAACGCCCGCATCCTGACGCTCGGCAACGTGCGTGCGATCCTGCACAGCGGCGTCTCAAAGTTTCTGGAGTACCTCGAACAGAACGAAGACCCGTTCCGGCCGATCCGCCTGCTGAACGATCTGCGCGACGGAACGGTGGATCGCGACGAAGCGGCCGAACAACTGCACCTGATCTACCAGGTCGTGGTCGAAAAATTTGATCGCTTTCTCGAATACAACACGACCACCACACAGTCCGATTACGGCGAGCAGTTCTTCAGTTTGCTCGACTTCCTCCGGTTGGAGACCGCCTACGACCGCGATGCGTGGAACCTGTTGCCGGTCGCCGTCGCGCATGAAGTTCTCGCCCGTCAGGGCAAGCCCGAAGCGGCCGTCATTTGGGAGGATGTCTTCGCGGTGAAGACCGAAGACATGGCCGACTCGCACCTCGAAGGCTTGGAGTCGCTGCAAAAGAAGTACGGGATGAAGTTGCTCTCGATCTCGAACCACTTGCAGGAACGGTTCGTCAAACCGCTGGCCGTCAATCACATGCTCGCGCGGATTCGCCCGGCCTGTGAAGACGCGGATCTAGGGCGAGGCAACTCGCCGTCGTTCCTCGCGCTGCAAGCGGGTGTCGAGGAATACCTCCGCACCACATCGGGGTCGGGGCTGGATGTTCCCGTGTGGCTCAAGACGCTGGAAGACGAACTGAATCGAGTCCACGAATCGGGCGATCAACCCAACCCCGACTCCGAGCCACAACTGCGACTCCCCGTCACGTCGATCACGCTGAAGGACATCCGCCAGCAATTGAAGCAGTGGAAGGAACCGCCCGGAAACCGCAAAGGCAAGGCGTGATCGCCCGCTCCTTTCGTCGCTCTACGGTGACGTTTTCGTCTCGACGGTACTCGCGGGAGAACTGTTTTGCTTCATCCGTGCCCCGGCCTTGCCATCCGTGCTATCTGAAACGCCACTGATTCGCAGGGCTCCGGCTCAGATTCTAGTTGACGCTTCGTAGCACGGATGGCAAAGCCGGGGCACGGATGAAGCGGAGCATCACGCACCTCACACTTTGGCATGGTCGCGGTTTCGGGCGATCCGATCTGCGATGGCCGTGTCCATCACAAGTTGCACGGCGTGGAAGAGCAGGATCGGGAACGTGATGAACGGGAGCGAGCGGCTTCCCGTGACGGCGGGCATCGCGGCGAGGAGCAGTCCGACCGGGAGCGTCTTCTGACTGCCGGCGAACAGTGTCGCGATGGCGTCTTCGCGCGAGAGGCCCAGCCAACGGCTCCCTAGATGCGCGATGAGCATCGCCAACGCATGCAGTCCCGCGCACTCGATGACGAGCCGCGCGAAGTCGATCGTCGTCGGCCAGACGGCTTGAGCTTGCAGCCGCCCTCCCGCTTCAATCGCCGTCTTGGTGACGATCAGCAGCACGAGGCATTGCGCGACGATGCTAATTCCAAACTTGTGAGCGACCACGAATCGAAAGAGCGACGGCACGAACCGCGCGAGTTGGCCGAGGATCGTCGGCAGCAGCACCGTCAGTGCGAGGTTGCGGATGATTGGCAGCGTGTCGATCTGAGCGGCATCCAGCTCACCACCGGACGACATCGTCCAGCGCAGCCACAGCGGTGTCAGGATGACTCCCACCAGATTCGTCAGCAGCGTGATGAGGAGCGACACCGCATCGTTGCCTCGCGCCTGTCGTGTCGAAACGGAAGCGGTCGCCAATGTGCAGGGGACTGCGGCAGCGATCATCAAGCCGAGCGAGAGGTCGGTCAGCGAATGCGACAGCGCGAGCGGCCATGCCAGCAACGGCAGCAGCCCGATGTTGACGACCGTTCCCCAGACAACGGGCTTCGGGGAACGAAACGACTCGCGCAGCTTGGTGCTGTCGAGCGTGAACGACATCAGAAACAGAATGCACACCGTCGCGACGGCCGGTTGCACGCGACCCGCCGTTGCCAGCCGCCAGCTTTCAGACGTGGACCAACCCCACGCCATGCCGCCCGGCAACAGCACGAGCAGTGCGACCAAGAACCACGATTTCGCGAGCCACCGTCCCATGAAAGTCTTTCGTAGGGTAAGCGTCTCGCTTGCCCGTCTTCTGCTTTTTCAATCAC
>JAYTQJ010000233.1:0-25320 GCA_043746775.1 Schlesneria sp.
CGTCGAGGACTCCGTGACCGTGGCACCCGTTTCTCAAATCCGACATGGCGATGGCCCCGACTATCGCACGCCAGCCGCTGGCGATCCATGGCCGAGCGGCTGAATGAGTCTGGCATTGGCACTTGAGAACACGGATCGAAGGCTCTGCGATGGAACCGACCAAGGAACTGATTGACGACATCGACCGCGAGCGAATCCTGCGAGCGAGGCGGATGTCGATCGCCGAGAAGTTCCTCGCAGGCGGCGATTTGTTCGACGATGTCTGCGAACGGATGAGAGCGGGGATTCGCAGCCAGTTTCCTCACGAAGACGATGTGGGCGTGAACCGCATCCTCAAGGAACGGCTGGCTCGGTTGAGGCAGGTCGAGGAGTACGGCATCTACCAACCGGCGGGGACGCTCGATGAACAGCAATGAGGCGGTGACCTCGCTGGTGGAGGCGTTCGATCGGGCTGGCATTCCCTACATGATCGTCGGCTCGTTTTCGAGCATGCCTACGGCGTGGTTCGATCGACCAAGGATGCCGACTTCGTGGTGCAATGCCCATTTTCTGATGTCTCGCGCGTCGTGAAAGAGCTTGGCCCGCCGTGGAGATTCCATCCGCAAATTGCTTTTGAATCGGTGACGGGCACCAAACGCTGTCTGCTGGAGTTGGACGACGATCCGTTTCACATTGAAGTCTTCCGGCTGAGCGACGACCCCCACGACCTTCAGCGTTTTGAACGACGACATCAAATTCTGCTCCCCAACCTACAACGCCTCGCCATCGTCCCCACGCCCGAGGATGTCATCGTCACCAAACTGAGATGGGTCGAGCAGGCCGCCCGCAGCAAAGATCGCGATGACGTGCGCAACATCATCACCGTGCAACAAGAATTGCTCGACTGGAACTACATCCACCACTGGTGTGAACAGCACGGGACGCGGCAGACGCTCGAAGACATCCGGAGCAGGATTCCGCCGCTCGAACCTTGAGTGGCGCGGGGGCAGCACGGGCCGGTAAAAAACGCCTCTCCGCCAGCACACTCCGCAGAGCCATCGCCTTGTTGTGGCTGCTCAAGCTGTAGGGTGAGACCAGTGGCGCTTCGCCGCGCCGGCCCACCATGATTACTCGACGATTCGCGAGGGTGGGCCGGCGCCCGAAGCGAGCTGGTCCCACCCTCCTGAGGAACAGACCTCTGCCTGTCTTCTCTGTGTCTCTGTGTCTCTGTGGTTCAATCCTCTTGCTCCGAACGTCACTGAAGAGGGTTTACCACAGAGACACAGAGAAGGCGAAATGAGAGAAGAAATGAGGACGGGCATCCCAGCCAATTTGCCCACGGTTCCTCGCTCACGAGTGTCCTCCACGGGCACGGGACAACTACATTGAAAAAGACGCTGGCCCTGCGTGAGGGCGGGCGCTGGTATTCCCCGCTTGGCGCGTTCCGCTAGAATCGGCCCGCATCGACTGGCTCCGTGTGAGGAGTCGGTTGCAGCTTTTCGTGTGCGGCAGGGATGGCTGCGTCACAGATTCCATGGCGGGTGAGATGGCTTCGACAGTGGCTACCAAGAACATCGGATCGGCAACCCGCGAGGCGGAGTCGCGTCCGAGTCGCAGCCCGCGGTTCGATGCTGATCGTCGCGGGGCCGTGCGGTCGTTGGTCGAGTCGTTCATCTCTCTGTTCGTGGCCGTGCTGCTCTTCCGCACGTTCGCGGCTGAAGGTTACATGATCTCGACCGGTTCGATGGCTCCCTGCCTGCTGGGGTTCCACAAGCGGGTCGAATGCCCGACGTGCGGCGAGACATTTCCGTTTGGAGTCGCCTACGACACGGATGACGAATCGAAATCGGAGGAACTCGCGTGGGGTCGGTCGCGTGCCATCTGCCCCAACTGCGGACAGCGGGCGATCGACTTAAGCGAGGTGCCGCGCAATCACGGCGACCAACTGCTGGTCAACAAACAAGCGTATCTGTATCGCTCGCCGCAACGGTGGGAGATCGTCGTCTTCCGCAATCCGGCCAAGCCAACGGAAGCATACGTCAAACGGGTCGTCGGATTGCCGGGTGAGAAGCTTCAACTCAGCGATGGCGATGTCCTGATCGACGGTCAGCGGGCGCGGAAGGATTGGGACCGGCAGCGTGCGATGCGCATCCTCGTCCACGATCACAACCATCAGCCGGATCGCGACCCCGATTTTCGATCCCACTGGCAATCGGTGGCCGAAGAGGCGGTCGATGTGAGTGCCGGAGCCAAACCCCGTGGTTGGCATGTGTCTGACAACGGCTTCGAGCTGCGCGAAGGGAACCAACGCCGCCCTGATCGAGAACCGTTTCACTGGGTCGAATACCTCCACTGGATACGCGCGGGAGGCTTGCATGAGACCACTGTCGCGCTCAGCCGTTGGCCCGTTGATCTGCCGCCGTCTTCGGTCCCGTCGATCGGTCTGCGGTTCGACCCGCAGACCCCGACGCTCGGGTTCACCGGCGTGCTTCCCGTCGAGATGGCTCGGCGCATTGCGGACCTCACCGAAGACGTTCCTTTTCGCCAGTCACTCGGTGAACTTCAGGCCGCGTCGCACATCGCGCCGCTGATCGATGGCTATGGTTACAACCCGAATGAGGGGGGGGCGGTCCCCAATCCCGTGCGAGACGTGATGCTCTCGGCACATGTGGAATGGGAACGTGGCTCGGGCGAGTTCGCGATTCAGATGACCGACGGTTCGCAGGACTTCACTGTGGTGTTCGATGCGAGTCGCCGCGAAGTCCGCCTCTTCACCGGAACCGGTGACGCGGCCGCACTGACGGGCGACTGGCCCGCGTCGTTCGACAAGGGGGCGACCATCGAGGTCTCACTGTTCGACAAGCAAGTCGTCGTCGCCGTCAACGGTGAGCCAGTGTTGGAGCCGCTGCCGTTCGAGACTCCCGCCGGAACGCCCGCGCCGCGCAGTGCCGTCCGATTCGGAGCGCGCGGCCTCGACGTGCGCGTCGATCAACTCAAGCTCTATCGTGACGTGTACTACACGTCATCGCGCGCACGGCATGGCGTGAACCGGCCGCATCAGTTGGGTGACGACGAGTTCTTCATGCTCGGCGACAACAGCCCCCTCTCCCATGACAGCCGCCGCTGGGATGAAGCTCCCGTCCATCGCTCGCTGCTCTTGGGCAAACCGTTCCTGGTCCACCTCCCTTCAAAGCCGGGTCGCCTGCGCATCGGCGATCAGGAGATGCACCTGCGCATGCCGGACACCGAACGGGTCCGGTTCTTGAAGTGACTGCGGTAGATCGGAACGGCTGCGGCGTAGGATGGGCACTCTTGCCCGTCCGCTCTTCAACGCCAAAGCCGGACGGGCAAGAGTGCCCATCCTACAGGCCGCGTTCGAGTGCCGTTCATTCGAGGCCATTCAAATGGACTCACCCGCGACCACCCGACGGACCAAGCACCTCCGCATAGACCTCGCGGATGCGCTGGGTCATGAACTGGTGACGGAACTGTTCGCGGAAGCGGGCGCGGCCGGTGGCTCCGAGGCGGTGCCTGAGCGCGGAGTCGGTCGCGAGTTCACAGAGGGCGTTCGATAACTCGACGATCGACTCCGACGGCAACAGATAGCCGGTCTCGTTCGGGATGACGACCTCTCTCGCACCGTCGGTGTCGTAGCTGACGACCGGCTTCCCTGCGATCAAGCCCTGCGGGAGGACGCGTGCGAGTCCCTCCCAAACGCTTGTGTGAACGACGATGTCCATCGCGTGAACCAACTCGGCGACTTGGCTCGGCGGGACGAGGCCCGCGAACACGAAGTGGTCTCTGAGACCGTTCGCGGTCAGCTCTGCCTCAAACTGCTGACGCAAGCTGCCGTCGCCGACGAACAGGAAGCGGACGTTGGGACATCGCTCGATCACCGCCTTCGCGGCGCGGAGGACGAACTCGTGCCCCTTGAGCGGAAACAGACGGCCCACTTTGCCGATGACGATCTGATCCGGCAGCAGCCCCAACTCGCGACGGACTTCTTCGGGCGGTCGAGGCCGAGTGAGAAACGGCTCGACATCGAAGCCGCTGTAAATCGTCACGAACTTCTCGCGCGGAGCCACTCGCGCCGCGACGTACTGGTCGGTCATCGCATCGCAGACTGAGATGAACTTGTCGGTGTATTTGGCCGCCCAGCGTTCGAGCGACTGATACGTCCGATGCGCCAGCCAACTCTGTCCGTAATGAAACGCCGCGCCGTGGATCGTGTGAACGCACGGCAGCCGCAGCTTTCCCGCGACCGCTCGCCCGATGATCCCCGCCTTCGACGAATGCGTGTGCAGCAGGTCCGGCTTGATGTCGCGCAGCATCCGGATCAGCTCGCGATACGTCCGCCAGTCGTGCCACGGATGAATGGCTCGCCGCGACGAGTCGATGATCCGCAAATCAAACCCGCCCCGCCGAGCACGCTCCTCCAGCGATCCCTCTGGCCCCAACCCTGGCCCGGTGATGAGCGTCACCTTGTCGCCAAACAGGCTGTGCTGATCCTCACACGTGAGCAGCGTATTCTCCTGCGCCCCGCCAACGATGAGCCGTGTGATGTAGTGAACGACGTGCATGGGAAGAAAAGTCTGACGTAACCGAATTGAAGGCAGTTGAAGAGTCGTTATGTTGGCCAACTATAATCGTAGGCCGAGTGAAAGACACTTTGAGAATCCAAACCGAGGCACCTGATGACAACGTCCTCCAACAGTTCCGTCCAACTTCCCCCGCTCGCGGGACTCTGTTCGTTTGAGGAGGCTCAGCGGGCGGAGTTGTCTGTCGAGGGATGCACGACGTGGATCAAGCGGCATCATTATTTGCTCGTCCGGCTGCACGAGATGCTGACCGCACGGATTACGGCCGAGCCGGTCTATGAGCTGAAAATGGCGTTCAGCCTACATGCTCATTTGTGTGCGGAACATGCTTCGGCTTACCGGCAGCGCGTCGGGGAGATGCGTGAACCGCCGCTCGGGTTGGAGGCGGTGCCGCATGAGGGATTGAAGCTGCTGTGTGATGAAGTCCTCTGTTCGCCGAGTCATGTCGAACTGGTGGTCGGCATCTACGAGGTACTCGTCCCGGCACTGATCGAGTCGTTGGAGAAGTACCAGGCGACGACGAACTTGCTCGCCGACGCACCGACCGTCCGATTGAACCGCTTCTGTCTGCTGGAGCTGGAAGACATGCGGGCTTACGGCGCACGAGCGGCCGAGTCACTTGTGGACGCGGAGTCGTGCGAACGGCTCGCACCGTGGGTTGCGTTGCTGGGCGAGTGTCTTACGAGCGCGGGCGGTATCTCGGGACATCGCGACGAATCGTCCGCTCGTCTTGTCCTCGCCCCGATCTTCTCCGCTACGCCGTTTCAGTACGACCCCGTGCCGCAGCGCGATGCCCGCTTCGCCGACTCGTACAACGCGGGCGTCAACCCGGAAGCGTTTTTGTACGACGAACGCTTCGCCGCGCGGGACAAGGTGTTGATGATGCTCTACAAGCGGCTGCGCGAGATCGACGTGCCCGAGATGATGGCCAGCATTCTCACCCAGACGAAGGGGAAGCCGTGGAAGTACACGCGCGACATGACGCGGCAACTGTGGGATGAGGCTCGTCACGCGATGCTCGGCGAGGTTGGGTTCGTCGCGTTAGGGATCGACTGGTCGCGCATCCCGATCAACTTCACCTGGTCGCTCAACCTGAACACTCAGCTTGAACCGTGGGAGCGTCACGCGGTCTTGTTCTTTATCGAGCAGGGGTTGATGCCGCGATCGGGAAAGCGGTTTGAGTGGGAAGTGGGACAAGCCTCGGGCCTGCCGCTGGCCGCTGTGATTCAGGACTTCGACTGGGCCGATGAAGTCTTGCACGCGCAGATCGGCCGCGAGTGGTACGTGAAGGAATTCAAAGACCTCCACGAAGCGATGGGCTACGGCGACCGCTGCTGGACCAAAGTTCTCAGCCACTGGCGCGCGTATGTCGAGCAGGGTCTGACCGAACATCGCAACTGGTGGCCCGAGATTTATCAGGCGGCCTGTCAGCGGTGGGGCGTCACGCCCGATCCGCTCGCGCTGGCGTACAACACGACGTATGAAACGATCCGCGCCGACTTGGCCGACATCTCGATGTCGGGTTGAGCTGCGGCTCACCTGCTGCCGAAATTCCGACTCGACTCTTGGGCGTCAGCACTCTTCTGTCTTTCGGAGCGGGGCGGCGTCAGCCCCCTGGTTCTTGGGCGTAAGCCCGTTTTCAACGAATCAGGGGGCTGACGCCGCCCCGCTCAGAGGTTTCATCAAGGACCGTGCGAGGTATTGCCCTTGGTTCCGAGTTCACCGTAGACGGGGCTGACGCCCAAGAGCCAGGGGGCTTACGCCCAATGGCACTCACTTTGAGCGATTTTCAAATGGACGTTCAGTGCGACGTAGCTGAATTCGTGAGAATTCAGCCGGCTTTGACGATCGTCTGAAGTCTTACGACTTCAGTTACACCCCAAAGTGAGTGCCATTGGGCGTCAGCCCCTTGGTTCTTTGAAGCGGGGCTGGTGCCCAAGAGCCAGGGGGCTGACGCCGCCCCGCTCAGAGGTCTCATCACACAACCGGCGGCTAGCGCCGTGCCGCTCACAGAAGGACAGACCATATTGAACGCACTCGACACTCTCTCGCGGCGGCGGCTGGTTCAGCTTGGCGCGAGCGGATACCTCGGTCTCAACTTGGGGGGCGTCTGGAGGGCTGAGGCCGCTAGCGGCGGGAGTGAGCCGCTGCCGGGATCGCTCCAGCCACTGAAGTCGTGCATCCTCGTCTTCTACTACGGCGGGCCGAGTCATCTCGACACGTATGACCTCAAGCCGCATGCGCCGTCCGAAGTGCGGGGCGAGTTCCAGCCGATCAGCACGACCGTGCCCGGCCTGCACGTCTGCGAGCATCTCCCCAAGATGAGTCAGCAGATGCACCGAGTCGCCCTCGTGCGCAGTGTCACTCATCAGGCGCGGCTGCACGATTCGGCGTCGATTCACGCGCTGACGGGCCGACCGCTCGAAGGCCCCGATCGCGAGTTGTTTGCTCCTCAATCTCAGACCTATCCGAGTTACGGCAGCGCGGTCTCGTACCTGCGGCAGCAACTCCAACAGCAGCAGATCGAAGTCCCGTTCGCGTCGCTGCCGTTTCCGTTTCGCAACGTTCACCCGGTCCCCTGCCAAGGGGCGGGACTGGTCGGTTCGCGGTTCGACCCGCTCTGCATCGAAGTTGATCCCGACAAGAAGCAGTACCAAGTGGAGATGCTGCTGCGGCCCGAGGGCTTGAATGCCGGACGACAACTCGACCGGAAGTCGCTGCTCGCATCGCTCGATCGAACCTTGGAGCAGAAGCTGGAACGACGGCTTGTGGCGGGGGATTCGCTCCGCGCGTTCTACGACAAGGCGTACCGGTTGCTCGATTCGGAACGGATGCGGCAGGCGCTCGACATCGCGCAGGAACCGACCGCCGTCCGCGAGCGTTACGGGTTCGGCAAGGTCGATCCGGCAACGGCCAATCAGGGCGGGGCCGAGAATGGTTACGCGCGAACGATGCGTGGTCAGAACGTGTTACTCGCGCGGCGACTGGTCGAAGCGGGCGTGCCGTTCGTCAACGTGTACGACTTCCAGCAGCAGGGTCAGAACTGGGACGCTCACGCGCAGGGAGCGAACCAGCACAAGAACTTCTTGTTGCCTCAAGCCGATACCGCACTGGCGGCGCTGCTGGATGATTTGGCTGAACGCGGGCTGCTCGACACGACGCTCGTCGTCGCGATGGGCGAGTTCGGTCGGACGCCGACGATCAACGCCACCGCAGGCCGCGATCACTGGCCCGACTGCTACACGGTCCTCTTCGCCGGCGGCGGCGTTCGCGGTGGACACGTTCACGGCGCGAGCGACCGCCTCGGCGCGTACCCGGCCACCGATCCCGTCACTCCTGGTGACCTGGCCGCAACGATCTACTGGCGGTTCGGTTTCAACCCCGCCTCGGAAGTCCACGACCCACTCGGCCGCCCGCACCGTCTCTCGGATGGTGAACCGATTCGCAGCCTGTTCAGTGTGTAAGTTTGGGAGAAGCCTTCGATGTTCCTGATTCGCGTAATTCGCCGCGCCTTTGCGTCCAACCTTCGGACGATCCCTGTCAGCCATGACGAGCAAGCCAAGCTGGAGGCCCTCGGGATTCATGACCCGACGATTCAGCGTTTTTTGGTTTGGCGTCGCAGCATCGTGGTGGTGGTCGTACTCGCCACGTTGCTCAGCGCAGGGCTGACCACTTACGTTGAGTTCACGGAAACCGAGGACCGGCCTGATCTCCTCGAAGTCGTGACGGAGCATCTGGTGGAGGGTGTGAAAGAGGCAGTGCCCACTGCGGGACTTATTTTGCCAGCGGATCGTGAAATGGAGGACGACGAGGACGCACCCGATGAAGAAAAGACGACAGTCAAACAGAGTTCCACGAATGCAAAGGCGGTGGCCGAAACAAAGGGCAAGTTGGGCGAACGCTCGAAGGCGCTTGGTCAGATTGCGGACGGAGTTCACCTCTTTTCGTTGTACGCGCTTCCTCTGGCAGCGTTGGCCGTGGCTTATTGTTGGACCCGGTTAAAGCTCTCGTTTCAGTTCCTGTTGGTCGGATTTTTGATCGCTTTCTTCGTGCCGATGCTGGTCGCCCTGTGTCCTTGGAGTTGGTGGGGCGAGCCAGAGCAAAAGGTCATGTTCGATCAAGACCCCGCCCTGTATTTGCAACTCCTGCTGGAGGGCCTGCTCGAAGGGGCGCAGCAGATGGTGGTGCTGCTTCCCACCGTGCTGTCGCTGGTCCCCGGCGTCCAACGCGCCTGTCTGCGGGTCAAAACCTTGGTGCCGGAGTCGATGCTCCCCGGCTGGTTTCTGGTGGCGGCGGCCCCGTTCTATGCCCTGTTCCTGCTGGTCATCTTCATTGCGATCAACCAGATCACCAGCGAGCCGTTGCTCCTGATCAGCATGCTGCTGCTGGCCGGTGCGCCATTCATTTATGTCTTCCGAGCCGATGTCTTCGCGAGACCATTGATGTCGGAAGCAGACTTCCTGCGCATGCGCCGCGTGCAACAAATCGTGAGCGGCGCGACAGCTCTGGCGGGTCTGCTGTTGGTCACGTACCTCGCACCCCAGCAATACTTCGGCATTCATCTGGTCGGCTTGGACGTGAAGACATCCCTACTCGGCCCACTCGACCTCATCGGGTTCTTTCTGGAGGTGATCGGCCGGTCAATGTTCATGACGGTACTGGGCGCGGACCTGTTCATGCGGATGAACCTCTCAACCTGGCAGCACCACAGAACGCTCGCAGGATCGAGTGCGGCCGAGGGCTATGAGCGTGTGATGGGTGCGATGGAACAGATTTCCGAATGAGCTTGCAGTGGTTGGGTAGCCTCGGTTGCTGCTTCGGCTACCGAGAGGGCGTGAGGCAGAAGAGATTGTTCAATCTGAAAATCATTTCCAAACCTCCTCTTGTACCGTGTGGCACACAGGTCTCCAAAGCGGCAACCTGTGCCACCCAGCGAAAGTGACGGCCGCTTAAAAAAACATGGCCCCGAAGTCGGGGCCATGTTTTTTGCGATGTCACCGGGTGAGAACCATTCGCTGCGTTGCTGTGAGATGCGGACTGCCGAATTGGTGTGCCTCGCGAAGAATCTGTTGTGCCCCAACCATGACAGCCGCTTTCGTCTTGCTCACGTAAGACATCGTCTTACAGCAAAGCCAAATCGCTCTGCAACATCTACCAAAAATGCCCTCTGCATATAGAAACCACAGCATTGAGTGAACGGCTGCGATTTGCACTTGAATGAGTTTCTGCTTGAGTGGCGACTCTGGCATGGCGCTGACGCCGCACGGCTGCGGTGACGTTTTTTTGCTTGATTCTCGCGAGAACAATACCAAAAACTCAAATGGTCCCAATGTATTTGACATCCGCATCATTCCATTGAGCGTTTGACGGACATCGCGGTATTCTGGCGACTGGAAGTCTTGGCGATGCGCGACCATCCAATCAAAAAGATCATCGCGCAGTTTGCGGATCTTGGATCGAAACCTCTCTCTCCGAAGCTGGGCAAACAAGCGTTCGATGAACACTAAGATGCAGAGGCTGATAATAATCTGCGGCAGGATGTATGCGTTTGTCATGTCTTTTCCGTCGCTTCAGTTCCAGACGGGTTTAGGCCGCTTGAGGTCACATTCGGGTCTTTGGTCTTTTCAAACTCCCGAAGGCGCTTGTCTCTCTCTGAGCGTTCCGCGTGGCGAAGTCGCTTCTCGTTGAGTCCGTAAATCGCCGCAGCGGCCGTAGTTCCCCATGCCACAAGAACATGAGTACTGATGTTCGCTAGGAAAGTCACAGACTGTTCGATGACCGTTGTCTCGCCGTGAGACTCCCGAATTGGCAAGTAGAATGTGACATAGCCAAATCCAACTATCGCACCACAAACAAATGCCGTCTTCGTAATAGACGCAACGCTTTTGCAAATCTGCATGAAGCGCTCGTGCTGCCGCTGTAATTCTTCCTCAGAAGTCTGAGACACTGCTGGCGGTTTTTTGTTCGTTGACTTTGCCAAGATCAACCGCCGATGTGAGTTGACGATCCGGTAACCGCTCGGGCCTCCGTTGCCGTAGCCTGCGGGCTGTACATGAAACTGGAGCCAACAGCAAGGCGAAGATTATTCTCGTGGCATGTGGTTGTCAACGAGTCTCATTCCAATAACTACGCTTGTGTCAAGCCCTTTTGCATCGAATGTGTTGGATGCGACGGCTGTGATGGCTGTTCTGCTCTCAGTTAGTCACCAACACACAGTGCCACCAGTACCCACATTCCACCAACGTGTCACAGTCCGAGCGCGTCGGCCATCGTGTAGAGGCCGGCGGCTTGGGTGGCGAGGTACTTGGCGGCGGTGAGTGCTCCGGCTGCGTAGCTGTCGCGCGACTGGCCCTTGACGGTGACTTCGAGCGTTTCGCCGAGCAGGCCGAAGACGATCGTGTGCTCGCCGACGTTGTCGCCGACTCGCAGCGCGTGATAGGCGATTTCGTTGTGCGGCCGCTGACCGGTGCGGCCTTCGCGGCCGTGGATGTGGTTCGTCTGACCCATCTCTCGCGCGACGATCTCACCGAACTTGAGGGCCGTGCCGCTGGGGGCGTCCTCCTTGTAGCGGTGGTGCCGCTCGATGATCTCTATGTCCACGCCTCGAATGATCCTTGAGGGCCTTCTCGGCCTCAGCCACCAACCGCTGCGTCTCGAAAATCTTTGTCGAGTGGGGTTGCGTCGGCGATCGACCGTGGGCACAATGACAAAACGTCTGACGCAGTTTTGTTGGTTCGTTCGCATGTCAGCTTCTCAAACGGCCGTTCTGGCTCGGGTGAGATTTTGGCGAGTTGGGTCTCTGCGGTTCCCTTCGATTTTCTCTTCCGTCTCAAGTTGAGTTCACGATGCCCGGCTCTTTTGTTACCGCTGTTCCGTCTGCGATCGCTGACTCGATGTCGCCGTTGTCGGACTCGGCGAAGAGCGGGTTGCGCGGTGAGTTGGCCAGCCGGTTGACTCGCGGCGATCAGGCTCAGCCGAACTATGTGAGCGATGTTGTCGCGACTGTGTTGGCGGGGGCGGGTGAAGCGCGGGCGAGTGACATTCACTTCACTCCGGGTGAGACCGAGCTGACGATTCTCTGGCGGATCGACGGCGTGTTGCAGCCGGTGGCCACGCTTCCTCGCAAGCTGGCGGCGAACGTCGCCGCGCGGCTGAAGGTGTTGGCCGACTTGCTCACGTATCGCACCGACATCCCGCAGGAAGGGCGACTGCGTGAGGGATCGCCCGATGCCGAGATGCGGCTCAGCACGTTTCCAACTTTGTATGGCGAGAAAGCCGTCGTGCGGTTGTTCGCCGGGACCGGGCGGTATCAGTGGCCGAGTGATCTTGGCTTGCCGGACGACATTCAACGCGGGTTGCTCGGACTGTTGCGTGAGACGGCCGGAGCGTTGCTCATCACAGGACCGGCGGGGAGCGGCAAGACGACGACGGCCTATGCCTGCCTGCGCGAGCTGCATCGCGAGTCGGGAGCGGGGAAGAGCCTCGTCACGTTGGAAGACCCGATTGAAACCGTGCTGTCCGGCGTGTCGCAGTCGCAGGTGAATCGCTCAGCCGAGTTCAACTATGCGACCGGGCTGCGATCCCTCTTGCGGCAAGACCCCGATGCGATTCTGGTCGGTGAGATCCGCGATCGAGAAACGGCGGAGACGGTTTTTCAGGCGTGTCTCACCGGGCATTTGGTCCTCTCGACGTTTCATGCGGGAAGTGCGGCGGAAGCGGTCAGCCGGCTCGGCGACATGGGGATTGAACCGTATCTGCTGCGCACCGGGTTGCTGGGCATCATGTGTCAGCGACTGTTTCGGGCGCGGTGCGAGTGTGCCGTGTGGACCGACGACGAAACGGCGAAGTTGGGGTTCGATGTTCCTCGCGTGCGAGTCCCCGTCGGGTGCGCTGCGTGCGACGGGACGGGCTATCGCGGCCGGATGCTGCTTGCCGAGTTGCTCGATCCGAACGCGAAGGATGTCGGCCGCGCGATTCTCGCCAGGAGCGATGCGACAGAACTGCACGCGCTGGCGGAGCGAGCGGGAATGCAGAGCATGAATCAACGCGCGGCGCAGGCCGTCGCGGATGGAAGCTTGAGTCCCATCGAAGCCCGGCGCGTGCTGGGATTTCGCGGGAGTTGTTAGTGTGACTCTTGGGCGTTAGCCCTGCTCTGTTTTTCGGAGCGGGGTGGCGTCAGCCCAATGGCACTCACTTTGGGGTGTAGCTGAAGTCGTAAGACTTCAGACGATCGTCAAAGCCGGCTGAATTCTTACGAATTCAGCTACGTCGCACAGATCGTCCATTTGAAATTCGCTCAAAGTAAGTGCCATTGGGCGTCAGCCCCCGAACTCTTAGCTCATGAAGTCCGGGGGCTGACGCCACCCGGCTCACCAAGCCCAACTTTGGGCAAATGCCTCACTTTAGACCGCGCGAGGATTGGCTCTAAACCTTTCACTCTGAAGCGTGTGAAAGACACCAAGATTCAAAAGTCGCGCAAGATCGGAACGATCTCCGTTTGCAGTTCGCCCGCCGTGACGTGGACCTGGTTCTGCCGGTCCACGAAGACATCGACTTCGCTGCGGACGCCGAACTCGGGGAGATAGATTCCCGGCTCGACTGAGAAGCAGCAGCCGGGCAGCACGAGACGTGTTTCGTGGGTTTCGAGGTTGTCCATGTTGGCTCCGTTGCCGTGGACTTCCTGGCCGATGCTGTGGCCGGTGCGATGGACGAAGAACTCGCCATAGCCCGCCTGTTCGATCACCGCGCGACAGGCGTCATCAACCTCCCAGCCTTGCAGCGGCTGGCTGCTTGAAAACCGGTCTCGCACGAGTTTGATCGCGGCATCGCGCGCGGCGGCCACGATGAGGAAGATTTTCGTGTACTTCTCGGGGACCGTGTCACCGACGAAGCCGGTACGAGTCAGATCGCTGTAGACGGCCCTCGGTTTGTCGAGCTTGGCCCACAGGTCCACGAGCACGAAATCGCCAGCCCGAATCGGCGAGTGGCCGGTCTCGTAGTGCGGGTCTCCGCCGTGAGCGTTCACTCCGACGATCGGCGGGTGGTACGTCGTCAGGCCGTGCTTGGCGAAGTGAGCCATGATGACATCGCTCACCGCCATCTCGGTCGTCTCACCGCGCGAACGGACTTCGTCGGCGATGAACTTCCACACGACCGAGTACGCCGAGTCGGTGTGGACTCCCGCCGCCTGGTGCATCGCCCACTGCTCGTCGTCCCACACGGCCTCGAACAGTTGGATCAGGTCTCCCGAACAGACAACCTGCGCGCCGCACGCCGTCACCAGTTCGACGGTCCCCGCGTCCACGCGCGACAGCGTCGGGATGCCGTTGCGCGGCGAGTACTCCATCGCCAGCGTCCGACTGCCACGGACCAGGTCGGCGACGCCCGCTTCGTACGCCTGCCACTTGAGGTAGACCGTTTTCTCGCCGGGGAGATGGTCGAGCGCCCCGGACTCGATCCGATGCACGAGCTTCCTCGGCGAGCCGCTGGCCGGAATGAAGTACATCCACCGGCGAGACCCCATCGTCCCGTCGGCAAATTGCAGAATCCGCCGCGCCAGAATGTTGCTCCCCCGAAAATCGGCGAGCAACCAGCCATCCAACCCCTGCGCCCGAATCGCCGCCTGAATCGCAGACAAATCAAACATGAATGTCATTCCTTATTTTTCTCATTCGCTGTAGGGTGCGTGGAGTCCTCGGAACGCACCGGTTTGGCCGAAGACGGTGCGTTCCGAAGACTTCACGCACCCTACACACTTGTGTCCAGTAAAATGGACTCGATGATCTTCCTCAAACCCTCTGAAAAAGACGCGGCTCGATCTTCCATCTCTTGAGAATCAGTGAGCAGACAATAGCGCAGCGGCACGGGATCACAGCCCACATACAACTGGTGATAACAGCACGAACCGTTCGAGCCAAACTGCAGTAAATCGTAGAGTTTCACGTCGTCGAGGGTCAGCACCTCCTCAGTGAATCTGCGTGAATCGGGATTCTCGCGTCCTCGCGAAAGCCAAAGCCGCGTGTGTTGCTCCGGAGTGGCCCACTCTTCGCCTGGCGTGAGGCTGCCAGTAATAAAACAAATAGCAGCCCCGGCCCCCAAGATAAGCTCTTCCGGTGAGTCGAATTGGCCAAACTCAGGGAATGCTCCGTAACCGATGGTGCGATAGAACTCGCAAAACTCCGGATCAAGCTTTCTGCCCAGTTCTCGTTCGGCAGTACGCATCTGAAACTCGGATGCAGGTTGGAAATCCGACCAGAACTCTGGACCCAGTGGCTCAGTCAACTCCTTGAGATCCCTCACCCAACCGTTTCTTCCAATCTTGAACATCACAGATCCTGCCGAACAAGAGGATAGAGGACAAGAAAATGAAGAGCTACGGTGCTGACGAGGCACCATCACTCGAAGACTCTTTCGATTTCGGGCTGTTCGACGGGCGAGGGAGTCCGCCGACGCCGCGGACGAAGTCGGGATCGAGGCTGTTCAGGAATTGGCGATTCTTCGGCCTCATGGTCTCTAGTTTAACCTGCCAACGATTGGGTTCACTGCGCCGTCAAGCAATGCCACGCCGCCCGAGAACCTGTCCCAAATACGAGTCTGGCGGTACGGCCACTTCTTTGTAGTCTTTTAGGAGGACCGGGGTGCCAGCGGAAAACACAACTTGGCAACCAACGGGCAGCGACAGGAATTGAAGTACGTGCGGAACTTTTAGAACGAGTTCGTACAACGACATAACCTGTAGTGTTGCGGGATCATTATTGTCGGCGTCTTGGCTTCCCACGAACCATCCCGAATCATTTGGATTGGCACTACTCGGTGTGCTGCGATTCGCGAACATTGGAAATTCAGCGAATCGTTCGCCGGTAATTGCCGTCTGCTGTAGTGACGGGATGTCGGGGATCAGCCCAACACTCTCGGGAGTGTATTTGTGAGCCGTAATGATCCCAAGTGATTTGCGAAGGTCATCGGTCCAACGGATTGGCATTTCATCGAAATCGGGACTGAGCAGTGACAAGAGCCGGTTCTTAACGCGGCATTTTAGAATTACGAAACCGCATTGAAGTGTCTGCTCGTCCTTTATCGTCGCGCCATCGTTAATGTAAGTCGTTAGCCAATCGGCAAACCATTCGACGACGAAATCAGGCGTGTCACATGCGATGAACTGGAAACTGTCGAGTGCTCGCGAAGAAACACGGCGATTTACGTTTTGACGAACGCTCATGGGTGTCTTTGCTGCATAACATGGAGGGCGGAGGCCAAAGCCGGGGGTTGGGCGCGTTCGCACCGGGTTGTGTTCGGTCGCCATTGTGCGGCTCGTGTCACTTCTTCATCTTTTGCAGCTCTTCAAACTTGGCGATCCAGCGGTCGGGTTCTTCTTCAAACGCGGCTTTGCAGCCGGAGCAGCAGACCCAGTAGGTCTTGCCCTTGTGGCTGACCGCAGTCGTGCCGAGGCCCTGTGAGACGATGCACGTTTTTTCGCCGTAGTCGGTGTCGCTCAGCGCGAATGAGGTTCCCTCGCGTTGGATGTTGATCGTGTCGATGCGATTGAACATTCCCGTGCCGCGTTTGCGATCGACCTCCAGGATGTAGCGGTTGTTTTCCTGTTGGTTGATGACCAGCCGCCATTGCTCGCCATCGGCGTCGGCGGCCGTTTCGGTCAGTTGGAGTTTGTAAGTCCGCTGCATTTTCTTGTCGTCGCCGGGGACATCCTGCACCGGTTCGCTGAAGTTGCCACGAAAGACGTGCTGCTTGCTGTCGCCGTCGGTCGCGGTGAACTCGAACTCCTGCGAGGCCGGGAGAAATGTCAGTCGCCCTTCGCGAATGTATTTCCCTTTGTCCGACTTCAACCTGAGCGCGGGTTGCTTGCGATCGGTCTTCAGGTCCCAAGCCCAGCCCGGCTGATCGAGGGCCGCGTTGCGTGAAGTTCCATTCCAACTGCCGATCAGAATCTGCAGCGGCTTGAGCGCCGCACGGACGCTGGCAAACTTCTCACCCGTGTCCGCCGATTCCGCGCTCGATGAGGCCGCTCCGCCACTCAGCTCGAACGCTTTTCGTTTCGGCTTGGGTAAGTCGCTCGGTGCGGTCGCGGCGGCTTCGTTGCTCGTCGGTGGTGAGTCTTTCACAGACGAGGCGACCGCCGTGGCGTTTGGCTTCGAGACGGGAGGGGGAGCTTGGTCGCAACCGATCATCACCGAGCCCAACCCGCAGACACACACGTAACGCAAGAACGATCGAATCATTCGCCAAGCTCCTCAATAAACTACTGGTTGAAAAACGTAGGGTAAGCCTCTGGCTTGCCCGTTTTCCAACAGCAATGACGGGCAAGCCAGACGCTTACCCTACGTTTTCAACAGACTGTTGAACGTACTCAAGCCCGCCGCTTGAACTGCTGGCCGAGTATAGCACGAGGTCGGAATGGATCGCCAAGCGGACGGCGGTACTTGCCAGAGCCATCGCCTATTCAACGTAGGGTGGGACAAGCTCGCTTCGAGCGCCGGCCCACCATTGGGGAAACGTCGAGAAATCCTGGTGGGCCGGCGCGGCGAAACGCCGCTGGTCCCACCCTACAAGTTTCGCAACCCAACAAGGCGATGGCCCTAGTTGATCGCCAAACCAACTCGTGCCCGTGAAAAACGGACATCATCCGAGTAGCCTGATGCCTCGACACAGAACGGCCACACTCCGAACCCCGTTTTCATTTCACACCCCGAGGAACCTGCCATGCGTTTGATGATCGCCGTCGGCTTGATCTGGTTGATAAGTCTCCCCGCTCCGGCCGCCGATGAGCCGGGTTTCGTGCCGCTGTTCAACGGCAAGGACTTGTCGGGCTGGGTTCCGGTCAACGTCGCGCCGAAGACGTTCACGGCGCGAGAAGGAATGATCGTCAGCACGGGCCTGCCGACGGGGACGCTCCGCACCGACCGGATGTACGAGAACTTCATCATCGAACTGGAATGGCGACACATGAAGCCGGGCGGCAACGCGGGGCTGTTCATCTGGGGCGACCCGATCACCGCCGTGAGCGGCCCGTTCTCGCGCGGCATCGAAGTCCAGATTCTAGATGGGCGCGAGACGGCGACCTATACCAGTCACGGCGACATCTTTTCCATCTGGGGCGCGAAGATGACTCCTGATCGGCCGCATCCCGGCGGTGCGGAACGCTGCCTGCCGAGTGAGAAACGCTGCAAGCCCTCGCCCGAATGGAACCACTACCGCGTCACCTGCAACGACGGCACGATCAAGCTGGAAGTGAACGGGAAAGAAGTCAGCGGCGGGACGAAGTGCAACCCGCGCAAAGGCTACATCTGTCTGGAGTCGGAAGGCTCGGAATGCCACTTCCGCAACATCAAGCTCAAGGAACTCCCGACGACGAACCCGAAGCCGGAAGAGATCGCCCTCGAAGCCTTGGGACATCGCTCGCTCTACAACGGCCTCGACCTGACCGGCTGGAAAGCGACCGAGCAACACAAGACTCACTGGAAGCCGTCAGACTGGAAGCTGGTCTACGACGGCAAGTGCGACGCTCCCGAACCGAGCCTCTGGTCCGAAGAAGAATTCGGCGACTTTGAGCTGATCTGCGACTGGCGCTGGACCGGCAAGCCAACGAAGAAGATGTGGCCCAAGACGCTCCCGACGGGACTCGATGAGATCGGCACCGACGGCAAGCCGGTCGAGATCGAGGTGGACGATGCGGGCGACAGCGGCCTCTATCTGCGAGGGAGCAGCAAGAGTCAGGTCAACATGTGGTGCCGCCCCTGCGGCAGCGGCGAGGTCTACGGTTATCGCACCGACGCCAGCCAACCGGCCGAAGTGCGAGCAGGCGTCACCCCAAAAAAGGTCGCCGACAAACCGATCGGCCAGTGGAACCGGTTCCTGATCACGATGAAGGGAGACCGCCTGACCGTACGCCTCAACGGCGAACTGGTCATCGAACAAGCCCAACTCCCCGGCGTCGCCCCCCGAGGCCCCATCGCCCTCCAACATCACGGTGACGCCATCGAGTTCGCCAGTATTTTGATTCGCGAACTGCCGTAGCCTTGGTCTTCGTAGGGTGTGTGCAGCGCAGCGGAACACACCAGTTTGATAGCCACCCTCTAATTCTGGTGTGTTCCTACGGTCAGTTGGCCTCGAAGAGGAGCCTCTTCATGTCGGATTACCGGCGATGGTTTGTCGAGGGAGGAACCTACTTCTTCACGGTGGTGACTTGCCACCGGTATCCGTTCTTTCGAGACCCATCCGCTCGACGACTGCTTGGAGAGGCATTTCGCCAGACTCAGATTGATCGGCCGTTCGAGTTGTTTGCCATCGTGCTGCTATGGGATCACCTGCATTGCATCTGGAATCTTCCGCCGGGTGACACCGACTACCCCTCGCGATGGAAGGCGATCAAGGACCGGTTCACAGCGGACTGGCTCGACATGGGAGGACACGAAGAACCGGTGACAGACTCACAAAAGCGTCGAGGCAATCGCGGCATCTGGCAGCGCCGTTACCACGAGCACGTCGTCCGCGACGAGGATGACTTGGAGAAGCATTTCGACTACACGCACTTCAACCCGGTGAAGCATGAATATGCGAGTCGCGTCGTGGATTGGCCGTGGTCATCATTTCATCGGTATGTGAAGTCGGGCCATTACCCCGCCGACTGGGGATCATCAGCTCAACCGCATCTCGACGGATTAGATTTTGAATAACCACAAACGTAGGGTGTGTGCAGCAACGCGGAACACACCAAGATTGTCGCGCGAGCGTGGTGTGTTCCGAAGACTCCACACACCCTACGGGACTGGTCATCGAACAAGCCCAACTCCCCGGCGTCGCCCCCCGCGGCCCAATCGCCCTCCAACACCACGGCGACCCCATCGAGTTCGCCAGCATCCTGATACGAGAACTGCCGTAGCGGTCGTATTGTATTTAAACAAATAACGATCGTAGTCAGTTCGAGGATTCGACCTATGAACGCCATCACGGACTCGACATTTCAGGAAGATGCGCTGCTTGCCAGACATGCCATCACAGCCGAAGAGTTCAAACAGACGGGCTTGGAATGGAGTGTCCTGAAAGAGATTGCAGCACACCATGTCGGTGCGGCCGCCGACCTTCGGACCGCAGGGAATTACATTTCGCAACGCCTCCAAAATGTTCCTGATGTTCATTCGCTGAAAGTGCGGGTCAAGAACCCGGAAAACCTCATTGCGAAGATCATACGCAAGAAACTGGAGCATCATGATCTCGATTTCACCGTTCAGTCTTACCAAGAGCTTGTGACTGACCTGATCGGATTACGAGCGCTTCACCTCTTCAAGGACGAGTGGCGTTCAATTCACGATTTTGTATCCAGTACCTGGAACCTTCACGAGAACCCCATTGCTTACGTTAGACAGGGCGATCCAACGGAATTGTTTGAGGAGTCGGGTACAGCCAAGCTCGATGTTAGGGTGCATCCCTTTGGTTATCGCAGTATTCACTACCTAGTTGAGTTCCATCCGGACAAGAGAACGTATCTTGCCGAGTTGCAGGTACGAACCATCTTTGAGGAGGGCTGGAGCGAGATCGACCATCGAGTTCGATATCCTCGGCACTCAGACGACAAGTATCTCTCCGAGTTCCTTGGCATCTTCAACCGACTCTCAGGCAGCGCTGATGAAATGGGTTCCTTCATAAAACTGCTTGTCCAAAAGAATCAGCTGCACGCCCACGAGCTTGCGGATCGGGACAAGAAAATCGAGCAGATCCAGTCCGAAATGAAGACAATGGTTAAGCACTCGAAACTCAGCGACAAAGAAAAGGGAGACTTGCGGAAGCAAATTGAAGCCATGCGAGCGGCATCAACTTCGTTAGTGAATTCCACGGTCAACTTGATCAGTAGTCCCACCGTTCTCAGTACTGGCATCGGATTGAAAGGCCCAACGATTTTCGCGTCTTTGCTGACTTCGGAACGAACATGCAGTTCGTGCGGAAAGACGTTCACCCCGACCAGCACTGGGCTGACGAGCGTAACTATCCGAACATGTCCCCACTGCGGGAAGTTTTACTTCTGATTGCCGTGTAGGTCAGGCTGCGCCTGATCGCTGTTGGCGGCGTGGCCCGGCTTGATTCGTGAATTACGAACCGGCGTGGCACTGCTTCGGAGTCCTCGGAGAAGCAGTGCGAGTGGCGAGCCAACTCTCCTCCTCACTGTTTGTCCCCAAGCGGCCAAACAGTGGCCCGCCAAAGTAGCCTTCATCGCTCCGCGTGAAGTCAGCCGAACGCGGGGCAACCTTGGGTCGCTCCGCAGCGGTCTCATCGCGGAGAAGTCGGCCCGGCGCGAGTTCGAGGCCGGGTTCACAAACAGCGATTACACGCCATCGGCTGTCTTCACGCGGAGCGGTGAAGGCTGCTTTGGCGGGATGGCCCGGTTTGATTCGGGAGTACGAACCGGCGTGTCTCGGCGGCAAACCCTCGGATCAGTCGTTGAAACTTCGTTCGTAGAAAGATGGAACGGGACTGGTTAGCATCCCGCCCCGCTTCGCCTGTTGAGTTCTCAACGGGCCGTCTTTGGCGGCGTTCAGGAGCTGTGGGCAGGGACGCGCGGAATCTCCAATCTTCTTCAATGGTGGACACAACGATGAGTAACGAAGGAAACGCAGCCGTCGCGCCTAATGCGCAGCGACTGTTGTGGGCGGGCTTCATGGCGATCCTCGCGGCGGGCGTCGGCTTTGCCATACGCGGCGGGATTTTTGACAACTGGAAAGCGGCGTTCAATTTCACCGATTCTCAGTTGGGTGCGATCGGTGGAGCCGGGTTCTCGGGCTTCTGCTTCGGGATCATTGTCGGTGGCGTGCTGTGCGACAAAATTGGCTACGGCAAACTGGTCGCGACCGCCTTTCTGCTGCACGTTCTCTCAGCCGTGGTGACCTTCGGAGCGTCCACCCCCGAGAACGCCTACAACATGCTTTATTGGGGCATGTTCCTGTTTGCTCTCGCTAACGGCTGTCTCGAAGCGGTGGCGAACCCGCTGATCGCGACCATCTTCCCGAACAACCGCACTCACTACTTGAACATCCTCCACGCCAGTTGGCCCGCCGGTTTGATTCTCGGCGGTGCGCTCGGCTGGATTCTTGACGACCGCATGAAGCTCGACTGGAAGCTTCAGTTGTCGCTCTATCTGATCCCGACCGTGATCTACGGCGTGATGTTCCTCGGCCAGAGCTTTCCAAAATCGGAAGCCTCGCAGAAGGGGCTCAAGCTGGGCGACATGCTGAAAGATGTGGGCCTGCTCGGTGGTTTGGTGGTCTGCTTCTTGGTGTCGATGTTCTTCGGTGACGTGTTGAAGCCATTGGTCGGGGAAGACAACGCCAAGTACATCGGTTACGCCGTCGGTGGTGCCTTGCTGATGGCCGTCGGCGTCATCACCAAGTTTTCGATGGGGTCGGTTCTGTTGTTCGTGTTATTCATCGCTCACGCACTGGTCGGTGCGGTGGAGTTGGGGACGGACGGTTGGATTCAGAACATCACCGGCAACATCCTCACGTCGGAACAAGGCAAGGTTCTGTTCGTGTTCACGTCGGCGTTGATGTTCGCCCTGCGGTTCTGTGCGGACTTCATCGAGAAGAAGATTGGACTGTCGCCAGTCGCCATCCTCTTGGTCAGTGCCATCCTGGCTTGCGCCGGTTTGAACCTCACCAGCGGTATCAACACGTTTGCGGGAGCCTTGGTCGCTCTGACCGTGTACGGGATCGGCAAGACGTTCTTCTGGCCAACCATGCTCGCCGTGACTTCCGACCGCTTCCCGCGCACGGGGGCGATCGCGATCAGCATCATGGGCGGTATCGGCATGATGTCGGCCGGTTTGGTGGGGTCACCGGGTCTCGGTTACTCGAAGGACCGATTCTCCGGCGAAGCGTTGAAGGCCGCGGCTCCCGCATCATTTGATGAGTTGAAGAACGCTCAGCCCAGCAAGTTCCTGTTCTTCGGAGACGTGTTCGGACTGGACGGCAAGAAGCTGGGTGCCGCTCAAGAGAAGTTGAACGAAGCTCGCAAGACGGCCGCCGACAGCAACGCCGCGTTGGCCACGTTGTCGCCCGATGAAAAGGCGCTCGTCGAGTCGAGCATCACGGGTGACCGCAAGACACTCGTCGCCGATTCGTTCATCCCCGGCACGATGGCGGTGATCTACCTCGCCCTGATGATCTACTTCAAGGCGATTGGCGGTTATAAGGCCGTGAAGATCGAAGACGAGAAGGCTGCTGCCTGACGCTCGCACTGGCTTCCGTTTGGAAGCCAGTCTGCGATGAACTTTCCCTCAGCCGGGAGTGTCTGCGAAGATGCTTCCGGCTGTTGTTTTTGTATGGGTCTCTGCTTTGTACGGGTCTCAATGTGAGCGGCGAGTGATGACGACTTCTTCCCCACAGCGTGAGTTTGCTGTCGAGATCGTCCGCAAGTTGCGGGTGGCCGGGTACGAGGCGCTCATGGCGGGTGGCTGCGTTCGCGACCTGCTGCTGGGTCGCGAGCCGAAGGACTACGACGTGGCGACGACCGCGCGGCCGGAGCAGGTTCGCACGTTGTTCGGTCACGGGCGGACGCTGGCGGTTGGGGCCAGCTTTGGCGTGATCGTGGTGTTGCCGCCGCGAGGGAGTGACGCCGGGCAGGTCGAAGTCGCGACGTTTCGCACCGAGGGACCGTATCTCGACGGACGGCGGCCCGAGAGCGTCGCGTTCTGTACTCCCGAAGAAGACGCGAAGCGGCGCGACTTCACGATCAACGGGATGTTTTACGATCCGATTGAGGCTCGTGTGTTGGACTTCGTGGGGGGCGAGGCCGATCTGGCGGCGCGCGTCATCCGGGCGATCGGCGATCCGCACGATCGGATGCGCGAGGACAAGCTGCGGATGCTGCGAGCGGTTCGCTTCACTGCAACGCTCGACTTCGCGCTGGACGAAGTCACTGCGGCGGCTGTCCGCGAGATGGCCGAGCAAATCACCGTCGTCAGTCATGAGCGGATCGCTCAGGAACTGAGACGCATGTTGATCGATGTGCATCGTCGCCGCGCGGTCGAACTGTGCGAGGACGTTGGACTGCTCGCCGTGATCCTGCCGGAACTCGCCGTCGAATCCTCTGACTTTCTGAGCGGGGGACGTGAGTCCCCTGGTTCTTCGATCGCCGATGAAAAGAGAAGCGAAGAACCAGGGGGCTTACGTCCCCCGCTCAGAAAGAGGATGGGCGAGCTGACGCTCGCAATGCTGTCGTTACTTGAGGCTCCATCGTTCGAGTTGGCGTGCGCGGCACTGCTCCATGCGTTGCCGTCCAAGCCGACCGTGCATGACATCTGCCGTCGGTTGAAGCTCTCGAACGATGAGACCGATCGGATCGTGTGGCTCGTCTCGCGTCAAAACGATCTGGCCGAAGCTCCCTCGTTGTCGCTGGCTCGTCTCAAACGAACACTGTCTCACCCGTATCGCGACGATTTGTTGAGCCTGCTGCGTGTGAAGCGACTCGCGACGGGAGACGACATGCGCCCCGTGTTGTTCGTGGACGAGTATCTCTCGCGCACACCGCAGTTGGTGATCGACCCGCCTCCGCTCATCACGGGCGACGACTTGAAGCAACTCGGGCTGAAGCCGGGGCCTGACTTCAAGACGTTGCTCGACACGATTCGCGATGCGCAACTCAACGATCAGATCACCACACGCGATCAGGCACTGGCACTGGCGAGTACCTCGCTGACGCAGGGCTGAAATCACGCTGGCGGACAATCGAAGAGCCGTTTGCAAACGGAGGAAGCCTCTGAAACAATCCCGCCGCAAACAGGGGCCGGTTTCAATCGGCAGACTCTTTTTCTTATGGAAAACTTCTCATGGCGAACGACAAGGTGCGCATCGCGATCATCGGTGCGGGGTTGGTGTCCGACTTTCATCATGTGCCGGGGATCAAGCTCGATCCGCGTTGCGAATTGGCGGCGGTCTGCGATCCGAATGAGCAGTTGCTCAACCAGCGGAAGAACGAGTGGGGACCGGCCAAGTACACGACGAAGTACGACGAGATCGCCAGCGACCGCGACATCGACGCCGTGATCATCGCGACGCCGAACTTCACGCACCGCGATATCGCGCTGGCCTGCATCGACGGCGGGAAACATGTGATGTGCGAGAAGCCGCTCGGTGTCAGCTTTGCCGAAGCGAACGAGATGTATCAGGCGGCGAAGGCCAAGGGTGTGCGGCACATGACCGCGTTCACTTATCGCTTCGCCCCGTCAATGCGCTATTTGGAACACCTCGTGAAGAGCGGGGCACTTGGTGAACCGAGGCACTTCCGCAGCCAGCGGTTTCTCGATCTCCCCGAGACCAGTTGGGGCTGGCGTCAGTACAAGAAGCTGGCCGGAGCGGGAGACCTGTACGACATGACGATCCATCGAATCGACTTCGCCCAGAACCTGATGGGGCCGATCCAGTCGGTGTGCGGCGCGGTCAAGACGTTCGTCCCGCGCGACAAGACTGCCGATGGCAAGTCGTGTGATCCGTCCGAGGTCGATGACTGGTCGGCCCTGATCGGCACGTTTGCCTCCGGCGCGGTCGGTGTTTGGGAGGGCAGCACGCTCATGAAGGGGCACCACAACAGCGGCGTCGGCTTCGAGTGGGCCGAGGTCAACGGCAGCGAGGGATCGGCCGTGTATCAACTCGTCGACCCGAACTACATCCTCGTCGGCAAGCATGGCGGTTCGATGGAAAAGTCGCTGGTCCCCGCCGAATTCATGAAACCCGCGGCCAGC